>DCGZ01000091.1:0-34796 GCA_002314675.1 Fibrobacter sp. UBA1765 | reverse complement strand
CCGCGCTACGCTCGCAAAGACATGAGAAGTTACAATCTCTTACGTCTTCCGTCTTCTGTCTTCCGTCTTCCTACTTTCTTCTGTTCTCTGCCTTGCATCAGGCTCTTGCATTTTAACTTGTCATTGCGAGGGCTTTTAGGCCCGTGGCAATCCACATAATCCTGGATTGCCGCGTTTCACTCGCAATAACGTGAAAGAATGCAATATCCTGGTTTCAGGTTTCAGCCTTCTTTCCTTAAAAATTCACAATTATACATAATTTGTAAAACTACTTTTCATATCTTCAAGCGCATTTAAGTCATTGAAATAAGGCAATTTAGGAAAAAGACACAAGGGCAAGCTCTAAGGAGATTGCCCTTTTTTGCAAATTCTCGCCACTTTGTTTACAATAATTGTAAACACCTCTCATTACTTTACATTTATTGTAATATTCAAAATACGAAAAACTACTTACAAAAACTTTACGTTTGATTTTCTGCAAAATTCAGCATATTGCGACACCGAAATTCACTTTGGCACGGTTCTTGCATATAAGGGGGCGAAAACAAAAACAATAGGAGTTCGCAATATGAGCAACCAACAAAGACTCAATGCAATTAGTGAAATTGCAAGCGCTCCAGCAACTGGCATCCAGGCCGCTGCTGAAGCAAACGTTAACTTTTACGGTGAAGACGTCTTCAATTCTGAAGCAATGAAGGCGTACCTTCCGAAAGACGTATGCAAGAAGCTTTTCGCAACAATCGAAAACGGCGTAGCTCTTGATCCTAGCATCGCTGGCGAAGTCGCTCACGCAATGAAGAAGTGGGCAATGGACCGCGGCGCAACACACTTTACTCACTGGTTCCAGCCGCTTACTGGCTCCACCGCAGAAAAGCACGACTCCTTCCTTGAACCGGAAGGCGACAAGGCCATCATGGCATTCTCCGGCAAGAACTTGATTGTCGGCGAACCGGACGCTTCTAGCTTCCCATCTGGCGGTATCCGCTCCACATTCGAAGCTCGCGGCTACACCGCCTGGGATCCGACAAGCCCGGCATTCATCAAGCGTCACGGCAACGGTGCAACTCTTTGCATCCCGACAGCATTCTGCTCCTACACAGGCGAAGCACTCGATAAGAAGACTCCGCTTCTCCGCTCCATTCAGGCTCTCCAGAAGTCTGCAGACCACCTCATGGGTCTCTTCGGCGTTGAAAAGCAGAAGGTTACAGTTACCCTTGGCGCAGAACAGGAATACTTCCTTGTAGACAAGAAGTTCTACCTCCAGCGCCCGGACCTTTACCAGGCTGGCCGTACACTCTTTGGCGCAGCTTCCGCAAAGCACCAGCAGATGGAAGACCACTACTTCGGTTCTATCCCGGCTCGCATCCTTAACTTTATGAACGAAGTTGAAGATGAACTCTGGAAGCTCGGCATTCCTGCAAAGACCCGTCATAACGAAGTGGCTCCAGCACAGTTCGAACTCGCTCCGATGTTTGAAGAAGTCAACCTCGCTTGCGACCACAACATGCAGATTATGGAAGTTCTCCGTAACGTAGCAGATCGCAACGGTCTCGTTTGCCTCCTTCACGAAAAGCCGTTTGCAGGCATCAACGGTTCTGGCAAGCACAACAACTGGTCCGTGAACTACGGTAAGACAAACCTTTTGAATCCAGGCAAGGATCCTCACCAGAACGCAATCTTCCTTACCACACTTTGCGCTGTTATCTACGCAGTAGACACCCATGCCGATTTGCTCCGCATGTCCGTTTCTGGTGCTGGCAACGACCATCGCCTTGGTGCTAACGAAGCTCCTCCGGCAATCATCTCCATGTACCTTGGTGACCAGCTCGCCGATGTCGTCGAACAGCTTGAAAAGGGCGAACCAAAGTCCAGCAAGCAGGGCGGCGCAATGAAGCTCGGTTCCGACATTTTGCCGCCGCTCCCACGCGACGCAACAGACCGTAACAGAACTTCCCCGTTCGCATTCACTGGCAACAAGTTCGAATTCCGTGCTCCGGGTTCTAGCCAGAGCTGCTCTGAACCGAACGTAATCCTCAACACCATCGTTGCAGAAGCATTCGACATGATTGCAGACAAGATGGAAAAGGTTTCCAAGGCCAACTTCCACAAGGAACTCCAGAAGCTCTTGCAGTCCATCATCAAGGAACACAAGCGCGTTATCTTCAACGGTAACGGCTACACCGACGAATGGGTTGCAGAAGCAGAAAAGCGCGGCCTCCCGAACGTTCGCACAACCATGGAAGCTCTCGGTGCCCTCACAAAGAAGGATAACGTGGCTCTCTTCAAGAAGTACGGCGTATTCAACAAGGTTGAACTTGAATCCCGTTACGAAGTCAACCTCGAAGACTACCACAAGCGCGTAGATATCGAAGCAAAGGTTGCTTACGACATGGCAAAGAGCATTATTTTGCCACAGGTTATCAAGGCTTACGCAAGCGCCCTCAAGACAAACGAACTTGCAGCAAGCCAGGGCCTCGTTACTGTAAACGCATACGCAAAGGAACTCGGCGAAGGCTATCAGGCTCTCAGCTCTGCAATCGAAGTCATGGGCAAGGCTCTCACAAGCAAGCACCAAGACAAGCTTTCTGCAATGTCTGAACTCCGCAAGGTCGTAGACTCCCTCGAAGGCGTCATTAGCGACGAACAATGGCCGCTTCCAAAGTATCGCGAAATGCTTTTCATCTACTAATAACAGGAGGAATCGTTTATGAAGCTCGTTACCGCCTATATTCAGCCAGAAAGGCTCAACAGCGTAAAGCAGGCTCTCTACGAAAGAGAAATCTTCAAGATGTCTGTTACAAACGTTCTCGGTTGCGGCCAGCAGAAAGGTCACACACAGGTTTACCGTGGTGTTGAAACCGAAGTAAACCTCTTGAAGAAGATTTGCATCCGCATTGCTGTAAATGACGAATTCGTACAGTCTTGCATTGATGCCATTATCGCTGGCGCACGCTCCGGCAACATCGGCGATGGCAAGATCTTCGTAACAAACCTTGAACAATGCATCCGAATCCGCACAGGCGAAACTGGCCCAGATGCAATCGGCTAAGGAGGTAAAATACAATGTCTGATACTCTTTCTACTATCGTCGATACCGCCGCTGCTGTTGCCGACACAGTTTCTTCTGCCGCAGCTGCAGTCGTTGAAACCGTTGCAGAAGCTGCAGCTCCTGTAGCAGCTGCAGTTGAAGCAGCACCAGCCGCAGCTGCAGAAGCAGCTCCGTCTGTTGGCGACGCAATTTTCATGACCGAAAACATTTGGATCATGATTTCTGCAATGCTCGTGTTCATCATGGGCCTTGGCTTTGCATGTGTTGAATCTGGTCTTTGCCGCGCAAAGAGCGCTTCCAACATCTGCTTTAAGAACGTAGCAGTGCCAGCAATTGGTATCTCTGTGTATGCTCTCCTTGGTTTTGGCCTTATGTACCCGGGTGAATTCAATGGCTGGATCGGTTTTGCTGGTTTCGGCATTGGTGACTGGATGAATCCGGCAAATTTCACTGCCGCCTATAACGGTCACTTTTCCCTCTTCACAGACTGGCTCTTCCAGGCAATGTTTGCTGCCACTGCAGCAACAATCGTTTCTGGTGCAGTTGCTGAACGTATCAAGCTCAGTTCCTTCCTCATGTTCACATTGCTCTATGTAGCATTCGTCTACCCGATCGTTGGTTCCTGGGTTTGGGGCGGTGGCTGGCTCTCTGACTTCGCAGCTTTCGGTGCAGAAGGCTTCCATGACCTCGCAGGTTCTGAACTCGTTCACTCCGTTGGTGGCTGGGGCGCACTCGCTGGCGTAATCATTCTTGGACCACGTATCGGCAAGTATGTTAACGGCAAGGCACATGCAATTCCTGCTCACAACGTTCCGCTTGCAACTATCGGCGTGTTCATCCTTTGGTTCGGCTGGTGGGGCTTCAACGGCGGTTCCGCACTCTCTGGCAACCCGTTCGATACCTCCCTTATCCTTGTAACCACTAACCTTGCTGCAGTCGCAGGTATCATTACAGCAACAGCTACTTCCTGGTTCATTGCAAAGAAGCCGGATGCCACCATGGCTCTCAACGGTTGCTTGGCTGGCCTCGTAGCTATCACAGCTCCAGCAGATACTGTTAGCCCGCTTAGCGCATGGATTATCGGTGCAATCGGTGGCGTACTCGTAGTTCTCGCAGTATACTTCTTCGAAAAGCTCCGCTTGGACGATCCTGTTGGTGCTCTCTCCGTTCACCTTGTAAACGGTATCTGGGGTACACTTGCAGTAGGTATCTTCGATTACACTGGTCGCTTTAACCTTGCAACCCAGGCTCTCGGTGTAGTTGCTTACGCAATTCCTTGCTTCATTGGTGCATGCGTAATCTTCCTTGCAATCAAGAAGACTATGGGTCTCCGCGTGAGCGAAAAGGAAGAACTCCGTGGCCTCGATCTTTCCGAACACGGACAAGAATCCTACGGTGGCTTCCAGATCTTCAGCAACATGTAAACAGAATTCAGAAGACAGAGAACAGATTACAGAAATGTTTTTCTCCCCTGCCTTCTAAGGAAACACCCCACATAAACAAAGAACCTCGTGCCATTTGGTACGGGGTTTCTTTGTATGTACTGCTTTACCAACGTTTTTCTTGATTTCACAAAATTATTACTTTTATTTTATGAAAAAAATCATTCTCTATAGTATTATTCCATTTCTTATGTGGGCATGCGATGATTCAACATCAGCTAGTTCCAATGACAATACTGCAGAAAATTATTCTTCAAGCATTTCCTTAAACCTAGAGTCTTCAGAATCCATAAGTTCTAGTAGCAGCGAGCTAGCATATTCTTCCTCAAGGCAAGAACTTTCTTCTAGCTCCGAATTAGAATCATCGTCCAGTTCAATAGCATCATCTTCTAGCAATCCAATATCTTCAAGCGAGACCAGTTCTTCTTCCAATGACGAGGCAAGTTCTTCTAGCGAAGAAAATTCCAGCAGTTCCTTAGAAGAATCAAGCAGAGAAGAATCCAGTTCCAGTTTTATCAAGCACGACTACTTCAATCCTAATGTTGATTACGGCGAACTTACAGACAAACGTGACGGTCAAACCTACAAGACCGTAACAATCGGAGATCAAGTCTGGATGGCTGAGAACTTGAATTACAAGTATCATGAAGGCGTTTTAAGTTTTTGCTTTGAAAACAGCGCTGATAGCTGCGCAAAATATGGGCACTTGTACTTATGGAGTTCCGCGGTCGATTCCTTAGCGGAATTTAGTCCTGAAGGGAAAGGCTGCGGCTACGAAAAAACATGCAATTTCACAAGCGCCATTCGTGGCATTTGCCCTGAAGGCTGGCACTTGCCAAGTCTCGAGGAATGGGACATTTTGCTAAAGGCTGTCGGCGGCAAAGAAACTGCTGGAGAAAACTTAAAAACAGCTAGCGGTTGGAAATATTATGGCGGCCTTGGAGGAGATTGCCAAAACCCCTACGGATTTTCAGTACTGCCCGCAGGAAGAGGTAGCAACAAGGAAGACTATTTCAATACCGGCCTTGCAAGCTATTTCTGGACTTCAACAGAAGTGTATGAACGCTACGCAATGTACAAAGAATTCAGCCATACTCAAATTAGTGCAGACGAGGATTACACCGGAAAAAACACAGGATTTTCCATTCGTTGCGTCAAGGATTAAAAAAAATACCTAGAGCAAAATGCCCTAGGTATTTCAACATCAACTACCCTACTCTTTATTTAGAATGCAAGCCCAGCTTATTCATTCTATAATTCATCATTCGCGGGCTAACGCCAAGTTCTCTACCAGCTGCAGAAAGATTGCCGTTATTGCGCTTAATGGCTTCAGTAATGAGTTCCTTTTCATAGTTATTCATCATAACTTCAAGAGGAGCATTCTTTGCATTCGAGGCAACTGAGCCAACACTAAGGCTTGTCTGGAGTGATGGCGGCAAGTTGTAGCTATGAATACAATCATCCGTTGCAGTAAGCACAGCTCGTTCAATGCAATTTTCAAGTTCACGCACATTACCCGGCCAATGGTAGCTCATAAGCAAGTTAATTGCAGTTGTAGAAAGCCTTGCAACCTTCTTATTATATCGCAAGTTCTTCTTTTCAATAAAGTGTTCTGCAAGCAAAATAATGTCGCTCTGACGCTTTGCCAAGTCGGGCATTGAAATCGGGAAGATATTCAAACGGTAGAACAAGTCTTCCCTAAAGAGCTTCTTTTCCATGAGCTCTTCAAGGTTACGGCTTGTTGCAGCAAGGAACCTCACGTTGGAATGAATTTCTTCGTTACTGCCTACACGGCTAAAGGTCTTTTCTTGCAAAAAGCGCAAAAGCTTGACTTGCGTTTGCATGGTCAAGTCGCCAATTTCATCAAGGAAAAGCGTTCCGCCATCGGCAGCTTCTGCTCGACCGATTCTGCGGTTCACAGCGCCGGTAAAGGCGCCCTTTTCGTGGCCAAACAATTCGCTTTCAACAAGGTTTTCTGGGAGAGCCGCACAGTTCAATGTCACAAACGGCTTGTCTTTACGGCTTGAGAGGTTCACAATCGCACGTGCGATCATTTCCTTACCAGTACCACTGCCGCCACGAATCAAGACCGTCGCATCAGAAGGTGCAACCTGGCGCACCTGGGAATACACAATCTGCATTTCTCGGCAGTTACCCACAAGTTCGCTCGGATTGTTCGAAAGCATATCGCGAAGCTTTTTGTTTTCTTCACGAAGTGCATCGTGTTCTGCGTGAATTTCAATACATTCGTTTGCAGCATCACCAGTGATATTTGCAATCACTTCAAGCAATGCTACATCACGATCCAAGTCCGTAGAGCCATCTACCGGGCGGTCCACTGAAAGCGTGCCAATCACTTGTTCATCATGAATAAGCGGCACGCAAATAAAAGCCACCTGGCTGTCGTAATTACGGGATCCAGTCCTATTCAAGAACCTGGAATCCTTACGCAAATCTGGAATCACATGGCTTCGTCCAGTTTCAGCAACATGGCCAGTAATACCTTCACCAATCTTATACAGGCCAAGCTTCTTTTCATTTTCATCAAGCCCGTGCGAAGACTCAATCTGCAACGTATCGCCATACAGCAATGCAAAGGTACCACGAAGCATTCCCATTTCCTGGTCAAGAATCGTAAGTACCTCATCGAGCAGCTTGTCCACGTTTCGCTCGTGAATAATGACAGTGCTTATTTTTTGGACGACTGTGATTTCATTCATAGGCATAAAATACCTTATTATAATTTTTCGCGGATTCGCTTCAAGGCAACCTTGGTTTGTTCATGGTCGCCAAAAGCTGTCAAGCGGAAATAGCCTTCGCCACAAGGGCCAAAGCCAGAGCCCGGCGTACCAACAACTTCGCAGGTTGCAAGCAAGCGGTCAAAGAAGTCAAAAGACTTTTCGCCATTCGGGAGTTTCCACCAAATATACGGAGCATGTTCACCGCCAAATACAGTGTAGCCAGCAGCGCTCAATTCAGAGCGAATCATTGCGGCAGTATCCATGTAGCCCTTGATTACAGCCTTGGTCTGTTCCCAGCCAACAGGGGTATAAATAGCTTCTGCAGCACGCTGAACTACATAGTTTACGCCATTGAACTTTGTGCACTGGCGACGGTTCCACATATTGTGAAGCTTTTCAAGTTCATGCGGAATCACTGTATAAGCACAACGAACGCCTGTAAAGCCTGCTGTCTTACTAAAGCTACGGAATTCAATAGCGCAAGTACGAGCACCAGGAATTTCAAAAATAGAATGCGGCAAGCTTTCGTCTTGAATGTAGCAGTTATAAGCGCCATCAAACAAGATCAATGCGCCTGTGCTATTTGCATAATCCACAAACTTCTGCAAGGTTTCGCGGCTAAGAACAGTACCTGTCGGGTTATTCGGGCTGCAAAGGTAAATCAACTGCACAGGATTCTTAGGCAAATCCGGCTGGAAATTGTTTTCTGCAGTAGATGCAAGGTAGGTTACTTCAGAGAAATGGCCATCGCTTCCAAAAATTCCTGTGCGGCCAGCCATTACGTTACTATCCAAATACACTGGGTAAACTGGGTCAGGGATAGCAATGCGAACGTCTGAAGCAAAAAGTTCCTGAATATTTGCAACATCGCACTTGGAACCATCACTTACAAATACGTCGTTCGGGTCCATGTCAATGCCACGGCTTGTGTATTCACCGCGAACAATCGCTTCACGCAAAAAATCGTAACCCTGTTCTGGGCCATAGCCACGGAAGGTTTGCTTGCAAGCCATTTCATCGACAGCCTTGTGCATAGCTTCAATTGCAGCAGGGATAATCGGGGTTGTTACATCGCCAATACCAAGGCGAATGATATCTGCATTTGCGTGAGTGCCCTGGTATTCCTTGATTTTTTTTGCAATAGTTGAAAAAAGATAGCTGCCAGGGAGACGATCGTAATATGGATTTAAAATTTGTTCGTTCATAATTTTTAAGATCTAGGTTAGAATTTAATGACTAGGGTTTAGGGCTAAATTTCGCCTCTGAAAACTTCTGTTGCAGGTCCTGTCATAAGTACCGGGCCATTCTTTTCGTGCTTAATGTGGAGCGTACCACCATCAAGAACAACGTCTGCTTCAAGGCCCACTCGGCCAGTTCTTTGTGCAGCAACAAGCGTTGCACAGCTGCCAGTACCACAAGCCATCGTTACGCCACAGCCTCGTTCCCAAACACGCATGCGGATTTTACCCGGTTCCACAACCTGAGCAAATTCAATATTGCAACGATCCGGGAACTGCTTATCCACTTCCAAGACAGCACCCCACTTTTCAAGTTCAATGGCATTAATGTCATCCACAAAAATAACGGAATGCGGATTACCCATTGAAACCGTTTCTGCGTCAAACTTATTGCCACATGCTTCAAGTTTAATAGAGCCTAAAAAGTCGCGTGCAAGGCCCATATCAACACAAACACGACCATCATCCAAAATCGTAGGCTTTACAAGACCACTCTTTGTATGAAGCACAAAAGTCTCGGCATTGCCAAGACCTCTGCTACGAATAAACTTTGCAACGCAACGAGTTGCATTGCCACACATTGCAGCTTCAGAACCATCCGCATTGAAAATGCGCATTTCAAAATCAATGCCGTTACCCTTTGCAAAATACACGCCGGAATCATCCAGCGGATTTACAAGAACAACGCCATCGGCACCAATGCCAAAGCGACGGTCGCACAATTTAATAACACGTTCGGCAAGACCATCACCAAGATCAAAGAATTCACCCGGTTCTACAAACACAAAGTCGTTGCCAAGACCGGTCCATTTTGAAAATTTCATCTGCTCTACCTTTTACATTTTTTGTTTTTCGTTCATTATTACGCAAATTTCGTGCCAACTTTTACAATTTTGGTAAAACTAACGAAATTTTATAGATTTCCTCCTCTAAAACTTTTCACACTTTGAAAAATATTACAATTTTCGTAAAGTTACATGCATTGTTTTACATTTTTTGTAATATTATATCAGACGCTTTAAATACTTCCATACACGCAAAAATTCATGAAATAAGCCACCAACACGCTTATTTTCTATTTTCTGTATGTCAATTTTTTTATTAACGCTATGTCTGGTTTTCAATTTTTAGAAAGTCTGCTAATGTTCGGCATAAAGCCGGGCCTCGAATCTACGCAAAAGCTTTGCGATGCACTCGGCAACCCCGAAAAAACTTTTCGAACCGTACATGTTGTCGGTACAAACGGCAAGGGTTCCACGTCGTTCTACCTTTCGAACATTTTAATAGCACACGGCGCAAAGACCGTTCTTTACACGAGCCCGCACCTTGTCAGCTTGCAGGAACGAATCCGTTTAAACGGCACGCCGATTGCCCGCGATGATTTTGACAAGGCTTTGCTCGCCGTAAAAAACGCCGCAGAAAAAACAGGAGTCCAGGCAACATACTTTGAAGCCTTGACGGTAGCTGCATTCGTATATGCCCGCGAGCAAGGCGTAGAATTCTTTGTAGCAGAAGCAGGGCTTGGCGGGCGCTTTGACGCAACCGCAGTCGCCAATGGTGAACTAGCAATTCTCACGGGAATCGGCCTTGAACACACCGCAGTCCTTGGCGACACCGAAGAAAAGATACTGTTCGAAAAGCTTGGCATCGTAAAACAGGGCGGAAAACTCGTTCGCTGCAAGTTGAGCGCAGAACTTGAACGCGCAGCAGCAAACATCGCAAAAGAACGCGGCTTTACGGAGCTCGCTCGTTTAGACAGCGCACTTTCAAAGCTCCCCAAGCTCCCAAATGCGGGCCGCCATTACGAAGAAAACGCAATCCTTGCTGTGACGGCGGCAAAGGCAATGCTCGGCGTGGCGTTTAATGCGAGCAAAGCTTCGCAGGGGTTGCAAACTAGTTTTTGGCCCGGCCGCATGCAAAAGCTCTACAAAGACGGCAAGCTAAAGTTCATTCTCGACGGGGCGCACAACCCACATGCGGCCAAACGCCTTGCAGAAACGCTCCGCGAAGAATACCCAGGCAAAAAGTTCCACGCCATCTTCGGCGCCCTGCAAGACAAGGACCTTTCCGAGATGCTTTCGCTCATGGCAGATTCCATTGGAACATGGCACCCGGTGCGCACGCCGTACGAACGTTTCCGCGACACGGAAGACCTCGCAAAAGACATTCAGTCCAAAGGCTACAGCACGGGCTGTGGCGGTTTCATTACGCGCGACGCAATAAGCGCCGTTGAAAAAGAAGCCGGCGATGAACCTGTGCTCATAACGGGTTCACTGTACTTGATTGGCGCATGCATTTATCTTTTGAAAGATGAATTTGAAGAACTGGCATTCTTCCGCGGCATGGAGTCTGAAGCAAACGAAAAGCACTAAACCGTAGCAAAGCCCCAAATAAAAAATCCGATATAGACGAACGGGATAAAAATCCAAACTCCCTGAAAGTAGTGCGCCAAATCGGAATCACTCATCGTGGAGTGGTCAATCAAAGAGATGACCAAATACCACAACCCGACATATCCCCAAAAAGAATGCGGGCTGTTAAAAATGTACCTGAGCAAGAAATAGCCCACAGTAAAGCCGACAACTGTCGGGGCGCAAGCGCTAAGTGCATGCTGTACCATCTGTATGGGGAACGGGCCACGGGTGCAATAGCTTATATGCCCAAGCCGGCCATCGTCAGATTCAAACATGCAGATTTCATCCACTTCGGCACCCGTGATTACTGCAAAGCACAGGTGCGACATTTCATGCACAAAAGTTCCCGGGAATGTCAAAAAATTTGCAAAGAAGTAGGCAAAGTCTCGATTGATCAAACCAAGGAGTTCAATTTGCAATCGTTCCACGCCATACAGCAAGAGGCCTGCCAAAACGGGGGCTAGCAAAACGACGAGCGTCATGACCGCACTCGCTATAAGTATTGAGCTAAGTTCATGGCTTGCGCCGAACCAATCCAAAATGTTTGCAAACGATGGAAACTCCATTCTAAACTCCTCTGCTAAAACATATTATAGTTTAGAAATTCATTTTGGCAAAAAAAATTACGAACGTCATCCCTATATCATCAAAAACAGGGACATAGCATTATCCCAACTGATTTTTTGCCAATCCTTGCCAGCAATCTTTCGGCTGGTCGCGATTCGGCCTCGTAAATAGCGAGTTAAAGAGCTTTTTAGAAACCGCCCCGGTATTGGCGTATCCGTGCCAAAAAGAATACGATCAGCCAAACCAAAGTTCAGTAAACTTCTTAAATGTTCATGCGGCATGAAGGCCGTATCAACAAACACATTCTCGCAGGATTGCAACACACCGAGCGTCTGGTCCAAAGGGCGTCCATGAGCAAGAATCACTCGGACATCCGAAAATCTCTGACAAATATGCTTGTACATTCCTGCGTAGCATTGGTCTCGTTCGCCAGTGTGGAACTTTACCACGATGTTGCGTTCCCTTGCAATAGAAAATACCCTTTGCAAAGCTTTGCCGTTTGGCTCCCAGGGTTCAGAGACGCCATGAATTTTTAAACCACAAACAGGCTTGCATTTAGAAAATCCGCAAGAAGCTCCATCCATGTAGAGCGAAAGATCTTTCGACTTTTCAAGCATGGAATGCGTCACCCATAAAATAGGCTTAGCCAGACCTTGCGAAAGTTCCTGCATAGCCAGGCGTTCCTCGAACATGAATGCAGGATCATCCGTCACGACAGCACTCGTACTGGAATACGCAAAATGCGTAATTCCGACACAGCCAAGGGTCCGTAAAATTTGTGGCGGAGTATAATAACGATCTTCAAACTGACCGAAATGAATGTGACTGTCAAAAATCAAGTTATACTCCTATTAAAAAGTCTACCGTAAAGGTAGACTCGTCTATCAGCATTTTCCGGAGCAAGCCTTACGCTTGGCTTTTGCCTCTTCTACAAGAACTCTATTCAAATGACTAGCCTTACAAAAATGCGGAGCAACCTTGGTGTAGTCGCCACCACTTTCGTTGAAGTTTCGAACCATACATGGAGCGCAATATTGACGGTCTTCACAATCGTAGCATTTAGGTGTTGCGGCTCTTGTTACACTGCGTAATTCATTCAACTGTGGGGAGCGTTCCCAAATATCAATAATCGGTTGTTCACGAACATTACCACAAGGCATTCCCTGCCAACCACTACACGGATACACAATACCATTAGCAGCAATGCAAAGATTGTTTAACCCTACTCCACAAAATTTTTGTTTTTCCCATTCTTCACGAGAAATTTGAGACACAGGCGTATCCGTCAACTTGACATAATCTTCATCAAACTGGATAATGTCTCGCAGCAATTCCTCCGTTTCTTCCATGGTCAAGCGTTCCGCAAGATTATCTGTTGAAAAATCATAGCGAGCCATCATTACAAAATCGGTCTGAGCCTTGCAATTACGTTCATGAGCAAATTTCAAAACTTCCTTATAAGTTTTGTAATTGGTATGCATCACAGGGCAACTAATTTGCACAGGAATATTTGCGGCAATTAAGGCATCGATGTTAGCCTTTGTCTTTTCGCAAGAGCCCTTCAACTGCGTAATATGGTCATGTTCCTCGGGATAGATGCTATAGAGAGATGTTTGAACATAGCTGACATTCACTTCTTTCAAAACATCAATCATGTGAGGTGTCAAAAGAGTAATGTTGGAAAGCACATAAACGGAAAAATCGAGTTCATGAGCCTTTCTCAAAATTTTTTCGGCATCCGGATGACAAAAGAATTCACCGCCAGAAAGAGTCAAACGCAAAACACCTAAATCATGAAGCTGCTGAAAAACATTTTCCAGCAATTCGTATGGCATTCGAGCGTTCTTCAATTCATGTGGAATGTAGCAGTGAATACAGCGTTCGTTACAATGATTGTTTACTTCAATCTGAGCTGCGTAAATGGCAGGCTTTTTTACGTATTCCTCAAAAAGTAACGACTGTGTATCTGCAAAATGCAACTCATCGTCAGGAAGCTGTTGGGCATTATACACAAAGGAGGTTTTCGGATTTTCCTTATATGAAAACTGAGTGTCCTTTGTCGCACATTCTTCGGCAGTTTCTGCAGCTACAAGATAATTATCTGCAACAAGACTGTCCATAAATTCACGAACATCATCAATGATGTCAGCAGGAGCAACATCCTCAAAGTTTTCACAGATTTCCGAAGCAATTGTTTCAATACTCTGAGGAGTTCGGGTTACAGCGGAAAGAAATATGCGTCCTTCTTCTGTATAGGTACGATCGTGTTTTGTAAGTTGGCTGTAGATATAGCCAAAATCACCAATTGAACGAATAAACGAATCTTTAGAGAGTCGATAGAACATAATCATTTCCTTTAAAGAGCTTTTGCGCCTTTTTCGTCACGTAGGATCTTCTTTTCAGAGCTTAATTCCTTTAAGATTTCTTCCAACGAAAAGGAATAATTGCACTTTGATTTTTTTTGTATAAACCATAGCACAATTTGATTGTTTATCACAAGCCCACCTTCCTTTTTCAAAAATTGATACAATTCCTCTTTAACATTTGCTTTCATCTCACTTTTCCTTTCTAATAGATAATTTCTTTTTTCGGCAAGTTCCTTAACTTTATGTATGTAATTACAATGTTGCTTATCCAATTTCATTAATTCGCCCTTATTTGCATTTAAATGAGGAATTGGACACAACGAACAATATCCAATAGCATTGCAATTTGTACATTCCACAAAGTCGGCGACCTTAATTTTTCTGCACTTTTGTAAAAGAGGTGCTGAAAAGAAAATTTCCTTTAAATTATTTTCATGAATGTTTCCAAGACATTCGTACCAACCAATCATTGGATATATGGAACCATCACCAGAAATGCAGAGGTTTCTTGCTGCACCACCATAAAAAAGGATATTTGATAAATTCGGTTTCCCTCGACACCTACCCCAAACATAGGATAAGGCTCCATCATCTTCCATAGTCTTATCGAAGAAAGAATCCAAATCTTCAAAAGAGAGCCTTTGTGATAAATTTTTTCCAGAATAGTCCGATGAGCCAAAAATCATCAAATCCGCACAAGACCCTATTCCATTTTTATCAGCCCATCTCATTACGTTTGGTAATACATTCTTATTTTGCTGCATAGCAGGACAGGACACAAAAACAGGGATATTCCTTGCGTGAAGCATTTCAATAGCCTTTTTCGTTTTTTCGCAAGAACCTTTTAAACCGGTAATACTATCGTGTATTTCTGGTTCCAATGCGTATAACGAGAGCTGAACCTCCTTAAGACCCTTATCTATAAATTGTGTCAAAAAATCAGCATCATCTTGGGTTAATAGAGATCCGTTTGTAAACAGACTAAATCGGCATTTTTTTCTTTGAATGACATTTAGGATTTCTCGCCACTCATTATTAAGCAGAGACTCCCCGCCTGTTATTGTCGCGTTTAATATTTCAGAACGAAAAGAAGAAACTTGATCAAGAATGTTTTCAACATCCTTGGCAGATAGAAAACCCTTCTTTGTTTTATCACACAGCCTGTAACAATGAACACAATGTTCATTGCAAGGATTTGAAATTTCAAGTTCAAGAGATTCTAGGAACATAGGCTCTAGCATGAGACCGTATTTACTTCCAATGGGTCTTTATCTATAGGACATGCCCTTTGAGATCTATCAGCGCATTTTTCACAATATAAGATTTGATGTTCCTTGCATACATAGTATGCTTCGCCAGGCAAAATCGTCTCGTTGCAATTTTGACACTTCATAGTCATCTCCACAAACGTTCGTTAAATAACCGTTCATTCGCATAATGCAAATGAACGGCTTTGATTATTACTTACTTTGTGCGTTCGCAATTCATGCAAGACCAATCACCATAGCGATCTTCCAATGGGCAGCCAGCAGCGAAACTACCAGTCGGATTGTTCTTGGCAATCAACTGAGGCTTCTTGTAAGCCATCTTCTTTGTTGTCTTCATATTTATACCTCTAGAGTATTTTTCCCGTTTAGTTATCCACGAATGGCTGGGACCACCACCCGCAGAATATCACAGACATCTGTAATATATTACAAATATAACTCAATTTCAACCAAAGACACAGATATCTATGATTTTTTCATTAAATTCAGATTGTTTTGGCCAATTTCATTAAATATATAAGCCCTTAAACAACACTTCCACGGTCACATACCTCTGTGAAATTATAACAGATGTCTGTATAGTTACTACCTGCTGTAAAATCTATCATGTAATTATATGGCAGACTCCCCAATCCAATTCAAACTTTGCGACTTACTAAATATGGAAGACGACCGCTTTGCTGCGGCTCTTGCAAAAGTCGTAAAGAAATACAGGAAAGCAAAGGGGATTTCTCGCGACGGTCTCGCATTTCAGCTGAACTTACACAAAAACACCCTTTATGGAGTCGAAGTCGGAGTCAAGCGAAAAAGCGGGCATTTCAGTCACACCCAACTTACGATGGTGAACTTCGTTCGCATGGCAGCGTTTTTCGGCAAACAACCTGGTGAAATGTTGCAAGAGGTATTGGCAGAAGCGTGAATTTTAACCAATAAGCCTCATTTTATTTCTGCGAAATAGCCAAAGAGCTGTTCGGCTTAATCTAAAATCTTCCAATCGGCAATGTTACGTGTTTCTGCCGAGAAGTTCACGGCGACATTTACCACAGGTTTTCCGCAAAGGGCAAAACGTTCGTCGTAATCCTTGAGGTCAATCTGCTCTTCGGCAGCCTTTACGGAGCCGTTCAATTTCAGCTCGATAATGTAGAGCTTGTTCGGGCTTTCAAGCACAATGTCGCAACGGCCCTGCGGCGTGTGAACTTCCACGTCCACGTACTTGCACATCAGCGAGAAGATTACAAAGAGCATGGACTGGTAATGACCTTCGTAGTTCGTGTTGTCGGTGTACGGGATCGTGCCAAGGAAAATTTTCAGTTTTTCCATGACGGTTGCAAAGTCGTCATTGCGAAGGGCCATGTACATGTCCGTCACCATGTTCTGGGCCGGGATAACATCCTTATTACTCATGACATAAGGCAGCATGCTGTTCATAATGCCAAGGTGAACTTCTCCATTGGGGATGTCAAGAACATAGCGATCAATGTTACGATCGTAGCCCTTGATTGTCAGATAGCCACTTTGGTACATGAGTGGCAAAATACTTGTCATGCCCTCTGTTGGTGCGTCAAAGCTAGATGACCAGGCTTCCTGGCGTTTTACGTCTTCGGGCTTTACGCCAAAGCGCTTCATCTGCTCTAACAAGAATGTCGGGGTGCCGGAGCTGAACCAGTAGGCTCCCAAATCCTGATTTTTCAATGCCTGCAGCAAACTGAATGGATTGTAAACATCTTCCACAGATTTGGAAAAATGGTAGCCATCGTAGTTCGCCTTAAGCATGCCAATAGCCTGCTCCTTGGATACTTCCTGGGCTTTTGCCCATTCACCAATTTCTTCGTCAAGGCAGGTAAGCATTTCGTTTTCGCTAATTCCGCACAGGGCAGTAAAGCGAGGGTTCATGCTGATGTTTTCAAGATTGTTCAGTTCGCTGAAAATGCTAAGCTGGCTGAACTTGGTAATGCCCGTGAGGAACACGAATCGCAAATCCGCATCGCAGGCCTTGAGAGGAGAATAAAAATTACGCATGATCTGGCGGAGCTTCGCAAGCTTTTCGTCATCTGTCAGCACATCAAGAAGCGGGGCGTCATACTCGTCTATAAGAATTGCGACCTTTTGACCAGTCTGTGCCACGGCGCGTTTGATCAAGCCCTGCAGGCGTTGGTTCAAATCAACTTCGCCCTCATCCCGGCCGTAAATTTTTTCATATTGCAGAAGCTTGAAATTCAGTTCACTTTTCAGCTGCTCTTCTTCGACATGCTTCGCCGTGCTCATGTCAAAATGCAGCACCGGGAACTTGGTCCAGTCCTTTTCCAGTTCGCCGGCTTTAAGGCCCTCGAACAAATCCTTGCAACCTTCAAAATAGCTTTTGAACGTAGTTGTGAGAAGAGACTTACCAAATCGGCGCGGCCTGCTCAGGAACACAAACTTAAATGAATGGGCTAGGTTATAAACATAGTCCGTCTTGTCAACGTAAAGGTAATCCCCTTCACGAATTGTTTCAAAAGTTTGAATTCCAATCGGGTAGCGCTTCATGGAGTATAATATAACAAAAGAAAAGAGACGCGGCCGTCAAGCCTTCTACACTTCTTCCATCGTCATGATTTCAGGGAGAGTCCTGTAATCGTCGGCATAGTCAAGGCCATAGCCAACAACGAACTTGTTCTCTATTTTAAAACCAACAAAGTCCGCTTCAATCGGTGCTTCGCGGCGGCTTGGCTTATCGAGTAGCACGCAAGTCTTTACGACAGCAGCGCCACGCTCTTTAAGCATCGGCACCAGGCGATAAAGCGTATTGCCAGTATCAAGAATATCATCGACAAGCAAGACTCGCTTGCCTGTCAAATCAAGATTCTCCATGCCGCTCACAGTGAGCGTTCCAGATTCCGTAGAATCTCCATAGCTCGATGCCTTAAAAAATTTCACACGCATTCCTTTTTCATTTGCCTTGGGCATTGCGCGCACAAGGTCCGCAACAAACACAAAGGAACCAGTCAAAATTCCAAGGAGAATGTCAAACTCCCCCGCTGCGGCAATTTCTGCAGCAAGTGAATTTACGCGTTCAGAAAGCTCCGCTTTCGAAATCAAAGGCTTTGAAGACAATTTATACATAGATTACCAAAATTTCAAATTAAAAAAAAGAATTGATGTCGCATTTTTTCGAACGCAAACACCAATTCTCGATTCAGCATTTTGAACTACTTAAACGTTTTCTACGCGTTCAAAGTTCAGCCAGTCAAACATTGGCAGCAAGTCCTTGAGAGCGCCCTTCGGGTGTTCCTTGTACTTTCTAAAGATCGGGAACGCCTGGTTTTCAAGAGCAGTCTTGTTGATGTAAACCTTGAGCCAGTCGCCAATAGAAATAAGTCCGGTAATATGCTTTACCACTTCCTTATCCGGGCGGCCAGAAACAGAGGCTATCAATTCAGAAAGCTTAGCGTAAATCAAGCGGCCAGTACCACCAAAGCTAAAGTTCATATTCAAGGAATTAGCTTCTTCGATCAATGCTTCGATTTCGCCAAGCACAGAATCATCGGCTGCATCAATGTAAGTCAACGCAAGGTTCTGAATGCGAGCGCTAATTTCAAGGCTGAGCATTTTACGCATTGTATCAGGCAATGTATGTTCAGAGTCTGCAAGGCTATCGATTGTAAGGCCGTTTGAAAGCGTAAAGTTAGAGAACGATGCAGTAACCTGTTCAATGTGCTTCTTGTTCAAAGCCTGGTTAATATGCTGCAAGGAGTCGCCCATAAGATCCTTAAGGCGAACAACGTATGCAGTCGGGTACATGCTACGGAGTTCTTCTGTGCTTACGTTCGGGTTTTCAACGAACTGCAATTCGGCATCGGCACCTTCGGCAGCAACAATGTTAATGCGGCCGTAAGCATCGGTAATGAGCAAGTTCGTAGCTACAATGCTTTCGCCAAGTTCAACATCGTTGTATGTGGTGCGAACAATTGTCTGGCGACGACGGCTAGAAACGCGTTCTGCGGTAAAGCGAGAATCGGTAATCGTAGCAATGTCATCAATTTCCAAGTGAAGACCAGCTGCATATTCTGCCATAAGCTTAAGCACAACAGGAACCTGCGGGGCTGCATATTTTGTAAATACTTCAGCGCCATTCCACTTGTGTTCGTTACTTGTTGCACGAGCAAGAATGCTAAGGAACTGTTCCTTGATTGGGTGCGATGGCGGCAAGAATCCCTTAAAAAGTTCAATGGCACGAAGTGCATAGCGCATGTTCTGGGTCGGTTCCAAACCTTCGATATCGTTGAAGAACCAGCCGCAGCTTGTAAAGCTGAACATGCAGAACTTCTGGATTTCAAGCAAGCGAACAGCATTGTTCACCTGGGTCTTGTTCTTAGGATCCTTCACGATCTTTGCAATGTAGTTCTGCAAGCGGGAACGGTCCTCTGGGCAAACGATTGCTTCGATGTAACCATTGCGAGCTTCCCACGGATCAACATTTGAAATCTTCGGGAATTCACGAAGGAACACTTCATCGGCCAAGTGCTTCAAGTGATTGAAGGCATCGCGAAGCGGGCCACGCCACTTCTGGTTCCAATCCGGGCCACCACCTGTAGAGCAGCCGCAATCACGGTACCAGCGACCAACGCCATGGGCACAGCTCCAAGCGCAACCTTCGCCCATATCATTCTTCAAACGGACTTCAAACTGCGGCGGGAACTTTTCAAGATACCAGCCATAGTTCACAGGAACCATGTTGTTTTCTTTTGCATAGTGGTTAAAGAGCCATGCGGCGCACATGTCACCAAAGGCTTCGTGGTGTCCATAGGATTCACCGTCTGTACCAATGCTTACAAGCTGCGGATCTTCACGGTTTTCATCCCATGCATCGTGAATGCGACGGCCAAAAGTGCCTGCATCGCGAAGCAAGTGTTCAAAACCAACCGCGCTAGAAAGCCACGGGTTGTAGAAGAACACGTCCAAGTGGCCTTCGCCATCGATTTCACCGGCGGCATTGCGCGGGAAAATACGGTAAGGACGGGTCGTATCAATATCTGTGTTGGAGCAGCCGAGCCATTCTTCGCTGCCGAGCGGGCGGTAGCAATCTGCCTGCGTCGGAGAAAGGATTACGAACTTGATGCCTTCAGCAATCAGGTCCTTGACGGTTGCCATGTTGATTGCCGTTTCTGCAAGCCAAATGGCTTCCGGCTTACGCTTAAAGTGGAATTCAAAATCCTTGATGCCCCAACGGATCTGCGTAATGCGATCTTCCGGAGTGGCAAGCGGCATGATGATATGGTTGTAAACCTGAGCAATGGCGTTGCCGTGGCCGTCCAAGCGTTCGCAGCTCTTCTTGTCTGCTTCCTGAATGCGCTTGTAGGTTTCTGGAGTATGAACGCGAATCCAGCCCATAAGGGTCGGGCCCATGTTAAAGCTCATGAATTCGTAGTTGTTTACGATGTCTACGATGCGACCCTTCGGCGACAGAATGCGGCTTGCGGCATTTGGGCTGTAGCATTCGCTAGCGATGCGGTCGTTCCAGTCATGGAACGGGCTTGCGCTAGGCTGGCACTCGATAGTGCCTGTCCAAGGGTTTTCACGTGGCGGCTGGTAAAAATGGCCGTGGATAGTAAAATATAAAGGATGCTTACTCATACGCGCGCAAATATAGAAATTAGGGGGTGGTTAATTCAAAATTAAGAATTAAGAATGCAGAATTACAAAAGACTTTAGATGCAGTTGGTTTCTAGGGGCTAGTGAATATAGGGAGCGGTTGTTTTTATGCAATGGCGGATAAAATAAGGGTTTTTACCATTTTTACCCGCCGACTTTGACATTATTTGGGATTCTTTATGGGCATCTATTGTAAAATTTCCAATTTTAGCGGATAAGATTCCAGGGAACAAGTCTTTTTATCGGCCAGAAGACCGTTTTTTTAGCAGCTACAAAGCTTTCTTTTGAAATTTTTGGCAGATAAATCGCCCTAAGAAGTAGCATTTTATCCGTACTTTTTGCATTTTTAAGCTTTTCGAAGCGACCTTTTACCTTCTTTATCTTACTTTTTACTTTGTTTTTTTCGGAACACAATAAAAAAAATCTATTTTCCCTTTACTCAAATGTTTTTTTGGGAGATTGGATAATGAATTTTAAAAAATCACTTTTAGCATTCGGCCTTGCCGCAGCTTCTACTTTTGCTGCGCAATACGAAGCCGAAGATGCAACCCTCACTGGCACTGCCATGGGTACAAGCACCGAAGCATCTGGCGGCAAGTACGTCAAGATGAACGCCGGTAGCCTTTCTTTTAACGTTACTGTAGCTTCCGCAGGCAACTACACCGTGCGCGTTCACTACATGAACAACTACGGTGGCTCCAAGATCAACAACCTTGAAGCAAACGGAGCTTCTGCCGCAGTTACCTTCGAAGAAACTGAAAAGGGCAAGTTTGCAGACGTAGAAACAGTCCTTAAGCTTAACGCAGGCGCCAACAAAATTGACATTGCCAAGAGCTGGGGCTACATCGACGTGGACTACATTTCCGTTGAACCGTACGAAGCAAAGAAGTTTACGCTTTGCAACGCTCCTGTAACAGCAAAGGCAACTCCTTCCGCAGTCAAGCTTTACAACTTCCTTACCAACAACTTTGGCAAGAAGACCATTTCCGGTATCATGACCGGCAACATGGACGGCTACACCAAGGGCGACTTCACAAAGCATGAAGACGTTCAGGCAGTCTATAAGGCAGGCGGCAAGTACCCGGCACTCGTTGGCATCGACTTGATGAACGCAACTGGCGGTAACGCAGAATCCGGCTGGTTCCAGGAATACACAGAAAAGGCTGTCGATATTGCAAAGTCCGTGTGGGAAAAGGGCGGCATTCCAGCAATTACATGGCACTGGCGTCCAGGTGAAGAAACCGAATTCTACGTAAAGGGAGCAAACGACTCCTACACAGATTTCGACTTCACACAGGCATTCGTAAAGGGCACCACCAACTGGGATACCCTGAGCACTGAATACAAGGCCATTACAGGCGACATTGACAAGGTCGCAAAGATCTTCCTTGAACTCCAGGACGCAGGCGTTGCTGCAGTATTCCGCCCACTCCATGAATCTGGTGGTGCATGGTTCTGGTGGAGCACCCACACAGGCAAGCAGTTCGCCGCTCTTTACCAGTTGCTCTACGAACGTCTCGTATTCAAGAATGGCGTAAACAACTTGATCTGGGACTTCAACCCGCAGGACGCTTCCAAGATTTCCTGGACTCCGGGCGAAACCTACTACGACGTTCTCTCTGTTGACATTTACAATGATGCAAATGACCATCAGAGCAACGCATCCGCCTTCATTGACTTCACCAACAAGGGTGGCACAAACAAGGTTATCTCCTTGAGCGAAAACGGTCCAATCCCAGACGTTAAGCTTATGTACGAAGATGGCGCACCTTGGAGCTGGTGGATGCCGTGGTATGAATCCTGGTCTGGTGGCTATGTAAGCAAGACTGCAAATTCCGTATGGCAGAGCAACCTTGCCGACGAACGTGTTCTCACCCTCGACAAGATGCCAGGCTGGGCATCTTACAACGAAGCTAGCGTTGGTACACAGACTTGCCCGACTTCCAAGGAAAACGCAGCATTTGGAGCAGACACATCCAAGGCTAACGAAGAAGTCAAGGACCTCGCCATGGGCGTAACCTACAAGACTCTCGGCAAGGATGGTGCAAACATCGAATACCAGAAGGTTCCAAACCTCACTGGCGCAAAGACCATCGCTGTAGACATCACCAACAATGGTTCCGGTGGTGCAGACAACGGCATCTGGGTGGGCCTCGCTTTTGTTCGCAGAGGTGAAGGAGCTACCGGTTGGACATGGGAAATGTCTCCGACAACTTCCTGCTGGATCAATGACGGTGCAAAGGCAACTTGCGAATTCGACATTACCAAGTACGAAGATGAAGATGGCGTTGAACACGCAACAGACCTCGACAATCTCTTCTCTGTAACCTTGATGGTTGCCGCAGTCGGTTTTGAAGGCCAGGTCGTATTCGACAACATGATTGCCGATAACGGCAAGGTCATCACAGGCTTTGACACCAAGACCCAGTTGTTCACAGCAGCAACCCAGAGCAAGGCTGACATTGCAAAGATCGAACTTGTAAACCCAGATGGCACATCTGGCATCAAGATCGCTCCGACAGCAAGTGCAGGCAAGCTCATGATTGCTGGCAACAACATTATGTTCAATACCCACGTAGCAGGCAATGCAAACGTAGACGTATTCAGCGTAATTGGTCAGCGCATTGCAACACTCCACAACGGGCCGCTCAGCGCTGGAGCACATTCCTTCAACATGGCAGGCCTCAACAAGGGAGTCTACTTTGTAAAGGTTCGCGGCCAGGGCATCAACGCAACACAAAAGGTTATCATCAAGTAATCTTTATTGTTGATAAGAAAAACGCGACTGGGTAAAACCAGCCGCGTTTTTTTAATCAATTTTAATACATCGGATTTTTGCCAATCTGTTGAGCTTCTGCTTCGCTCATTTCACCAGGCGAAGAAAGTTTTTCTTGTGACCGGTTCAAGTTAGGGCTCTTGTAATTTTCCTGTTTTTTCATGTCGGCAAACCGCTGTTGCAAATGGGCGTCCCAATCCTTGGCGGCATCATCGAAATCGCCACGAGCCTGCAGCATCAATTCACGCAAATGCTCAAGTTCAAGCATCGTTTCACGCTTCATGATCCACAGTTCCTCTTCTTCCGGCATGCGTTCCAAGTTAAAGAGAATGTCCATATAGCGTTTTTCTGCTTCCGCGAAGGCCTTGTAAGTTTCCTTGTACACCATGTAAGAGTCTTCTGCAAGCGTCTGTTCCGAAGAGTATTGGGTAGCGCAAGAAGCAAAGAAAAGTGAAGCAGAAAGCACAAGCGGTGCTTTCAAAAAAGAGCGGAAAGAAACTTTCATAGGCTTACTTGTCTTCTGGAGTGTTGTAAAGTCTTTCAAGTGTAATATTGCTCTTGAAAGTTGTGGTATCGCCGGTAGACGGGTTGACCATCGTATGAACACCTTGCTTTACTTCACGTTCCTGGCAAAGTACGCCGCCATGCGGCTCCAAGGCAACCTGGTATGCCGTATTGTATTCAGCCTTCAAGCCCTTGTTATACTTCTGGAATTCCTCAGGCACGATCTTGCTATTTACGTGCTGTTCCCAAATGTAATACGGGAAGCTTTCCGTTTCAGTAAAGTAAACCGTGTATGTAAAGCAACGGCGACCGCCAAGCTTCTGGAAACCCTGGGTAACAACAGAATCAATGCCAATCAAGGCAAAGTTCAAACGATTCTGAGCACGCAAGGTTTCGGTAATATTGTCGTATTCCGGGAACGGCCCGCCCACAAGCAAATGGGTCATTTCAAAGCGATGCTTTTCTGCACGCACAAGGTGCTTTGAATACTCAGGATTCAAAAGCTGATCGCTCCAGCGCTTTGGCATTGGCAAAGCCTTTACAAGGGAATCGTACTTGTCAAGCCCCTTGATTTCCTTGACTTCGCGGTCAATGCCAGCAACTTCTACGCTTCCGATACGCCACGCAAGTTCAGAGGGCATGTAGTTTTTTAGATAGCCTCTTGACTTGTCTATTTCGTATGTTCGCTTCTGCTTAATCGTATCGCCACTTGAAGAAAATTCAACATTCATATAGGTAGCGGTAATCGTACCCATGCGTTCAATACCTTCAAGGTCGATTGTAGCATAATAGCCTTCTGAATAAAGGCTCATGTCTACAGGCTTTTCAAGCTTATACGAAATAGTTGTATCTTCATCGCCACAGGCTGTCAAAAGTGCCGCTGCACCAAGAGCAAACAAAAGCTTTTTCATAATACTACTTGTTATCTGCTAAAAGTTGAAGATGACGTTCTGCAATTACGCGGTCGCCAGTAGAAAAGCGAATCGTAACTTCCTGGGTTTCACGAGAATGGAAAAAGTCCTTGGCAGACATTTCCGAGCCGTTCTTTTTACCTTGCACCGTGTAGCTACCCATTTTAGAAGAAACCGGTTTTTCTTGCGAGAACTGGACCTTGCCCTTGCTGTCAATAAATTCAACCTTCAAGGTTGTAAAGTCAAAATTCTTGCCATAATCAAGCTGAACCACAAACGGCTTCCAAGAAACAAGTTCGCTACTCGTATCGGCAACAACCTGGCTTACCGGGTTCCACTCGTGACCGGCAATGATTTGGGGTTCTTTTTCAGAACAGGCTAGCAATACGCCTGCAGCAATAATAGTCAGGAATAATTTTTTCATATACTATAAAATAGAAAATTAGCAACCCAAAAAAACTATCGGCTGAGTATACAGAACATTTCCATGTGCGGAGTTTGCGGGTAAAACGCGAATCCTTCAGCCTTTTTGAGTTCAAAGCCTGCATCTGCGAACTTTGCATAGTCACGGGCAAGCGTTACAGGGTCACAAGAAACATAAATCAACCGATTTACCGAACTCTTGACAATCGCCTCTAACGCTTCCTTTGGGAGGCCCGTTCTTGGAGGGTCTACAATCAACGTCGCCGGGACATCCACGACATTCTCGACAAGCCAAGTTTCGGCAGGAGCAGAAACATTTTCGGAATTGCAACCGGCAAGATTCTTTTCTGCATGCTTAAGGCAGCCCGGTTCTCGTTCTACGGTTGTAATGCGCTTAAACCGGTCCTTTAAAAGCGCCGCAAAAAAGCCAACACCGCTAAACAGGTCTATAAGCCATTCGTCACTTGCTTCGCCATTTGCAATGCCATCATCAACAGCATTACACACGGCATCAACAAGTTCCGGGAGCAAGCCCAAATTGCTTTGAAAAAATACCGAAGCATCCATTTCGATTTTGGAGCCAGCGATTTCAACAACATTAAGAGCGTGGCGTTCAAATTCTTGAGCAGACATTCCGCGATAGTAATAGCAGACCTTGCCCAGGCCATTGTCAAAAACATTCAATTCACGTGCATTGATTTTTCGTGCCGGGCCTTTCAAGAAATCATTCAGAGCTCCGGTCAAAACAGGGCAGGTATCAAACGCTATAACGCTATTAGATTCAGTTTCTCTAAAGCCAAAACCACGGGAGCCAAGGTTTACTACACGAGCCCGGTTACGGTAGCCCCAAGGGGAACCGACATGGATTTTAAAATCACTTGGCAATTCGCGCTTTGAAAGGCGCTTAAAGTTATCACGCTCCACCTGCAGCAAGTATTCAGCCTGTTTTTCTGGGTTCAAATGCTGGAGGCTGCATCCGCCGCACTTCCCATAAAGCGGGCACACGGGCGTTACACGATCTGCGCTAGCTTCAAGAACTTCCTTGACAACGCCCTTGGTAAAGTCCTTCTTGTTAACTGTCAAAGCGACCTTGCAAAGTTCCCCGGGCAAGGCTCCCTGCACAAAGCAAACTCGACCATCGGGCAAGCGACCAAGGCCATCTCCGCCCTGCACCATTTTTTCGATGCGAAGTTCTACAAAAGAAGCTTTTTCAGCGACACGATTTACGTTACCATGATTTGTATTATCGCGTTTTGTCCGTTTCAAATCGTCAAAGATTCCACTAGAGCTCTTGTACTTTTTAGAATATCCTGCCATAGGTCGCACTAAAATAGAAAAACAAGTATATAGTGCCAAAGAGAAGGTTGTCTTTTACATACGGGATTTAGCCTCCAAGCAATCTTGTTCAAGTCCAAAAAAAAGCAAAGCATAAGTTTGGGCTGATAAAGTTCAAATTTGATAGTTGCTTAGCCGTACTTTGGGGATTTTTGCTAGTTTTTTACTTCAAAAAAGGAACGCCCATGAATATAACATTAAAAAAAATTGCTTTTGTTATCGCAACAATCAGCACTGTGTTCCTAGCAAGCTGCGCCGACAGTGACTCATCAGTCAGCGCCAAAGACCTAGACGAATCTAGTTCTAGCTTTTCGGAATCCAGTTCAAGCGAAAAAGATGAATCCAGCTCTAGCGAATCTGTAAAGTCTAGCTCTAGCACTGCAAAATCCAGTTCCAGTGAAGATGAAGTTTCTAGCTCCAGTGAATCTAGCTCCAGCAAAGAAGAATCCAGTTCAAGCGAAGACGCTGTTTCCAGCTCCAGCAAAGAAATTTCTTCAAGCAGCGAAGTTTTTGTATTTGGCGTAGAGAACTGCGGCGATCTTTGGTGCGGTCCAGCTAAAGACGCAACCCTCAAGAACGTTGCCGATGGATCCTGGCACTCAACTACCGGAGCCTATGAAGGAACTATCATCTGGGATGCAGAAGTTTCAGACACACCTGTTTGTGAAAATTGCATCGAACATCTGTTGGATTTCACCACAGAAGTGAACGAATTAGGCGCAATCCAGGGAACAGCAACCTTCGACAATTCCTTTAGTGCAGGGGTAATCTGGATGTTTGCCAATCTAAACAAGGAAGGCATGGACATCTCCGACTGGGGAGGCTTGTGCATCGCCTACGAAAGTAACGAAGCCTTCAAAATCGGACTGGGCGCAAAAACCGATGAGAACAACTTGTTCTACTCCATCTTAAAGAAGACAAACAACAACACCAACGTATTGGACCTTCCCTGGAGCACCTTTAAGAAAATCTCGAACACCGACGGATCCATTATCGCTGCCTCCAAGGAAGCAACTTACATCGAATTTGTATTTGACGCAGTCACTCCCGAAAACTACGGCTACAATCCTTACGTCGCTGTGGATGAAATCAAGTTCAAGATACTTACCTTGGGCAAGATGGGTTCTTGCAAGGGAGCTGTCACCGCCGAAGACCCTGCCATGTGCGGAGTGCGCCCCTACAATCCAGAAAAGTTCACTTGTGATGAAAAGGATCATCTCATTGAAAAATAATTTCAAGCAAATTCTTTCAACTTAATCATAAAAAAGTCTTCTAGCGAAGGCTTTTTCTTTTTTAAAAGTTCTTTATCCCGCAAACTTGACGATTCAACATAACTCATTGATATTAAACGAGTTAGGTAATTTTTAGACAAAAAGTGATTTTTTCGTTTAAAACTTAAGATTTAAATCACTAAACAAAAGTCTTCTTGTTTACTAAATTTTGGGCACTATGAGCTTAAAATTCGAAACCCCGATTACCGAAGTCCCGCTGTTCCACCAAGGTAAAGTACGCGACATGTACGACCTCGGCGACAGCTTCCTCATGGTCGCAAGCGACCGTCTCTCTGCATTCGACGTTGTCCTCCCGACACCGATTCCTGGCAAGGGCAAGATCCTGAACCAGCTTTCCCTGTTCTGGTTCAAGCAGCTCGGCATGAAGAACCACCTTATCACAGCAGATGTGAATGAATATCCAGAAGTCTTGAAGAAGCACGCCGACTACCTCCGTGGCCGTTCCATGATCGTCAAGAAGGCACACCGCCATTCCGTTGAATGCATCGTCCGTGGCTACATCGTTGGCTCCGGCTGGAAGGACTACCAGAAGACCGGCAAGATCTGCGGACACGTTCTCCCAGAAAACTTGCAGCTCTGCCAGAAGCTCGAAAAGCCGCTCTACACACCGAGCACAAAGCCAGACGTCGGCCATGACGAAAACATCAGCTTCGAACAGACTTTCGACATCGTTGGCGAGCGTGTTGCAACAGACCTTAAGAACATGTCCCTCGACATTTACACCAAGGCTCGCGACTACGCAGCAAGCAAGGGCATCATTCTTGCAGACACCAAGTTCGAATTCGGCGAAATCGACGGTGAAACAATCCTCATCGACGAAGTGCTTACTCCGGACTCCAGCCGCTACTGGCCGGCAGACAAGTACGAAGTCGGCAAGAACCAGGAAAGCTTCGACAAGCAGTACATTCGTGACTGGCTCGAAACTCTCGACTGGGGCAAGTGCTACCCGGGCCCAGAAATCCCGGCAGATGTTGTGAAGAACACTCTTGCTAAGTACGTCGAAATTTTTGTTAGACTGACTGGAAAGCAGCCTGAGCTCTAACAAAAATTTTTCTGTTGAATATTCAACAGGACGATTCTCCAATCAAGTCGGAGAATGACATATTCGCCTCACTGGCAAGCAGCCGGAACTTTAATCAGTTCCGTTGAACTTCAAAAGGCGCCAAGCAAATGCTTGACGCCTTTTATTTTAGAATTCCATTTCTACTTGCAGCGATTTTGGATGAAAGCTCGTTCTGTGAATTGGAGTATAGCCAAATTCCTTGATGGCAGCCAAATGCTTTTTTGTTCCGTACCCAGCATTCACTTCAAAACCGTATTGCGGGTAAGTTTCTGCGTACTTGTCCATGAGCCTGTCACGGAATACTTTTGCCAAAACGGAAGCCGCAGAAATACTCGCCACTCGCCCATCACCCTTAACAATTGGCATCTGAATTTCGGGGGCAATTTCCTTGATAGCCAAGTTGCCATCTACGGCAATTAAAACATCTGTACTTGGGAGCGTACCAGCACAATCAATATCAAGCTCCGGAGCCTTGACCTTTACGCCAAAACCAATGGCATTAAGCGCCCTGCGCATAGCTAAGAAGTTTGCAGCTAAAATATTCATTTCGTCAATTTCTGCTACACTTGAACTTGCTATTGCATAACAAAGGCAAGCTTCCTTTACATCGTCAAACATAGCCTCGCGCTTTGCGCGAGTAAGCTTTTTAGAATCATTCAATGCAGAAAGTTTGGAGAGGTCGGCATCATCTTTTAAAACGGCTGCGCAAGCAACAACTGGCCCAGCAAGCGGCCCACGACCAACTTCATCAATGCCAATAACAACCTTGCCCCTGGCAAAATCTTTAAGCAACTTTTCCCCTTCAAAAGGGTTCGAAACATCAAGTAAAAAATCAGGGCATTTGTATTTCATAAGGCAGAGGACAGAAGAGAGGAACTAAGATGCAAGAGCCAGATGCAAGATACAAGAGGATTGCTCTTTCAAGTTATTTAGAATATAGAAAACAGATCAGTGACATACGCATTCAAAATACAAAAAGTTTCCGCAGTTCATTGCTACGGAAACTTAAATCAAGAAAGAGAGAAGTTTTAAATATTAGAATTGTTCAAAGAATTTGTGAACAGCCACCGGCACCCAGGTATTCTGCCAATTTCCGCTGTCAAATGCAGTCCACTGGTGTCCACCATTCCAAGTACAAACTTGCACAGGAAAACGAGGATCAACCTTCTTGAAGTTATAGCAGACATGGGTCGCCCCCTTGTCTTTAGTATAACGCTCCATCTGGTTAATTTCACTGCTAACATCAGTACCATCGGGGCCGTTGTTCTTGAGTATTCTAGTAATTGAACTGTTCAAGCGATCATAAGCGCAAAGACCATCATCAATGCCATGAACATCCATCCAGGCGATAGGCTTGCCTGCATTGGTCGGAATATAGATATTCCAGTCTGCAACAGCGTATGTCACAACGGCACGAATGCGATGCTGGAATTTTTGTGCAAGGGAATTAGAGAACATGGAGCCAAAGCTAAAGCCAGTTACAAACACGCGGGACGTATCGATGCAATAGTTTTCTTCCATTGTATTTAGCAAGGCTTCAAAGAACTGGTGGTCCTTGTCATCTCCAGTACGCCACGGCATTCCATCAGTGTCGCCACGAGGTGCTACAAAGATATAGTTATTCTCTGTATCAAGTGCCTGCTGGCCGTAGTATGGAGATGGATGGTCCTGGTCAGGATAATGATGCACGAAGTCTTCTGCATTGGAACCCATGCAATGATTTGCAAATAGAATCTTATACGGCTTTGTATTATCGTAATTCTTTGGCAAGGTAATAAAGAACTCTCGTGTCAACCCGGCAACATTCATTTCAAAGCGGGAACCGTTTTCAACATCCTTGGTCTTTTGCAAGGTTGAAACCCTGCCACAGCCCTTACTTGGAGTAGGCGCATTTTTCATGGCGTAGCCAAAAGCATATTGAGTTTCAGAATCGCCACCAGCTTGAGTATTTGCGGAACCCTTCTTCAAGGTCAAGGCGACGTTTGTATCGAGGTTAGCCAAAACAATTTTCAAGGTATCATAGCCGTCGGCAACCACTTGCAAAGTTTCCCCAGCAGCCTCTTTTTTTAAAGCTTGCGAAGTAACATTTTCAAAAGCCGAATTATAGGAGCCCTTCGCCGTAAACCTAAAACTTTCTACAGCGGAGCCCATCTTTACACGGGCAAAATACGAACCTTCCGCCTTTATAAAACCGGCAAGGTCTACAGAACCACTACCATGAAAAGTCTTATTCAAAACACGATTACCAACGGCATCAAAAACTTGAACAAGAACAGGACTCGAACTTGACTGGAGGTACGAAAGTACGCTGTTATTCACACTTACAAAACCAGGCTTTGAAACGTGGTTAATCGAAGCCCCCATTTCAGAATCCCTAAGGGTAAATGCGCCGACCCCGTCTGTCGTATTCGCAATCCCAAGGCCAGGCAAGCTCACAGAAGCCCCCTTCACAGCCTCGCCTTGCTCGTTAGATACAGTACCAGTCAAAATAAAGGCGTTTGCGGCCGCAGATAAAGCAAGCATCGCACCTAAAAATGTTTTTTTCATATCAAACCTCAATAACAACAACCTTCAATTTAGAGAGTTTTTAGGCAGAGAATCATATCAAACAAAAAATTCCATGGACAATTTTTCCATAAAATTCTTAGTTCGCCAAAAAAAACTTGCAACATCAAAATTGCAACATAACTTTTCGCCGCCTACGTTGAACAATATCGTTCAGCCCAAACGGCAAGGATCATATGAACTTCTACAAAACCGCCATCAATATTCTCAACGAAGAATGCGACGAACTTTCTGCCTTCACAAGGCGCAGTTATTTTTTCTGCCTTCAAAAAATTTACAATTACGCTCCAGATTTACAAATAGAAGAAGTCGATTCTGAATTTGTAAAAAAATACCGAACACACTTAATTGAAATAGGAAACAAGCCGGCTACTATTTCCAAGTCACTTTCTGTGCTCAGGAACTTTCAGCACCGCATGAAGGTTAAGGGGCTCACAAGCCTAGAGCCTTTCGAGAACATCAAGATCAAACGGGTGCAAGGCAACAGGCAATATTTGAATACGCACGACTTGCTCAAGCTTTACGACAAATTCCAGGCTCACAAGGATATGCTCAGGATCCCAGAGAAAAACGCAATCCAGGCATTTTTATTCGGCTGCTTTACCGGCCTTCGCTACCAGGATTTAAAGTCACTCACATACGATGAAATTCACGAAGGACACATACGAAAGCAGATGCACAAGACCGGTGACTATGTGTACATACCCATTACAGAACAGGCGCGCAGCCTGCTTGTTCAAAACACATTTAACGAGCCTAAAAGCAAATGCCTTAAGGTTTCCGAAAATTCCTATTTCAACAAATTTTTGCGCAGTGGCGCAGAGCGCCTTGGCATAAAGCAATATCTGCATTGCCACCTCGCCCGCCATACCTTTGCAACAACATGCTTGACTCTTGACATTCCCCTTGCCGTTACAAGCAAATTGCTAGGGCATCGAGACGTGAGCACTACCCTTATTTATGCAAAATACGTAGATAAGATTCTAGACAAGGAAATGCGAAAATTTAAAAGACTGAAATAGCTTCAAGATAAAGCAAAAAGCCTCAGCATTTGCTGAGGCTTTGTTATGGACGATATTGGACTCGAACCAATGACCCCCACCATGTCAAGGTGATACTCTAACCAGCTGAGCTAATCGTCCTTAGGTCGCGCACAATTTTAGAAAATTGTACGCATTTGTCAAGGGCAATCTTCACATTTTTCAAAAAAAATAATGGATAAAGCCCGTCCAAAGACCTTTTTTTACTTTGCCTTGGCTTCAATTTCGTTCACAAGGAACGGAAGTGCAGTTTCAAGCTTTACGCCATACCAGTGCTTTGCATCGCCAATGGTGTTTTCTATGCACTTTACGGTATAATCTGCGGCAATCTTTGCAGCTTCATAAGTTTCGATACCACGAGTAATAGCACCGACAAATGCAGACGCATAAACGTCACCTGTACCATGGCAACCCTGAGCAATCTTCTTGTGTTCATAATAACGGTAATTGCCGTTTTCATAAACAACAACGCCAGTTGTTTCTGGCTTGTAGCTTACGCCAGTCAACACAACAGCCTTTGCACCGATCTTTACGAGAGCTTCAAGCTGGCTCTTTACATAGGCCTCATCATAGACTTCCTTGTATTCAATGCCGGTAAGGAAGCTTGCTTCGGTAATATTCGGTAAGACAATGTCGGCTTCGGCAACAAGGCCCTTCATGGATTCCACGAAAGCGGCATCAAAGCCGTAATAAAGCTGGCCGTTGTCTGCCATTGCCGGATCAACAATCTTCTTTGCGCCAGGGTTTCCGTGAGCATTCAAAATGTCACGAACGTACTGGATCTGCTTTGTGCTTCCAAGGTAACCTGTGTAGAAAGCGTCAAATGTAATGCCTTCTTTTGTCCAATGCGCGCTGATTGCCGGGAGGTCTTCGGTAAGGTCACGGAAGGTAAAGCCCTTAAAGCCACCAGTGTGGGTAGAAAGAACTGCAGACGGTAGCACGGCAGCTTCAACACCACATGCAGAAATGATCGGGAGCGCAACGGTCAAGGAGCACTGGCCGACGCAGGAAATATCTTGGATAGTTAAAATTCTTTTGTACATACTTAAAATTTAAAAAAAATATTTCGATATATAAAAAAGTCGGCTTTCAAAGCATTGCTTGAACCGCCGACTTCTGTGTAAAAACTACACCACCATTATTCTGCAAACAATGCCGTAGAAAGATAGCGGTCACCGGTATCCGGGAGGAGCACGACGATTGTCTTGCCCTTGTTTTCTGGACGCTTTGCAAGTTCCTTTGCAGCGTGGAGAGCAGCGCCAGCAGAAATGCCTACAAGCACGCCTTCCTTTTTGCCGATTTCACGGCCAGAAACAAATGCGTCTTCGTTTTCGACCGGGATGATTTCGTCGTAAATCTTGGTGTTCAAGATTTCTGGAACAAAGCCAGCGCCAATGCCCTGGATCTTGTGAGCGCCTGCGACGCCCTTGCTGAGCACAGGGGAAGTTGCAGGTTCCACAGCCACAACCTTCACGTTTGGATTCTTGCTCTTGAGGTATTCGCCTACACCGGTAATTGTACCGCCAGTACCAACGCCAGCAACAAAGATATCCACCTTACCGTCGGTGTCTTCCCAAATTTCCGGGCCTGTCGTAGCAACATGTGCAGCCGGGTTTGCCGGATTCACGAACTGGCCAGCGATAAAGCTGTTTGGAATCTGAGCATTCAATTCTTCGGCCTTTGCGATGGCACCCTTCATGCCCTTTGCGCCTTCGCTCAAAACGAGTTCGGCACCGTATGCCTTCATGAGCTGGCGGCGTTCCACGCTCATGGTATCTGGCATTACAATGATCAAGCGGTAGCCACGTGCTGCAGCAACGGAAGCAAGGCCAATACCAGTGTTACCAGAAGTCGGTTCAATGATAACGGAGTCCTTGGTGAGCTTGCCAGCCTTTTCAGCTTCGTCAAGCATAGCCTTTGCAACGCGGTCCTTCACGGAACCAGCCGGGTTAAAGTATTCGAGCTTTGCCAAGACACGAGCGCCGAGGTTATGTTCGCGTTCGATGTTTGTAAGTTCAAGAAGCGGGGTGTGACCGATAAGCTGGTCAGCAGAAGTATAAATTTTAGGCATAATGAAATCCTTTGTTAATCCGTTTAAAATTTAGCTTATTAAGAAGACAGAAAACAGAAACAAGAAACCAGAATGGGGTCGCACCTTCGGTGCTTTGAGG
>DCGZ01000029.1 GCA_002314675.1 Fibrobacter sp. UBA1765 | reverse complement strand
AGTGCGCTAATTTGGTATCTTATGTCTCGGTTAAGTCTCATCACTTGTCCTTTACTTGGTCGAAAACGCAAGTTAGAAACCTAACCATCCCTAGAATTCTCTTTCTAGGGATTTTTTTTGTTTTCAGCCTAGATCGGATTTACTTGACGATGAGAATCCGCGAGACTTAATAAAGAATTAGAAAAGCTACGCGGATTAAGCGACGTTCAAAAGTGCAAAGTGGAATTTCTTTGCAATGAATGTTGCTGGTTCGGTTGCCAAGATCGCAAGAACTGTTACGAAAACGTAAGCCGCAAAAACCTGGGCGAAGACTGCAAGGATCACGTCTGCCGTTCCCCAGGCGCAAAGAAAGGCTACCGCTTTTCCGACGCCAAGAAGAATCCCGGCTTCATCGGCATTGAAGACATCCAGAACATTTACGCCCCCGCAGGTTTTTCCCAGTTCAAAATCGAAGGTCGCAGCCTTGGCAGCGCATTGATTCTGGAATTTCTGCTTTACTATATGACGAAGCAAGAATACCAGCTGAACGTCCGCGAAGAAATTTATCTAGATAGTACGTTGGATTTGTTTTAATTTATCATCAAACTTTTACAGGTTAACACAATGATCTTTTTATGCTACCCAAAATGCACCACTTGCCAGAAGGCACAAAAATGGCTTGACGCCAACAACGTTTCTTATGAGTTTCGCGACATCAAGGAAAACAACCCTTCTATAGATGAACTTAAGGAATGGCACGCAAAAAGCGGCCTTCCCCTCAAGAAGTTTTTCAACACCAGCGGCCTTTTGTACAAGGATTTGCAACTGAAGGACAAGCTCCCATCCATGAGCGAAGAAGATCAGTTTAAGCTGTTAGCCAGCAACGGCATGCTGGTAAAGCGCCCCATGGCCGTAGGCAAGGATTTTGTGTTGGTTGGATTCAAGGAAACTGAGTGGGCTGAAAAAGTGAAGTAATTAAGCCTTGCTTTTTTCACGGACGGACTGGATTTCATCATTGATTTCTTCCAAGGACATTTCCTGCAAGTTTCTTGCCTCTGCACGAAGTGCATAGAAATTTTCCAACGCACTTTTTCTAGCACTCCATTTTGAGGGTAGATTTGGAAAAATTCGCTCACAAAGCAGCGTACATTTCACTAAACTTATGTGCAGTGAACAAACATACAGTTCACCTATTAAAAAACGTCGTGGCACCTATGTGATACCACGACGCCGTTTCGAATATTGCTATCCGAAGAAGTGAGACCTCAAAGATAGCTCTGTTGAGACGGTTTTTGTTTAACCGTGCTTTGTAAAATTTTTACGGAGCGTTTCACCAAGGAGCCATCTATGGCAAAAAATTCCTTTTTTCACAACTTCCTACCATCCTCTAACGATTCGTTTGAGGATTACCTTCCTCCTGTTCCGCATAAGAGCCCTACAGAACGAGCTCGAAAAGCTGAGGAAGATTTGCCAAGAGTAAATTTCCCATAGCAGGATCTCATACTTACATGTCTTCAAATCTTCCTAGATCTATTTGGAGAGATATCGCCAATCATGAGAAAGACCATCATGCGGTGACCAGCGCAAAGCAATCTATGATGTTTGACGCAAGCCATCATCTAAATCAGGGGAAGATTCCTGTTCAACGAAATATTCTTCGCGGAGCGATAAATAATCTCAACGAGTTCAATGACTATATCGAAACAACGAATTAGTTGCAAAGGAATTCCTTGGGCAAATATTTGATAAAGAAACGATTGAATCATGAACCTAAAGTGAGAAATTCTTTATTAGATTATATTAGAGATATGGAGGACATTGATGATCGCTAAGGTTCTTTTTCCATTGTTTCTTTTGGCCTTAAGCGCGGTGAAAGCAGAGGAAGAAAAATTCACTATTCTTGGGATGGACTCTCTTGAGGTTCACGAACTTCTTAAGCAGCCGCCCTTGGGGCCTTGTCATGGTGCAATCAGTGAAGTAGAGTGCATTCGTTGGGTGAACGATTCCGCAAAAGTGAAAAAAGAACATCCATCCGAACGTAAACTTGAAAAATGGCGATGCTGCTGCGACAGCATTCGTGATTCAATTGACGCATCAAAAAAAAACGTGGAAAAAAGTAAACTATCGTTCTAATAATCTCCACATAAGAAAATAAGTCCCCGAAGTATTTGAACTTCGAGGACTTATTTTTAGCTAGATCCCCCCCCCTACGGGGACCAGACATACTAAGGAATAAATTCCTAAGTGTGTTGCAGCCCGGTCTAGCCGGGGATGACACGCGGGGCTATTAAGCCTGGGCTCTTCGTGCCTAGCCTATGCGGCTCGGTCATGAGCAAGCAAGCTTGCTCGCGACGTTCGCCTTGTTAGGCTTTCACAGTAGTAAAGCTGAATGTTTCACCGTCGGCATCGTTGGCTTCGAGGCCTTCTGCGGAAGCAGCCCACTTGATGGCCACAGCCTGAGTCTCGCCAGCAACGTAAGCTTCATTCTCAGCAACAGCCTGCTTGAACATGTGTGTGCTTCGCACACCAACTGCGGCGGCTCGGTAATGCGAAAACAAGTTCTCGCGCTACTCTCGCCTTAGGCAGTTGTCACTTTCAGTGATTATGCTTTCACAGCTTCAACTGCGACCTTTTCGCCATCTGCGTCAGAATCCTGCAAGCCTGCAGCGGAATCCTTCCAGATGATTGCGTTAGCCTGAGTCTCACCGGTAATATAGCCTTCGTTTTCCTTAACGGCCAGCTTCAGAATTTCACTTTCAGAGTAAAGTTCGATGTTGATGCGGTCAGTAATTGCGAAGTTCTGATCCTTACGGCGGTTCTGGATTCGGTTGACCAATTCGCGGGCGACGCAAGCGCGGCGCAGTTCGTCGGTCACGTTCAAATCAAGAGCAACAGTGAAGTGGCTGTCAGCATCCACGGCAAGGCCTTCCGGCA
>DCGZ01000058.1 GCA_002314675.1 Fibrobacter sp. UBA1765 | reverse complement strand
ACAAGATCGTTGACGTTCTTGGTTCTAACGACAAGCTCTAATAGAGTCTGTTAGCTTAACATCAAAGCTTAAAAACGCCTCGGAATTTTTCCGAGGCGTTTTTTTTTCATGAAAAAGCTCCCGGTTTACCCGGGAGCTTTCCATTGAATTACAGCATTACTTGTTTACCGATATCCTAAAGGAACTGTTTTTTGATTTTACAATGTATGCTCCGCTACGGCTAACTGAATTCCTTGTAAGGCTTGCAAGATCTTCAACGCCACGGGTAGTAAACGTAGCAACGCGCTTGCCCTGCATATCAAACACAACATAAGTCTTTGTTTGAAGCGTTTCATTAAGCCTTGGTTGCTTTACAGGCTTAATAGCCACTGCATCCTTTTCCTCGGTATCCAAGTCAATATCCGTAATGTCTTCCTTGGCATCCTTCGTGTAAATATCAGATGGGTACGAAACGTTTGTGATAAGTGCAGTCTTCAAGTTGTCAAAGCCCAAATTTGCAAGGCGTGTAGGGTCATTCAGCTGTTCACGAATTGGAGACAAGCGATACTTGTGGCTATATTCCTTTTTCGGGAACAACATGTATGCATCCATCGGCTTTGAACCCCAGCTATCAACGCCACCGACACCCATCTGCTGCAAGTCAACACGCAAGGTAATATCCTTGTCACGCTTCAAGTCCCAAGGGAGCTTTACATTTGTAAGCTGTTCCGGCGTGTAGTGCTGCGCACTGAATTCCATTCTTGGAGAACCCACAACAAGCAGGCCCTTGCCCTTTTCATTTGTGAGGGCAGCCCACTTTACGTCGGTTCGTTGCCCAGTTTCACCTATTTCCATATATGGCACGGTCATGGAATCTGCTACGGTTGCATATACACCCATAAAGCTTCCACGGTTACGGCCTACGTAGTTTTCATCAGGGCCACGACCATACCAGCGAACCTTTTCATAACCACCAGGCAAGGTAATGAGCGTACCGATGTTTGGAATTTCAGAAAGGCCAGCATCAGGGAAAAGCGTATAATCTACAAGAATATCGCCGCTACCATAAATTGTGTAGGTGAGCCCAAGTCTAGAAGACCCTGCTTCCGGCAAATCTACCTGGAAGAACACCCTCGTTTCTTGCGGAGAAACTTCTGTAACGGTAGCACTCTTTATGGAACGCTTTGAACCTGCATAACGCCATGGTGCGCAGCGTTTTTCCATGCCATTGCCCTTGTCGTTATCATTTGGGGCACGCCAAAAATTCGGCACAGGGCCATCCTTGATAAGCGTATCGCCACCAAGCACATAGCTTGCAATCACAGCATTCTTCTGGTCGATTCGGACCTCGAAATCGTTCCCTGTTACAGTAAACGCATCGGTACTGCGCGTAACCTTGTGACCTTTCAAGGAACTGATATCAATGCGAGGAGCATCCCCTTCGCCAAGGTTCAAACGGAACTGTTCTGTTGCAATGCTAAAGCCTGCATTAGCCCAAAGAGTCGGCTTTTTAAGCCTAAAGTCAAGATCCAGGTAATATTCAGAACCAGCCTTCGGTTCAATATTCGGGAGCTCAATTGTAATTTCCTTGGCTGTCGATGGATCGAAACTGAGCTTTGAACCATCAATGCGGCCTTGCTTTATTATTTTGCCGTCTTCCTTTAAAAGCCAGAAGCCATCGGCAACGTCACTTATCTTTACAAAGTTGAAGCGGCTCTCAATGGAAACCTTGCCCTTCGAAACATCCACATCACGAACAACGATGTTGCGGTACTGGTATTTTACTTCCCAAATTTCTGGTTGAATTTTACGGTCCGGAAACACAAGGCCATTGGCACAGAAGTTGTCATCATTTGGCTGATCGCCCCAGAGTCCACCGAAGTTAAAGAACTTGCCTCCATCACGGCGTAAGCCCTGGTCGATAAAGTCCCAAATAAATCCGCCAAAGGAACGTGGGTTGGCATAGAATGCATCCATGTATTCCTGCAAGTCGCCTACGCTATTGCCCATGGCATGTTCATATTCGCAAAGCATGATAGGCTTGTTGTTATCCCTATAACCACTTACTGCACCAGGGCCAAAGTACATCCAGCTTGCAACATCGGCATTGTTCCAGTCGCCTTCATAATGTACAGGGCGGGTAGAATCGGCCCAATGCGCAGCGTCTCGTTCAGAGCCAAAGACATCGCCATTACCGGCTTCGTTTCCCAAGGACCACAACACTACGCAAGGATGATTCTTGTCACGCTGCACCATGGAAGTCATGCGTTCTACGGCAGCAGCTCGCCAATCGTTACTGCTCTTTGGCAACTTAGTATTTGCGCCATGGGATTCTACGTTAGCTTCGTCAATAACATAAATGCCATACTTGTCGCAAATATCGTACATGCGAGGGTCATTGGGATAGTGACTCATGCGGAGTGCATTAATGTTAAAGCGCTTCATCAAAATAACGTCGGCTTCCATGCGTTCGTAGGTCATTACACGGCCCTTATCCGGGTCAATTTCATGACGGTCAACACCACGGAACTTGATTGGCTGATTATTGATATAGTAGCGTGTAATGCCTTGGGCATCCTTCTTCAATTCAACACGCCTAAAGCCTACCTTGTTACTTTCAATTTGTACGGTTTCGCCCTTTGAATTTTTTAATTCAAGTACAACGGTGTAAAGGTTTGGAGCTTCGGCAGACCATAACTTTGGTGCAGAGACAGGAATGTTGAACATAACATCCTTTTCGCCACCCTTGCCGATTGTAGCGACGCTTTCTTTTTTATTAGAAAGTACGGCCGCACCATTTTCATCATACATGCTGAGTTCTACGGAATAGCCACTTTCATCTGCCGTACCAAAATTATCAACCCAAACACGGGTCTTTAAAATACCATCGGTATAGTTGCTTGCAAGAGTTGCGTCAATCTGAAAATCCTGGATATGAGTCTTCGGAGTTGCATACAAATACACATCACGATAAATTCCAGAAAGACGGATAAAGTCCTGGTCTTCCATCCAGGAGCCGTCGCACCAACGGAAAACCTGTACGGCAATATCATTTTCGCCAGACTTTAAAAGATCGGTAACGTCAAATTCATGGTCTGTAAAGGAGTTTTCACTGTAGCCTACATACTTGCCGTTCACCCAAACGTAATATGCAGATTCAACACCTTCAAAATGCAAACGGATTCGCTTGCCATCCCATGCCTTTGGCACTGTGAAGGTACGTTTATAATGGCCTACAGGGTTAAAGTTTGTTGGTGCTGTTGGAGGTTCGATCCAATCATTTTTAGCCCACGGGTAAATCACATTGCTGTAAATCGGTCGATCATAGCCTTGCACTTGCCAGGAACCAGGTACTGCAATATCATCCCAGCCAGAAACATCGTAGCCACTTTGAAAGAACACGTTATTGCGCAAGGCCGGCTTTTCTACCCAATGGAATTTCCATGTGCCGGTAAGCGACTGATACCATTCCGATTGGCGGCGCTCCCCCGCAACAGCTTCTTCTACAGAACTGTAAGGCATCGAGGTTACATGCGGCTTGAGAGTATTTACAACAAACTTTGTTGGATTACCATTCCATTCATCGCCTTGCGCATGTAATGCAATTGGCATAAATGCAGAAGCAAGCAAACAGGATAATATCTTTTTTGTATTAGTCATACAATCCTCATATTTTACTACAAAAAGATACCCTTTTTCAAAAGCTTTCCAAATATTATTTTTTAAAGCTTCATGGACTATTTGTCAAGACATGTCCAACATGGATAAAAAAATTGCCAGTTCCTTTATGGAGCTGGCAACAGTTTTTTCTAAGAAGAGGATTATTTAATTTGGAATTTGAAAGAAATTCCTTTGGACTTGATAAAGTATGTTCCTGGAACTGCAGTAATTGCACGAGCAACAGCTAAAGCGTCGCGGGCGTTCAATGCGTTCAACTTTCCAACAAGTTTGCCGTTTGCTGTATATATACTATAGACCCCAGCATGCATGTAATCAAGATTCAAATTGTAATTGTGGGCTATGCCATTCAAGCCTTCTTCCGTTACGGCAAACTTGACCCAATCGATATTCACATAGCCACCAGTAATCAAAATGCGGAGCGTGTGTTCACCTTTTTCAATTTCAGAAGTAATGCCTTCTACAAATCCATAGGTATCCCAGTTTTCACCTTGCGGAACAACAATCGTATCACTTACAGCCTTGCCATCTATAAGCAGCTGAATACTTGTATTTTCAAGGCCGCTTGAAAGATTTGCACGGTAATAATACTTTGCCGTTTCTGCAACATTTACAGTGTATTCAAGCCATTCGCCGTTTGCTGTATAGCCAACAGCATATTCATCCTTGCAATTCTTGCCAGCTTCATCACAGCCAAGAGCAACAATATCAACGCCATCATCGCGATATGCGCCACCTTCATTTACAAAGTCCTTGTCGCTAAACGAAACTCCCTGGCCACCAAGGTCATAGTCTTCTGCTTCAACAATACCAGGAATTGCGAACGGAACCTTGAACGGTTCTTGAGCAACAATGTTAGAAAAGTCAGCTTGCGGAATTTCCTTTATGTTCAAAATATACTGGAAGGCCTTTTCGATACCAGCGTTAGCAACAACTTCGGCATTGTAATAGCCACTAGATTGCTGAATTGTATTTGTGCCGGCCTGGTTTTGTCCAATTCCATCTGGAGAATTTTTATAAACATTTTCCTTAACAGTAAAACCACTGGAGCCTTCATCCAAATAAATAGGGAGAACCCAATAATCAGAATACTTGGAGGCACCATAATCATGCATATAGTTATGCTGAATTTCGCCACCTGTACCCTGATTAGAGAGTGTATAGATTGGGCCGGAATCGCAGAGTAAGCGAGATATATGGTGTATGTTATTCCAGTTAATATGGTTATTTGTCATTGCAGTTTCTTTTTTTGTCCAGCCAAATCCAACAGAAATTCCAGAATAATATGTGTAAGAAACTTCGTTATGTTCAATTACGATGTAACGAGGATACCCGGCACCAATACCCACAGCTCCTTGATGCTCATTGGTAACATTTGTAACAAGATTATTCTTGATCGTATCGCGAGTGCTAATTTCATCTTTATCCAAAGGATTGTAACCTTCATGAATTTCACTCAAGGAATCAGGAGCAAACTTGCCAATCATTATACCAGCTGCACCGATTTCAAAGAAAGCGTTTCCTTGAATCATATCATCATTCGTGCCACTTACAAAATCAAGGCCGGTGGCTGCAATTTGAGAAAATACGCAACCTTGTACCAAAAAATGATGAGCATTTTCTACACGGAAGGCAGCATCTGGGCGCCACAGCAAATACTTATTGCTATTGAGTGTTCCAAGGCCACCACGTTCAGGATCAGAAAGAACATCTACATTAAAATTCGCAGCCTGCAAATCCAAGAAACCTTCATCGCTTGGGCGCAAATAGTTAGAATGAGCAAAGGTGAGACCTTCAAATGCCATGTAGCCAACCTTGTTCTTCGTATTTTTTCCAAGAACATTGAACAAAGTGTTCAAGCGTGGAGCCACAACATTTGCAAGCTGCATGTTTTCGCCTTCGCGAGGCTTGTAATAAAGAACATGCTCAGTTTCATCTAAGTACCATTCACCAGGAGCATCAAGTAAATCATAGGAATTTTCAAGGTAGAATACCTGTTGCTTTGGAGGATTGCTCATGAATGCAGTTCCAAGCATTGGGTATGCACGATGGAAAAGCTTTGTTCGTTCAGGGTCCTTTGGAATAAGCTTTGAAGTTCCATTCCCCATATTCTTGACACTTTCTAGTCGAAGAATGTTTTCGGACCATGCAATCATCAAGTGAATTTCAACATTATCAATGTTCTTGATATCCTTGACATAATCCGTAGAAACATCAAATGCTCGACCAGTAGAATCCACCTTGGTGAGACGCACGAAATCGTGGTCAAAGCCACCGAAACCCTTGTCATTTGCCGCAACTACATTTGGAAAGCAAGCACGAACAGCCTTCTTGTTATTTACATAAAGCTGGCGAAAACGTCCATCAACATTTTCTGCTTTCCAGATGTTGTTCTTTTCATCATGCAATGACCAGCCAGTAATCGGCACGCCACCTGTAATCAAGGGATGCTCACCTTCAAAAGCCTTGTAACGCACATAATGTCCGTTCTGGCCGCCATCTGCCTCTGTAAAATTTACAGGACTTGTAAGTTGATAAGTACCTTCTCTTAGGATAACCTCAATATCGCCCGTCATTGCACCATTGATTGCGCGAACGGCCTTTTGAGCTGCCGCAATGGTTTTAAAAGGAGCGTCTTTTGTACCTTTGCTAGCATCGCTTCCATTTGGAGCCACATAAAATGTTGCCTGAGTCGCTGCAGTTGCAATGCCACACAAAAACATTGCCATCAAACCAAACTTCTTCTGAAAACGCATTCCTACCCCGCACTTCAAAAAAAAAACAATTTACAAGTACAAAAATATTTTTTATGCAAATAAAAAAGCATGCTCCAAAAGAACATGCCATGGATAAGTTATCAATGCTGTTTAACGGTTCCAGCCGAAATGACCTTCACCACTTTCTGGTGAACCACCACCATCATCAAAATGGCCTGTACCAGAAACTCCATTGACACCAAGCCAAGAACGCATTCTCTTTGCGCGGCCAGGAACTGTATTTGGAGCTTGCAAGTCTTCGCTTGCAGTAAATCCGCATGCACTCAACACGCAGGTAATTGCATTTGCAGATTCAAAGTCACCTGCATTACAAAATTCTTGTTCTGCATTTCTTAATACTTTTTCAACATCTGCATTTTCTTTGATTGCGGAAAAACCATTTGCATTTAACAAGGCAGCAATAACATTCAACGAAGATATTTGGCAACTCGTGCCGTTGCTCGTGAGGTTCCTTGCAATGTTGCCAAGAAAATTTTTTAAATCTTCATTCATAGAGTTAGTTGACTAAAGGTTCATTGCTTGATTTTTGAACCTTTGGACGAACCGTAAAACAGTTTTCCAATTTCAGTTCCCTCAGGAACTGCTGAAGAATTACATATTCGCCACCTGCACTAAATGTTTCCATATTCTTCTGAAAAACATTAAATGAGTGGGCAACATCATCAACAATCTTTTGTTCTGCTTCAAACATTTCTACAAAGCTAATGCCATAGAGCTTTTTAAACAAAAATGCAGGCAAAATCATTACGTTCTTGAACCAGTTCGTAACAGTTTGCGATTTTTGCGGTTTTGCATTTTGCTGCTTGATCACATTCACGTAAGTGCGAACTTCCTTGCCCATGGCATTCAACTGCAACGGGCGAAATTCCTTCATGGCATAAATCTTTGCGTCAGCAATCATGTCAAGCGAAGCGCAAACAAAGAAGTTCGTAAAGTCCGAATAAAGCGACTGGGACATGGAATCAACAACTTCTAGCTGAGACTGCGGCACAATTTTTTCAAGTTCATTGCGGAACTTGGCAAGTGCATTCTTGAAATTGGATTCAGTGCAGCAAAGTTCATGTTCCTTGCCATTCAAAATGGATTCATGGCTCATTTCAAAGCGAACAACTTCCCTTAACTTTTTGTAAGGATCGTTCTCGTTTTCAGAGTTTTCCATCTTTACGCCATACTTGTCTTCTGCGGCTTTTGCTTTTTCATTAACCAGGGCTGCATAATCTGTTTCTCCGCAAATCTGCATAGAGGCAGAAATCAAACTCCTAAACAATTCGTTATAGTGTTTTTCTGATTCCTGATCGACATGCTTAAAATTCAGCAAACCTTCTAGGGCGTTTTCAAATTCATTCTGCATTTTGTACCTGGCCAAATCAATATTTTTGGTACAAATATAGATTTATCTTAATTGTACGCGAATAGCCCTGGAGCCTTTTACACTACGCATAATATATACTCCCTTGGCAAAACCAGCAGTCTTTAAACCCTGTTGTAAATTTTCATTTGCGTTTACACGCCCAAGGTACTTACCCGTTGCTGTAAAAACATTATATGCTTCATGTGCATTGACTAAAACCGCATTAATGCCATGGGTAATTGCATCTGCATCTTCTGCACTACAACCTTCTTCTTCACAGAATGAAAGCCAATCTATGTTGCCGTAAGCTCCAGTAAACATAAGCTTTAACACATGGTCACCTTCTGGAATTTCGGTAGTTTCAAAATCAATATTCGAATATGTAACCCAGTCTTCACCCTTTGGAATTTTAACGGTATCTGTTACAGCCTTGTCATCAACATACAAAACAAATCCAGCAACATCCAATCCACTTGCAACACGTGCGGTTGCATAATATTTTTTTGTCTTTGGAACATTCACTGAATATTCCATCCACTCCCCTTCTTGAGTGTAACCGATTGCATAACCCTTGCAATCCTTTGTTGACAAGGAATCAGAACAATCCAATCCAACAACATCTACCCCATCCTTACGATAGACATTGCCCTTGTTTTCGGAATCTTTATCGTAATAAGAAACGCGATTGCCGCCAAGGTCGTAATTTTCAATTTCAATTTTACCGACCAAGCTAGGAATATCGCCAGATTTGACAGAACCATCGGCATCAAAGCCACCAAAGGGTTCCTGAATAGCGGGAGTTGTAACGACCGTATCGGTCCATGCGTAATGCATTCGATCTACACCTGACTGGTTTACAATTTCAAGCTTGATGTTCGCTCCTTCACCGCTGCGTTTCATCATGCTGTACCAATCGCCATCGCGAAGGCCGACCCAGTAGAAACTGCCCATTTGCCATTGACGCAACTGTTCCGTCATGCCGCGAATGTAGGCCATGAAGTAGTTGGTGGGCGTCTTATTGTAATCCATGTAATCGTAATGGATACCGTTCTTTTCGCCAGGTCCCATGGCGCCACCCCATTCGGTTGCCACGGTGCGATCGGCATACTTGCCCACCTTGCCCTTGAAGCTGTTCATCCAGCCTTGTTCCGTTTCTATACTAGTATTCCAGAAGGAATATTCATGAACCGCGAAAAGGCAGCCATCAAAACGGGAATCGTCAGCAATGTCCGGCACATTCCATGCCAAGCCAGAACCGTCAAGAAGGATGTGGTCGCGGGGAACATCAGGGAACTTTTCAAGCCACTTCGCATACAAGTCACGGAGTTCCGTTTTGCTATACATGTGGGGCTCGTTAAATATTTCAAAATAGGCATTGGGGTCATCTACATATTCCTTCACGACCTTTTCCCACATGGCCCACCAATTGTTCATGTCCTTGGGACCAGCGGGCTGTGCAGGGCCCCAGTAGCCCATTACAACTCGACCATATTTCAAGCCAACATCAATCACAGCCTTGTAGGTATTCCAATAGCTTGTCGTTACGCTCGGTTCGTTGATTGGTAGGCGAACACTATTCGTACCTAATTGTTCAACAAAGCTACCAATAACTCGATCGGCAACTACAGCGGCACCATCATAAGAATTTACGCCAGCCATCCCCGAAAGCACTAATGCATCAGAGACGAAATTATCACGCTTGTCAGCCCAGTTTACACCACGAAACTGATTTGTTACGGCAAAGGAATCTACAGCAACAAGACTAGCAACCATTGCGGCCATTGAAAACAGCTTGAAAAAATTCATACTCACCCCATTAAAGTCATAATACGAAAGTCATTTGGTTTACATAGCAAAAACTATTTGACTTGAACTCGCATTGCTTTTATGCCGTGCAGGTCACGAACTATATACATGCCCTTTGCAAATCCAGAATTCTTAAGCATTGTAGAAACATTACCCGAAGAAGCCTTGATTAAACCCAAATGCTTACCGGTTAGAGCAAATACATTGTATTCAACAGAAACATTCACCAGGTTCTTTGCACTTGCAAAAATCGGGTTACCATCGTCAGGATTGTTCTGGTCTTCCTTGCCTTCAATCGGAGCATCATCTTTTGCATTTTCGCCAGCGACAAAGTTGATGTAGTCGATGTCCATCCAGTCGCCAGTGACTGTAAAGCGCATAATGTGTTCGCCCTTGGTGAGGTTCACGTTAGCCTTTACCTTGTTGTAGTCATCGTAATTTTCTTCACCTTCGGCTGCTTTTGGAACAAGGATTTCTTCGGTGATATCCTTGCCATCCATGGACAGCTTGAAACTGGAGGTTTCGTTTGCAGAAGCAACTGCAGCAAACATCGTATAGGTTCCAGTTTCTGCAACATTCACAGTGTATTCTAGCCATTCGCCTTTCTGGTTGTAGCCAACAATGTAACCTGTTGCCTTCTTGTAAATGTCAACACCGGTACCTTCACGATAGTTGTTTTCGCCATGATCCACTGCATCCATTTCATTGTAGGTATTGTTACCTTCGCCAGTTCCCGGAATGTCGAAGTTTTCCATTTCAATTTTTCCAGGAATTGCTGCTGGCTTGCCGCCAAAAGGCTCACGAGGAACGGGCTTGATCACAAGGCGAAGCATTGCAGAACCATGGGCAGGAAGTTCCACAGAAACATGAGTCAACTTACCCAGATCTTTTTTCTGCCAAATGTCACGAACTTCTACTTCGCCAGTAACGCCAATTTTTGAAAAGTCGCATTCAACTGTTTGAGCGGAAGTGTTATTGTTGAGAAGAGCGACAGCAATATCGCCATTGCGCATGGGCTTTGTCCAAACCTGCTTGCCCTTATCATCAGAAACACGATGACCCTGAACGCCAAGGGAATCCTGGTTTACTGCAATCATTTCCTTGTTCAGGTAAAGGTCCTTGACCTGATCGCTCATCTTGCGAACATCGGAGCTGATCATGATTGGAGCAGCCATAATGGACCACATGGTCATCTGGGATTTCTGTTCTTCGTAGGTAAGATTTCTATTATCTACTTCAAGCATGTCCGGGTCGTTCCACTTGCCAGGCTTAGCAATTTCCCAATACTTGTTATTTTCATCGATAATTTCGTAAAGGCCACGGTACCAAGAGGTAGAAATCCATTCAGGACCAATGTCAAAAGTGGTTCGCCACAAGTGGGCAATTTCTGGCATCCATTTCTGATAGCCCCATGCACATATACTGAAAACAATGTCGCGTCCTGAATTACGGAGAGCCTTGGACATGCGCCTGTAATCCTGTTCCTGATTGGAACCCGGAGCAGGATCGCAGTTATCATATTTCAAGTAGTCCACCCCCCATTCGGCGAACTTCTTGGCATCCTGTTCTTCGTGCATGTAGGAACCGTTTTCACTGACCCAGTTACTATTGTAATGGTGGCAAGTACGGAGGCCACGGTCACCATACACGCCAAACTTCAAACCTTTTTTATGAATGTAATCGGCCAGAGCCTTCATGCCGCTTGGGAATGTCTTTGGATGGTTCTGAAGATCGCCATTGGCATCGCGCTTGGTGTCCATCCAGTTGTCGTCAAGATTCAAATAGATGTAGCCAGCATCGCGAAGGCCAGAAGATACCATGGCATCGGCGATTTCCTTGATCTGGTTCTCGTTAATATTTTCGTGAAATATGTTCCAGCTATTCCAACCCATCGGAGGCGTAAGCACCAAACTATCGGGATTTGCACTTGCTGTTGCGGCGAAGGCTAAAGTCGCCAAGGCTGCAATTCCAAAAGTTTTCTTTAATCCGAACATATAACATTCTCCATTTTCTTACAAGACTAAAATTATCTCTTTATACAAGAAAAAGGTGCAGCCAAGCTACACCTTTCATGGACTTTTTGTCAATGACACTTCAACGATTTCTAGTGATTCACTTGAATTTTCTTTGCAAAGCCTGCAGATTTTACAAGATATACACCAGATTTTTTAGTCAATGCAAATGTCTTTTCTTGAATTTCTTCAAAGCTTGTTGCATGAATCTTTCCAAGGAAAGCACCAGACAAATTGTAAATGCTATAAGTCTTGGATTTAGACAAACTCAAAGCAAGGCGAGAGTTAATCGCAATTTCGTCAGAACCTTCAGAACAATCTCCATCCGGGCACTCCGCTTCGACCTCCTCGCCCTTTATCATAAAGGCCATGTAGTCGATGTCAAACCAGGCGCCAGTGACGGTAAGACGCAGGATATGCTGACCCTTGGAAAGTTTCACGTCAAAGCTGACCTTGTTGTAATCGTCATAGTTGTCTTCACCTGTGGCAGCCGCGGGAACGGCAACCTTCTCGGAAATTTCCTTGCCGTCCATGGACAGCTGGAAGCTGGAAGTAGAACCTGCGGCGGCAACAGCGGCGTAAACCGTGTATTCGCCGTCGGCATTCACGTCAACCGTATATTCGTACCAGTTGCCTTCGCTATTATAACCGATGACATTGCCTGTAGCCTTCTTGTAAATGCTTACCGGAGTGTCCTTGCGGTAATCGGAATTACCCTTATTTTCTGTTGTGCCAACTTTAAAAGATTGGTTTGTCGTACCGTCAGGATTGCGACCAACACCCGGAATATCGAAGTCTTCAGCCTCAACCTTGCCAGGGATAGCAATGGCCGTGCCCTTGAAAGGCTTCTGAGGCTCAGGTTCCACGGCATCAACGGAACCTTCCAGAGTATAGTTCTTGATAAAGTTCCAGATGGACTTGCTGGTATGAACCACAGCCTCGTCGTTGGAATGCCAATGGCCCTTGCCGCCCAAGGTCACAAGCTTGACGCTCACGCCGCCATCGCAGGGGCCCCACATTTCGGACTTGGAATTTGCAGGGAATGTCTGGGTTTCGGAAGGATTTGCAGGGCAGTTAAACTGATTCTTGTAAGCATTGATGTGGGTCATCACGTTGTTGTAGGTAACCACATCATCGCTGGTGCCGTGATGGTGAATAATAGGCACAGGGCGCTGAGCCTTGCCCGGGCCGCCCATCATGTAACCGGAAACCGGAGCGAAAGCCGCAATCTTGTCGGCAATCTTGCCCATGGCGTAATAGGTAAACATGCCGCCCATGCTAAAGCCAGACAGGTACACACGGGAAAGGTCAATCTGGTAACGTTTGGACATTTCGTCGATAATGTCCTTCATCAAGTTAATATCCTTGTCGCCGCCAAGATCCCAACCCTTGTTGATGCCATTGGGGTAAACCACCACAAAGCGGGCGGTGTCGGCAATATCTTCCCAGCGGGCCTGATTGCTCTGGTATGCGGCATCCTGGTTCATGCCGTGGCAAGAAATCAAAAGCGGCTTGTTCTTCTCGAGGTTTGCAGGAGCGTAAACATAAATGGAGCGGCCATTTAAAGTTTCGGCCTTTGCGTTACCTGCAAAAGATTCCGTTGCACCAACCAAAGCTAACGCTGCGGAAAAAAGAAGTTCCTTTTTCATTTTAAACCCATACCTTTTTTCTTTTATCTTGTAACAGATACTCGATGAATTAAACCTGTTTTTGTAGACTTGAGCAAATAGACTCCATGTTTATTTACCAAGTTCTGAGTCTGATTCTTAACCTGTTGCATATCGGCTGCTTGAATTGTACCAACAAAGGTTCCATTCAAAGTGAATACTCGATAAGTCTGCATTCCATTAACATTGAAACGAACATTGTTAATTGCTGTTTCGCAAGAGTCATCGTTGCATTCAGGGTCCAAAATTGGTTCCGGGTCGGTTGCATTTGCACCAGCAACAAAAGTCATATAGTCAATATCGATCCAAGCCTTAGTAACAGTGAATCTTAAGACATGTTCACCTTCAGGGAGTGTTACATTAGCCTTGACCTTGTTATAGTCATCGTAGTTTTCTTCGCCTGCAGTTGCTGCAGGAACTTCAACTTCTTCGGTAATATCCTTGCCATCAATGGATAGTTTAAAGCTACCGCCATTTGCAGATGCGACTGCAGCAAACATTGTATATTCACCAGCCTTGGTTACGTTAATTGTATACTCAAGCCACTCCCCTTCTGCATTCCAGCCAACAACAACACCTGTTGCGCCGTTTTTGAGGTCTACGCCAGTGCCTTCACGATAATCGCTATCACCATTGTTTGCAGCATCGGAATCACTGTAGGAAGCACCATCCTTGCCCTTGCCCGGTTCATCAAAGTCTTCCATCTGAATCTTGCCAGGAACAGTCCATGCCTTGCCACCAAATGGAGTCTGTGGAACAGGGTCTGCACTTGTCAACCAGATTTCATCATTGACATTGGCTCCAATCTTGTACCATTCAAAATCAGCAGAACCGCCGGCAGTTTTTGTAGCTGTGTTAAAGAGGCCTATACGGTAACCGGTAAACATTCCAAGAGTGTAATAGAGCTTTGTCTTGTTCGAAAATGCGGACCAGGATTTTCCATCAGTGCTGTAATAGAATGTTGCATAGCCGTCACGGTTCAACTGCATATCAAAATCGACACGCAAATACACGCTGCTGCCGTTAATGGGCTTGGAATCAATCAAATACTTGTCATGAGAATTATCATGCTGCTGCTCCTTGTAATAGACAACAGAATAGGAGCCATTGTTCTTTGCAAGTCCAACATAGCCCATGGAATCCTGAAGAGCTACAAGTCCAGCAATATCGCCATCCTTCATGTTCTTGCCATCGACTAATGTACGACCGGAACATGCGGGGCCAAAGGTACGCTGCGTAAGAGTGTTCTTTGTGAAGAATACGGAATTGTCAACGCGGCCTGTGGTTATTTGCAACTTGCCATCGGTAATTTTCCACTTGCTGTTATCCGGGTTATGGTTCCACTGCCATTCCAAAGGAAGTGTAGAAGATTCAAATTCATCGGAGGTTACCATGCCATAGCCAGGTTCCTGTTCGCCAGGCAAATTTAAAGTTGCCGGAGCCTTGTCGCCGTCTGCAACAGGCCAGCCATCTACCCAACTGGTTGGAACAAGGTAAGGAATTCTACCGACAGGGCCGGAATCGCGGAAGAGCATTGCATACCACTTGCCATCTGGAGTATCAAAAATACTACCTTGGGCAACGCCATCGTTTTGGAGGAATATTTTACCTGTAAAACCAGAAAGAAGGTTCTTGGAACGGTAAACTACAGATGTACGGCATTTGCCACTTGGCCAAGAAATGGTGTAAAGGTAGTATTCACCATTGATCTTTTCCATGTGAGCGCCTTCCTGCTTCACAATATAATTGTTGCCTGCAATCGGCTCAATATCAGTACCGCCAACAAAGCCGCTCTTGCCTCCCATCTTTACGCCACTAGCGTCATCATTCAACTGAACATATTGAATCGGAGAGTTTCCGTAAAATACCCAAACGGTACCATCGTCATCAAAGAAAAGAGAAGGATCATGGTAGAACGGGAGCTGAACTTCGTCCCACTTTTCACTTGTAATATCCTTGGTCTTGTACAGGTGCGTTTTGCCCGTTGTATAGGAAGGTGTCAATATGTAAAAATAGCCCTTGTGGTAGCGAATGCTAGATGCCCAGGAGCCTTTGCCATACGCATGCTTGCCGCCATTCAAATTCTGCTGGTCATTTGTAGAAAGTGTCTGGTAGGCATAGCCTTCTGTGCGCCACTGCACCAAATCGGTAGAAGTCATTACAGGAACGCCTGGGGCCACATGCATCGTGGTACTTACCATGTAGTATTTGTCTTCTACACGGAGCATGCTCACATCAGGAACATCAGACCAGATAATTGGATTCGAAACCGTTGCGGCAACTGCAGAACCGGCTAAAACAGAGCCAATCAAGGCTGCAGCACCCAAAAACTTCTTAAAGCATCCCATAGGAAAACTCCTTTTTTAAGAGCATAAAATCCCTTAATTTTTATTTCATTACAAAAATATCCACTTTTCGCAAGTTTTTTCATCTATTATTCAAAGGTTTCATGGACTTTTTGTCAATGGCAAAAAAAAGAATGAATACAAAAAAAGGGACCCACCGGCGAA
>DCGZ01000182.1 GCA_002314675.1 Fibrobacter sp. UBA1765 | reverse complement strand
CGCCGTTACGAACTTTTAAGCTGGGCTGCAAAATCCAGCAACCGCTACATTGTAGAAGACGACTACGACAGCGAATTTCGTATGGTAGGCTCCCCCATTCCCGCCATGAAAAACATCGACGTCATGGATAAGGTCATTTACATCAACACCTTCTCCAAAACTCTCACGTCATCAGCCCGCTTCAGCTACATGGTCCTGCCGAAACCTTTGTCCAAAAAATTTCACGAAGAATTTTCCTTCTACGCCTGCACCATTTCTACCTTTGAACAGTTGGCTCTAGCAAAGTTCATCGACGACGGCTCCTTCGAAAAGCATATCAACCGCATGCGCAATCTATACCGCGGCCGCCGCGACGCCCTGCTCCACGCTATAAGCAAAAGCAGGCTCTCCCACCTGGTAGAAATCTCCGAAGAAAATGCAGGTCTCCATTTCATCATGAAAATCAACACCCGCCTAAGCGACGAAGAATTCTGCAAGCGGGCAAAAGAAAAGGGAGTCCGCATCGGAGCCCTTTCGGATTACTACACCGAGGCCACCCCCAGCGAGCATCAATTTATCATCAACTATTCCGCCTTGTCTTCCAAGAAATTGGAAAAGGCGCTGAACGCATTGTACGAAGTAGCGATATCCTAGAAAGTAATAAAAACCCTCAGTTCAGAAAACCGAGGGCTTTGCATGGTTTAGTGGATGGATATAGGAACTGTTTTACCAAAAGCCCTTACAAAGTAACGGCCAGGAGCACGAACATTCATTGAAGCTTTGCCTGCCACTATCTGAGCAGTTGCGATTATATGTCCCATAGAGTCAAAAAGTTGTATGCGTCCATCGCGACCTGCGGAAATTTGCACTTGAAGACCAGTGGTCACAACGGAAATTTTTTGGGTGATTCCGTTCATTACAAAACCTTGAGTGTTGTCGCTGCTAGAGGATGCAATCTCCTGCTCGCTGCTGGAGGAATCTATGTTTTTTTCAGAGTTGGAAGAGACAGCAGTTTCTTCGGAAGAAGACGATGCGACGATAGTTTCAGAGGAAGAGGATGCTGCTACGGAGCTGGAAGATTCGACCTTAGGAGCTTCAGTAGTAGTTACGTTAGCTAGGAACGGTGCGGCATAACTTGCAGAACGCCAATCGGCCATTTCGTAATCCGTTATATAAATAAAGTTTGCCTTATTCTTTTGAGCGCCGCTATACTTGGAATCAAATGCCTTGGCATCCTTCGCGCCACTTGGATCATAAGATTTGATTTTGTTATAGCCGTAGATTTTGGAAGGGGTAAACCAGGATGCTGCCGCCGGCGTGGTGTAGGAATCCGTAGAGGTCCACAAATAGGGAGTCACGTCGCTAGCACCGGTTTTGGACTGGTTGGTGTAATTGTCGTTTTGGGTCATGTTGCGACCGCCACACATAATCACAAAATCCGTGTAACCGCTAGGTTCAACACGGTGCCCCTCGAAACGATTACTTTCTACGTAGCCCGAAGCACCGTTGTCGATGATAATACCCGCAATGGGATCATTTTCCACAGAGGTGTTGGTGCGGTTATAGTAATTGCTGTAAACATGAGCGGAGCCGTTTCCGATTTCTGGAAGGCGACGGACACAACCTTCAAAAACATTGAACATAACGCTAGTGCGGTCTTCCTTGGTTACGCCATTCTGGGTGCCGTAAACCAGAGTCCAGTAACGATTCTTCATAATGTTGTAGGAGACGGTCACAAAGTCCGGACTGCGCTTCATATCACTGGCATTGTAGGGCGTATTCACCCACACGAACTTTCCCACTTCGGTCACACTGTTGGTAAGTTTACTGATAAAGCTATTGTGGTCAATCCAAACATTTTTTCCAGAATAAATGGAAACCACAATGCGATCCTTTACATTAACCACTTCAAAATCCAGATTCATAATGACGATGTTGTCGCTTGCAGGGTCGTAAACCGCATCATCCTTGGAAGCGCGGTAACCATAGGCGTTGTTCTGGAGCTGAATGTCACTTAAAGTATTAGCTTCATAGGAACCGATGAGGGTCTTATTGTCGCGAACTCGAACCGTCCCTTCTTTCTGAAAATCCAGATTGGCTGTCAAAACGATGGTCAAAGGTTCTTCTGCATTCAGGTAATTCTTCAGCTGTTCATTGGTGGAGGCAAAAACGGTCTTGCCCAAAAGTCCGCCAATGGTTCCAGCCTTTATACCTTCATCTACTTTTGCGTTGGCTGCAAAACCTTCAAGGCCATTCAAATCCAGGCGCCATTTCTGTTCGCCCTTGCCGCTATAAGTTGCCAAAGTAACGCTGTTTCCTGCGGAATTAAAATTTAGGGCCTTTCCAGACGAGGCGTTGGTCACTTTATAGTAAAGATTCTGTCCAATAAAATCCTTTTCCACACCTTCGATTTTCCAATTCTGGCTTGCGGCTGATCCTTCGTCGGCCAAGCGTGCAGTATCGCCATCTGCAGTGACGTATCGACCGGTAGCAGCGTTCTTAATCTTATAAACGCCATCTTCCACGTATTCGATTTGCCAAGCTTCATTCTTGACGCCGTTGGTAATCCAGGTATTCAGCGGAGAGCCGCTTGACATACCTGAAATATTCAAATTACGATTGGAATCATGCATTCCAAAACGCACATAACATACCGGATAAGTTGCGGCAAAAGTCAAGCCAGCCGCTGCCAGCCACGTGGCAACACCCAAATAAAGTCCCATAAAACACACCTTTATGCAGCACAGACATCCGCGCTTACAGAAACAAAAATACCTCCCGCCGTAGCGAAAGGTAAGGGTAAAAGAATTTTCCTGTTGTCCACAGACAACCGGGGACTTGTATAGAATTTTTACATCGGAGGCGGAGTGTATTCCCACTTTCCGCCGTAGCAGAAGAACTCGCAACCATTTACTGACATGTGGGAAAGGTCGCCGCTTACATCGCAAGCAGAACCTTCGATTTCGCTACTTCTGCAACGTTCGGCATTAGGATCTACAAGATTAGGATTGTATCCTTGGATAGACCATTTTCCACCAACGCAGCGGTATTCAAAAGTTTCATCCAATCTTACTTCATCTTCAGTGGAGCAAGGTTCATTCTGCCAACCTTCTGGATACTCGCTGGAGCCGCAATCCAAAGATCCGTCACATTCTCCAGACCATCCATCAGGCCCCTTCAAGAAACTCAACTGACCACCTTTGCATACATATACATAAGGTCCTACATACCTTTCTTCACTTTCCGTTTCGCAAGGTTTGCCGTTGGCTCCCGCAGGGTCATAAGCAGAGGAACTTGATGCATTTTCGACAGAAGAACTTGACGAACCGATTATCGGCAAAACGCAATTGGTATATTGCCAGCGGGTTCCGTCACAAATCATGACGCTGCCGCCATTACAACTTAAGGCATGCCATCCTTTTTGATTTTCAAAACAATCCAGAGCCCCGCAGCCAATGGCGTCGCATACTTCTCCTTCAAATTCAGTGTCAATGCATTTCTCTGTGTAAACGGCCGTTCCGCAGGAAGGAATGATTACGCTGGAGGAACTACCTGGAACTGAATCTGGCACCAATACAATGCAGTCCGGATCAGGAATGAAATTTATGCTACTGCTAGAAGAATTCATCAGTACGCTCGAAGAAGAAAAAACAGTTGAGTCATCAGCAGGGCACATAATGTCTGGAACGCAACCACCATTCATGTTGCCATCACTATCAAGAAAGTCATAACACAGAGTTGCTATTTCACTACAGTTGTATGCGAACAATTTATTCTTTTCTCTTTCCTGCTCTGCAAATGAGATGAACTCACTTTTCTTTTCAAAATACAGTCCATTATCACAACGAACTGGAGTTGTAACAGTATTTTTCCCTATTTCAAAGCAATTAACTTCATTAAGATCCTTGGAGGAATCCGTAACAGCATTTGCAGAGGAAGAGGATTTCGTTGAATCATCCGCAGGCTCAACGAGAATAGGATCAACAACTGTCGACGCACTAGAGGAATCGTCTCCGCAGGCCACAAGGGCGGTAACCGCCAAAGCCATGGAAAGCCCCAACACAAATTTTGAGTTTTTCATGATTTTTCCTTTATCTCAATAAAATTTTATTCACCCATTCCGACGAAACATCAATGGAGTTAGCAGGCCTGCATTCCGTCGTAAAATCACCATCAGGTTCGGTGAATTCAATTTTTGGATTGCTAGAAAGTTCTCCACAATAACGGAACAGGATTCCAAACACTCTATCTTTATCAGTGCTTTCGCAGGTGTGAGAGCGAAGCGCAATTACAGTCAACTTGTCGCCTTCAATATTTGCAAGGACAAATCCCGTTTCTGGAGAGTAATAGCCATCCATACCAAGGGGAGATATATTCAGTAGATAGAACGGACAATATTCATCAACGCTCGGCGTCTTTGCGAGATGATCTCTTGTCTTCGGGAACAACATTTCAACATGGGACATATTCATGTCTTTGTGCAAACCCGGCGTAGTCAATTCGTAATAGACCGGAGCCGCATCTTCACAATCATCCGACGCTCCGCCACACTGCTTTTCATACACCAAGTTATAAGCAAGGACATTGTCATCAAATTTCGTGTTGACATCGTTCACATACTGCTTAACGAAATTATCAAGAGTCTTCGGCTGTTCACCATTGCTCGGCGGAACAACCGCCGGACGGTCATCGCTTTCAGAACCCGGAGGAGTATTAGAGCTGCTGGACAATTGCGGCTTATCGTCACCGGGAATCTGGATGCTAGAGCTGCTGGAACTGCTAGATTCCTCGCTGCCGCTCGGAATGACAGAGGAGGAGCTTGAAACCATAGAAGAGGAACTCAGGATGACAGAAGAAGACGAAACATCTTCAACGGCAATCTGGTTCGGTTCTTCTGCGGTTCCTGCGACGGAACTGCTGTCGGAGCAGGCACAGAACAGCCCCGCAGACAATCCGATGAAACTAGCCACGGACAAAATGAATTTACTTTTCATCATCCTTCTCCTTCGCGTTCTTTGTCAGCGGGAACAACTGCAGATTCAGGCGATAAACCTGATCAATATTTTCATCTTCTGCTGCGATGGCAATAATCTTGCGGCGGCATTCATCCAGTTCCTTCACGATCCGCTCGTAAGAATTTTTAGAAACGCCCATGGTAACGCCAGTAAAATTTCGTTCTTCCTTCGGCAAGTCCAGCGAGTTTGCCGCAAGGCAAGCCATCTTGTAATGCATGCCGCGAATAGCCAGGCGCGTCGCTTCCGGCGAGCCCGTAATGGATTTTTCCGCCTGTTCAAAAGTATCGTCCGACATCTTTTTTAGGAAACCATTCTTCGTGAGAAACGCAAGAGTTTCTCGCACTTCTTCCGCAGAAACTTTTGGCAGACATTTCTTCGCCATTTCTCCTGGCGTCGCCCCCGGCATCATGGGAGCCAGTTCGCGAAGCACCGGATTTTTCCAGCTTTCATAAAAATCGAAAAGTTCGCTGTCAATGACTCGCACCTTATGAAGCCTTGCGATGGAAACCATTTCTTCGTAGGCAAGCTTTTTCTTCGGTTCGGATTCTTCTTGACCAAACTTCACCATGGCCCTAAAGTAATCCATCTCGAAACCCACAAGACCCATGGCCTCGCCTGCGCGCTCCACACCGATTCGACTCAGTTTGCTCTTTCCGTCGCACACCACCTTCATGTAGGACGACGACGAAAATCCGGCCTTCTTGGAGAACTCACGCCAGGTAAACCCATGGCGCAATTTCTGCTCTTCATAGAAGTCCAGCATGAACTTTCGAAAATCGGTGTATTCAACGATCGGTTTCATTGTCTAAAAATATAATAAGTATTCAGTCCGTTTATGCAACAAAAATTTGATTTTTTAACTAAAATTGCAATTTTTATAGAAAATTTTCAGAAAGTTCTTCTATATACAACAATCTGTTGCATATAGAATTTTCGTTTTAAAACAGATTTCGTCCCTTAAAAAACACGAAAATACGCACTTAACGATGTAATTTCAGCAAAAACTTCAAAATATACTGCCTTAACTGCCATTTAACGCAATTATTCGAAGAATATCTTGAAATGAAGGCGTTCAAGAAATTGCCAGTAAGCCCGAATGTCACCGAGGAACTAGACCGTTACATCATGGAAGGCGGTTTCCCTAAAACATTAGACTACCCAAATACAGAAGACAAGCGCAGGTATGTACAGGGAGTCATCGCTGAAATTTTAGAAAAGGACATAAAAAAAAGAACAAAGCTTAGAACCGTTTCCGTATTCAATACCATTCAAACCTACATCATCAACAACTTCGGTTCGACAACCAGTCTAACAAACATTCTGAACGACCTGCGCAAAGCAGGGAGTAACATCACTCGCGAAACGCTGAACCGCTACATACAAATTTTATTAGATGCAAAGATCCTCTACAAGTGCAGCCGATTTGACTTGAAATCACGCAAGTCCATTGCTGGCGAACAGAAATACTACCTATCAGATTTAGGTTTCTATTTTGCCGCAAACACAGACAACAGAATCAATTACGGACCCGTTCTAGAAAACATCATCTATCTATACGCAAGGTCAAAAGACTACTCCGTGAGTGTGGGCAGAATCGGGAAACTTGAATGCGACTTTATCATGAGAAATCAGGAATCTCAGTACAGTTATGTTCAAGTCGCAATGACAATCATGAACAGTTTGGATACGGAAAATCGCGAATACAAGCCCTTGGAAAGTATCCGCGATAACTACCCCAAATATGTCATGACGCGAAACGACATCATCCAAAAGCGCAATGGAATTATCCACGCAAATATCGGCGGCTTTATAAAAGAACACAAGAAGTTTATCTAAAGCGCCCCATTAAACAACAGTCCAAGCACAATGATGCTCAGGGCAACTGTTCCGAAGAAAATCAGCAGAAGCTTTAGTGACATGACTTTCTTTAGCATCATGGCCTCTGGTAGAGAAAGCCCCACCACCGCCATCATGAAGGAGAGGGCTGTTCCTATGGCAACGCCTTTGGCCACCAGCACCTCGATAATGGGCACAACGCCGGCCGCATTGGAATACATGGGCACCGCCAAAATCACAGCCAGAGGAACGGCGTACCAGTGCTCCGAAGAAAGATAGCTTTCAAAAAATCCCGTAGGCACGTAGCCATGCATGGCAGCACCAATGCCGATACCGATAATTACATAGAGGATTACGCCGCGGACAATGTTCAAGGATCCACGCGCGATGCCTGGGAGGCGCTGGAAGAAGGTGAGACGCGGGGCTTCGCTAGGTTCGCCGTCGCCCAGTTTTGCGTCGGTACCCGCAGCCATTTGAGCGAACATTTCCTGAATCTGCCGCATCCATGGACTCAACAATCTCTCCAATTTAAATTTGCCAAGGATTGCTCCTAAAACCGCCCCCATCAAAATTCCGCTGGTCACATAAATCACAGTCACCTTCCAGCCGAATGTTGCAGCAAGCATGGCCACAGCAACTTCATTGACCAAAGGCGAAGTGATCAGGAATGCAAATGTCACCCCCAGTGGTATTCCGCCTTTCACAAAGCCAATAAACAGCGGGATGCTGGAGCAGGAACAGAAAGGCGTTACCGCCCCGAAAAGTGCAGCCAGCAAATACTGCAAACCAAACAGCTTATGAGTCGTCAAGAAATTGCGAAGTCGCTCCACCGGAAAATAGGCGTTCACAATTCCCATCAAGAAACTGATGGCAAAAAGCAACAGCACAATCTTTATGGAATCGTAAACAAAGAAGTTAAGCGCGGCCCCTAAACGGGACGCAGCATCCAGGCCACACAAGCCATAGATAAGCCAATCTGCAAACTGTTGAATCATTTTAACCTCGCGATTTTACGCCTTGGAATTTTTGATTTTTGTCAGGTAAAATTCTTCCATCTTCATTTTGATTTCATCACGAACGCGACGAAATTCGGGAAGGATTTCTTCTTCTGTCCCCTTGAAAGCATCGGGATCGTCAAAGCCAATGTGCAAGCGCTCTCCAACCTGCCCAAAGAACTCCGGGCAAGATTCCTTCGCACCACCGCAAACCGTGATGACAATATCCCAAGGCTCATTCAAATACTGATTCACATGCTTCGGAAAATGCTTTGAAATATCAATGCCAATTTCCGCCATCACCTTGACGCCCAAGGGATGCACTTCCTGCGCGGGCTTTACGCCAGCGGAACACACCACCAACGAAGAATCCAGATTCTGCAAAATGCCATGAGCCATCTGGCTGCGGCAACGATTTCCTGTACACAAAACGAGAATTTTTATAGTTAAAACTCCATAAAAGTTTTTAAGATTCCAGCCACTATAAAAAGCAGCGCAACGATTCGGTTAAACCAAACTTGGAAAAGTTTCATTTTTCCAACAGCAACACCAAGCCGATTAATGCTAAATGCTAAAATGTAGGCGATGAGCAAAATGGGTAGCGAAGAGGCTAGTCCAAAAGCAATCGGCAAAAAATAACCACCGGTTGCCCCCATCGACATGGGAATCAGCATTCCAAAGTAAAGCATGCCACTGGTCGGGCAAAAGGCAAGCGCAAAAAGCATTCCCAGCAAAAAGGAGCCCAGCCCACTGTTCAATCGGCCATTGAACTTTGATTCATCAACACCCTTGAAACCAAATTTTGGCAAAGGCAAAAGATGTCCCAAAAGCATGAACAAGCCCATCACAATAAGAACCGGCCCAAGTACAGTTTCGCCAGCCTGCCCTACAAAATTTTGGATGTTGAAAACATCACCGCCCTTACGAAGAACCGCAATTAGGATAAACCCAAGAACGCTGTAGCTGACAACACGACCAAACGCATAGAAAAGCCCTCGCAAAAATACAGCGCGCGGTTTATCCACCTTTTTACTAATGAACCCTACAGCCGTAATATTGGTTAGCAACGGACAAGGAGAAATCGCCGTAAGCAACCCTAAAATAACTGCGGTAAAAAAAGGCAGCTGGCTACTTTCCAGAAGATTATTTAAGAAGGTCATCCATTACCTGCTTAAAACGCTTCTTGAATTCGGCAGGCTGATTCTTTGCGTAAGAAAAGCCCATCTGAGTCAGGTTATTGCGTTTTTCGTTAGCGCCCTCCCACTTATTCACGAAAAGAGAAGACCACGTCACCTTATATTCCTTGGCAATCTTTTCACTAGTCGGTTCAGAAATATCAACAACCGTAAACGTAACCTTGCCAGACTTCAATTCTTTCGCAAAACTCTCCTGCAATACTTCCTTTGTTAGCTTTTCAATGCTACGACAAGTAATGCAACGCTGCGCTCCGTGAAAGTAAAGCACATCTACGGCAGGCCCTTGGGCAATAACCATTGTGGCACAAGCCAGCAAAAACAAGAAAACTTTCTTCATAAACTACCCGCAATTTCCACAGCTGCAAGAATTCAATAAACCCAGCACCTTGCGGATTTCGTCATCGTTGATTTTGCCCTTGGCCACCACCTTTTCATCTACCACCAAGGCAGGGAGAGACATTACATTGTAGGGAATCATCTGGATGATATCGTCGATGCGAGTAACGGTCGCATCGATTCCCATTTCCTTGACGATTCGCTCTACGGAATCGGCGAAGGACTGATTGCATTTGCATTCACTAACAAGAACCTTGATGTTTTTCATTTTGTTTCCTTTGCGGATTGTTCCGCTTTTTCTAGTTCGTTATTCGTAGAACTACGAACAATAATGTTAAAAATTTATCCCTGCCTTGCAGGGATTTTGACTACTTGCAACAGGATTTCTTTTTACAAAGTTCCATATTGAAGAAATCCTTAAAAAGCGTCTTCGCCAACTTCCAGTTTTCACGATCAATGCAGTACTTGACCTTCGGCGCTTCAATCTCGCCCTGAATCAAGCCCGCATCTTTCAGTTCCTTTAGATGCTGGCTGACAGTCGCCTTGGCAATAGGCAGCTCTTCGTGAATGTCCCCAAAGTAGCAGGTATCCTGCTTCGCCAGGAATTGTACAATGGCTATCCTTGCAGGGTGAGCAAGAGCCTTGGCAATTCTTGCCAGCTTTTCGGTTTCTTCACAATACTTTTTTTCAGCCATATTCGCCTCTGTTCGTAAATATACGAACATTAACTCAAAAAAGCAAGGGACAGAACAGCTTTTTGCCATTCTGCCCTTAAAAATTTACAGAAAACGCCCTATTTGATGATATTGGCGTCATCCATAAAGCTGGTAATCGGCTTGGCTTCATACTGAATGCACATCATGACCATTTCTGCATCAGAGGTGTTGCGCAGGGCACGGACACCCGCTGGAGCTACGCGGACAACGCTACCTTCGCCAACGGCAAACTTTTCGCCGTCCACTTCATACTCACCCTTACCAGAAATAATCACATAGATTTCTTCGTGAGTTTTGTGGGAATGGAAAAACGGAGCATCTTCACCAGCGGCAAGACGCTGAAGGGACGCCTCGGCACCAGTCATAGCAAGTTCCTGGCCAAGGAAAACCTTGCCTTCCACATTCTTCCAGCCATTAAAGTTTTTTACTGCGTAATTCTTCATGATGTTACCTCTTTTTTTTATTGGTTACTTTTAGAGACTTCCTCTTTTTAAGCGACCATAAGTTAAAAACAAACATTCCTAAAAACAAGAAGGCACAAAATAGTGCCATAGTTACCTTTTAGTAACCTTTGCAAAATTCAAGAATTTTCAAGATATTGCTATCAAATAAAAATTTTATTACTTTTATAGAGTAAGTATAAAAAAGAGAGTATTTATGTCTAAAATTATATTAAAAGACGACAACTTTCCAAATTGCCCTATACGGAACATATTGAGCCGCATAGGAGATAAGTGGTCCATGCTGGTGCTTTATACATTATCACAACAGCCCGTTTGTAGATTCAATCAATTACAGCGTAGCATTCCAGACATTTCACAAAAAATGCTAACCTCAACCCTCAAGACCTTGGAAGCCGACGGCATCGTCGATCGAAAAGTCTACCCAGAAGTTCCGCCCCGCGTCGAATACTCAATTTCCAAACGCGGCGACTCCTTGCTGCCCATTCTCCAGGATTTAATCAACTGGGCCGCACTAAACATGAAAAAGATTGTGAAGGACAGAGAAAAAAAGATGACATCCCAATAAGATTACTTCATAAATTCGCTTGAGGGCCCGATTATATGATATCCTTCACTCGGTTTAATAACAACCAAGCGACAGCAAAAATATTCCCTTTGAAAAAATGTATATTAAGTAGTGCACGGTCCCATAGGTCATAAAATGAATAAAGAATCCTTTGAATTTACCATCTACATGATTCACGCTTGTGCTAACAAGTGGAATGAACAACCATCGGATGTGTACAGGAAGTTGAACGAATCTTCCTGCATCAAGGACCTCATTGTGCCATTCTTCGATGTTCTGCATACCCAAAGCACAGAATATGTAGTCAATGACATCGAAACCTTCTTGAAAAAGCAGGGAGTTGCGATATGATTGTTTACCATGGGTCCAACCAGATTGTACAAAAACCTGATGTTGAGCATTCTTTTCGAGCACTAGATTTCGGCAAGGGTTTTTATGTTACATCGGTAAAAGAACAAGCCATTAGGTGGGCCAAACGAAAGGCTTTGCTTTTCCCAGAAACGGCGATTCTCAACACATACCAGATGAGCGATGATTTTTCCGGCTTAAAGTTTCTGGATTTTGGAGAGAGCCTTCAGGATTGGATAAAGTTTGTTTGTAATTGTCGTGATGGAGGAACAGAATTCCTTCAATATGACATTATCAAGGGTAAAGTTGCCGACGACAAAGTATTTCGTGTTGTTGATATGTTCCATTCTGGAGTCTGGGACATCGACAGGGCTATAAAGGAAATCAAAGCATATCCAACCTTTGATCAACTGTGTTTTGTTACCCAGAATGCCATAGAGAAAATTCTCGTATTCCAAAGTTCTGAAAAGGTGTAGTCATGAACGAAAATGTCTTGGAAAAACTTTATCAAGAGCGCCTTGAAGAACGCATCATAAGCCGTATCTCAGAAATTCAAAACATTTCCCTTGAACAGGCCATGGACATTTACTATGGCAGCAATCTTTCCAGGGAAATCAACCAGGGAACTTACGGCATCCAATACATGGATTATAGAATTTTGGCAGAGCTTATTTGCCGAAAATAGGTAAACTCCCGAAAGTTCACCACGAAAATCTACTTCATAAATTCGCTTGGGGTTAGTCCCGTCACGCTCTTGAACAGTCTTGTAAAATGGTGTGGGTAGCTGAAGCCCAGCAGTTGTGCGGTCTCGCCGATGGAAAGGCCCTTCATCAAAAAATTCTTGCTCTGGTTAATGACGAAGGAATGGATGTAACCGATGGCGCTGCCGCCTGTTGCCTTGTGGACCAAGTCGCCAAAGTAACGCGGGGAGTAGGCTAGTTCCCGGGCGCAGTAGGCAACCGAGGGCACTCCGTGAATTTTCTGTTTTTCGTCGCGGTAATATTTTTCCAGGAGCATATGGAATCGCTTTAAGATATCGTTGTCGCCGTCATTTCCGTTTGCACTCTGGCGCAAGTAAGCCCGCTTGCAATATTCAAGAATCAAGTGAAGGTACGACTGCACAATGCTCCTGAGGGGCGCGCCGTCTTCGTGCTGCTGCAGCTCGGAACGCAACTGCGACGCCAGCTGGGTAATGGCCTGCCACTCCGCAGGATCAATCTGCAGGGAATCCGAAAAAAAGTAGGAGAAGAACTCGTAATCCTTCATCTGCTTTTCCAGGGACGAATCCTCCAAAAGTTCCGGCGACCAGAGCACCGCCCAACCACTCAGCGCAATGCCATTGCCGCCTTCCTTGGAACCGCCAAGCTGCCCCGGCGCCACCGCAATAATGGAAGAGCCGCTGGCCTGAATCGTCTTGGTGCCGTAAACCAGGGACTTGGGAAATTCCCGCTGGATGAACAGCCCATACACACCATAATTGTTCATGCTATGGGGAAAAGGCGCAATCTCGTCAAAATGAATCACGCTAATGAGGGGGTGCAAAACCTCTGCCCCCACATGTTCGGCAAACACACCCGGACGATCAACATTCAGCACGCGTTTCATGATTCAGGGATAATTATACAAAAACATCTCCATTTTTGGGCGTTCCCCCGGCCCCCGGGACACGCTCAACAGAACCGCCGCCGGGGTCGGGCTGTCGCGTTATCACGGCAAGGTCGCTGAGCTTCGCCGAAGCGTCCCTGCCGTGTCCGTTCAGCCTCGCGCTCCATGTGACTGCACAAATCAAGCGCCGCGCGAGTCCGAATGGCTTCGCCACTTCCATCCCTAACGCAAAACGCATGATGCAAGATGTTCTATATGCCTCAGGGTGAGGCGTATGGGAAACTAGGCCATTCTGATTAATAAAATTTATTTTCAGGGGAACGATGTTTTAGAAAAACTAAATTTATGGTGAATATATTCGGAGTTTTTTATGAAGAAATATCTGTTCCGTGTCATTCTGAGCGCAGCGAAGAATCTAGCATTAATGGGTCTCGTCGTTGGATTTTTTGCCTGCGGTGATGACTCGGGCTCCACCAGCGCATCCGGAGAAAACGGTTCCCTGAGTTCCGCTGTTGAGGACGATGAATCATCCTCCAGCGTCAACGGCGACTCTTCCTCTTCTGTCATTCCGGGTTCCTCATCAAGTGTCATCCTGAGCGATAGCGAAGGATCTAGCAGTAGCGTCAAGGGCAGCGACACAGCCGATGTGTCATCTTCTTCTGTCATTTCCGACCCCGATCGGGAATCTAGCAGTTCCTCGGTGAAATCTAGCAGCAGCTCGGCTAAGTCCAGTTCGTCGGTGAACTCCTCATCAAGTGTCAAATCAAACAGCAGTTCTTCTGTGAAGTCTTCTTCATCAGTTGCATCGAGTAGTTCCTCGACGCCCATGTCTAGTAGCGAATATATTCCCTATAATCATGCAGGGCCTCTTTTGGCAGATAGTTTGAATAGCAACGCTTATCAGAAGTTTTCTGATTCGCGTAATGGACGTAGTTACTACTATTTGACGATTAACGGCAAGGATGGCGCATCTGTTACGGTGATGGCCGAAAATTTGAATATAGGTGAAATGGTAAATGGTGATAAGGACCAGACCAACGACTCCAAGATTGAACGCTATTGCTACGATAATGATACCACCAAGTGCGATAAGTATGGAGGCCTTTACCAGTGGGCGGAGATGATGCAACTGCCCAGCGAATGCAATGCCAGGAGCTGTGCAAGTCTTATTCGGCCGGGCCATCAGGGTATCTGCCCCGACGGCTGGCGTCTGCTCACTTACGACGACCTCGTTGTCATTCTCAAAGCTGATGGAAATGAACATGGAATAGAAGGGGCTCGTGCCCAGGGTTTTGGCGGTTACAACACCACTGGGTATAGCCTTGTGGGTGCTGGCTTGAGACGTCCAACGGGAGAATTCAAAGATTGCCTTGGAAAAGAAACGTATTGGTATTACCCAGGCGAAATCCTTGTAGATGGTGAAATGTTTGTTTTGGGCTCCAATACGAGTTATAGCGACAATTCAATTTACGGCCCCTCGAATTTTAATTACACAAAACTTGAAGGACGTTCCGTCCGTTGTGTAAAGGTTGAATAATTCAATCGGAGCCTAGACAGAGACTGCTTTGCGTTATACAACCGTTGAGGTCGATGCGTCTAAAAAAGTCAGCAAGGAAAATTTGCTCGTGATGACTGCTAAATCGGCATCCTTCAACACCGCAAGATTTGCATAGAAACATTTAACAGAGTTTTAATATGAACACATTCAAAAAAAATCACACTCACCAGCGCGGTCGCTTTTGCGCTGTTCGCCTTTAACGCCTGCGGCGATGACTCGGGCTCCACCAGCGCATCCGGTGAAAACAGCGCTCTAAGTTCCGCTGTTGAGGACGATGAATCATCTTCCAGTGGCAAGGTCCCTGAGTCAGCCGAAGGAACCGGCGGTGTTTCTTCCAGTGTTGCCCCGAATGGAGGCGAAGGATCCAGCAGTTCTTCCCGAAAGACTTCTGCCAATAGTGAAAGTTCATCAAGTATTTCAGGTTTTCATTCTTCTAGTAGTGAAGGAGAAGTTTTTTCATGTACTAAGGAGGGAAATCTTGTAAAAATTGACGGCATTCCGCATATCTGTGAAAATGGAATTTATGTCTTATACATTGCACCGAGTTCTTCGAGTCTCTCTTTGCATGCAAAGGACAGTATAAAGCACCCTGATGAAATATTTCTTGATGGAAAGAATTTTTCTTTTTATATTGATAGTAGAGAGGGGCTTGAAAAAAAATATACTGTTCTTAGGGAACATACATCTTCGGGAGACACTCTATATGTCTTTGTTGATAACCTAAATTATGGAAAGCAGGTATTGTCATCGGAATTAGAATTTGATGATAATATTGTTGAAAAATATTGCTACAACGATGACCCTTGGTATTGCGACAACCATTATGGAGCTTTATACACTTGGAGCGAGGCGATGGCTTTGCCGAAAGTTTGTGAGTCATTGTCACAGGAAGACTCCCGATGCCAAATCAAAACCAGTAAAAAAGGGGGACACCAGGGAATTTGTCCCGATGGTTGGTTTGTCATGACGGTAGACAACTGGAGTGATGCTCATCATGACGATTATGGGGTGTTACGTTCCTCTTTAAGTTATGCAGGAGATTTGCATACTTATTTAGGACTCATTTATACAGGCCATCTGCAGCAATTTGGGAAAGATACTGCGGAGTATGAGGCAATATGGGAAACTGCATATTTTTGGAGCGCCTCTGAAAATACATCCTCTGACAAGGCAACGGCGTTTTTCACCTATAATTTCATGTATCGACAAACAGATTATGATAGATTTGTTTCCAAAAGAAATGCATATCCTGTTCGTTGTGCCAGGATTGTCGAAGAAGCAGAGTAGTCTTAAACGAGTTATAGAAGAAGGTTCAGTATGTCCATCAAAAAGAACAAACAATCTTTAAAACAAATGAATGAATACAAAATAGAACAACTCGGCCCCCGCTTGATGATGGATGGAAATCTTAGCATTAAAAAAAGCCCAAGCTGCGTCTAAAAAATCAGCAAGGAAAATTTGCTCGTGATGACTGCAAAATCGGCATCCATCAACAGCGCAAGATTTGCATAGA
>DCGZ01000043.1:306-8963 GCA_002314675.1 Fibrobacter sp. UBA1765 | reverse complement strand
CTCCGTTGACAGACTTCAGCCTACAGCCGACAATTTAAGATCCAAGATACAAGAAAATTACCCTAATCTCTAGAACCTAGTCTCTAACCTCTAAAGCACCGAAAATCAACATTCACTAATCCCTAACCCCTGTACCCTAGACCCTAGAACATGAAAATTTGCATGCAGCTCTCGTCCGTAGGGCCCAAGGTCCGTTCTCTCGTCTATTCAAGACTAGAATTCAAAGTCTACAGCGCGACGTTCCGTGACAACCTTCTTTACAAAGCCAACGATAGCCTGGTGTTCCGGGTGACCCTGGTAAAAGTCAAGGGCTTCCTTGGTACGGAACGTTGTATCAAGCGCAACGTCAAATTCAATGTCGCCATTGCCGAGTTCGGTCTTGCCAAAGTTCAAGCCAGATTCAATGCTTACAAGGCCTGGAATCTTACCTTCCAGGGCGTGGAATGCGTCAACCATCTTTTGACCATTTTCTTTTGCAGTTGCGCCTTCAGCTTCTGCCTTGAGCTTCCAATAAACAATGTGTCGAATCATAATTAAATCCTTTTTTGATTGTTCCTTGATAATATAATAATTTGGCTCTGCACATTTGTCAGTAAAGATGCAAAACAGAGAACAGAATACAGAATACAGAAGACAGAAGACAGAAAACAGAAATTATAAATTAGGAATCAGGAGTCGGGAGTCAGGTCGCACCTTCGGTACTTGAGGCATGAGGTCGGCTGTAAGTAGTCGACTGAAATTTTAATAACTCGTATATCTTCTAAACGAAAAAATGCATCTTTTGTATATTTGTCTTGTAAAATATCAAAGGAAGTCTTATGCTTACTGATCCGCGTATTACACGCCTTGCCCAAATGCTTATCAATAGTGCAATCAAGCTTGCGGCTGGTGAAAACATTCTTATCGAAACTACCGATACTCCTGCAGAACTTTCTGTAGAACTTATTCGTGCTGTAAAAGCCGCAGGCGGCAATGCCATTGTTCGAAACTACAATGCTCGCATTCAAAAGGAACACTTGATTAGTACTTCCAAGGAAGCTCTTGAAATGGAAGCTGAACTTGACTTGCAGCAAATGCAAAAAATGCAGGCCTACATTTCTATTCGCGGTGCCGAAAACTTCCTTGAAAATTCAGATGTTCCAAGCGAAGTCATGAACATGTACCGCAAAATCCGTAAACCGGTTTTGAATTATCGCGTGAATAAGACTCGCTGGTGTGTTTTGCGTTGGCCAAATGGCGCTATGGCACAGTCTGCAAAGATGAGTACAGAAGCTTTTGAAAACTTCTACTTTGAAGCTTGCCTTGCAAATTACCCTGCAATGGCTAAGGCTGCAGAATCTCTGGTGAACTTGATGAATAAGACCAAGAAGGTTCGCCTCGTTGCTCGCGATACGGATTTAACATTCAGCATTGATGGAATCCCTGCGGTTCCTTGCTGTGGCACAATGAATATTCCTGATGGTGAAGTTTATACGGCTCCAGTCAAGAACAGCGTAAACGGTGTTATCCATTACAACACTCCGACTGTTTACGATGGCAAGCAGTTTAGTGATGTGCGCCTTGTATTCAAGGATGGCAAGATTGTTGAAGCAACATCTTCTGATACAGAAGCCTTGAACAAGATTTTGGATACCGATGAAGGCGCTCGCTATGTGGGTGAATTTGCTATTGGTTTTAATCCGTATGTACAGAATGCCATTTGCGATATCTTGTTTGATGAAAAGATCGCTGGCAGTATTCACTTTACACCGGGCCAAAGCTATGAAGATGCTCCAAACGGTAATAACTCAGCAATCCACTGGGACCTTGTGCAGATTATGCGTCCAGAATATGGCGGCGGTGAAATCTGGTTTGACGATCGTCTCATTCGCAAAGATGGAATTTTTGTAGCCGAAGAATTGCTCGGCTTGAATCCAGATAAGTTGAAGTAAAAGTAAAGGCGCTTATAAAGCGCCTTCTTTATATAAAGGGATTTTCAGTTTCAAAGAATTGCGGTTCTTCCCAGTAGGGGAGCTGCAATTTTACTTTGTATGCATGTAGCATTTGGTTCTTTGCGCCAAGTACTGCGTAGTCTTCTGCTGAAAGCGGACCTTTAGACATTTTCAGGTAGTAGTAGCCGTCATGGCTGTACATGCGGTCGCCAACAATAGGGTAGCCGAGTGCAGAAAGGTGAGCGCGGATCTGGTGCTTGCGCCCTGTTTTTAGTTCCGCTTCAAGTAATGTAAACGGGCCTTGCAAACCGCCAATGGATTTTTCAATGACTTGCAATTTTCTAAAGATTGTCGTGCAAGGCTTTCCACCGTTTTCAAGCGGTGTCGGGAACATTTGCGCCTTGATCTCGCAACCTTCCTTTTCTCTCAATGGAATTTCGCAAGTGTATTCTTCGTGTGGGAATATACCAGGAACAACTGCCAAATAGAATTTGCCAAGTAAGATCCTGTCAAGATTTTTTTGAAACCGGCTTGCTGTATCATGAGACCTTGCAAAGAGCATTAAACCGCTGGTGTCGCGGTCAAGCCTGTGCATTGGCGTGATTTCTTCATCATCAAAAGCACGACGGACAATGCCTGTAAAAGTGTTGTAGAAAATTCGCCCTGTATGATGAACAGGGACTCCTGCCGGTTTTTCTACAAGTAAAAATTCATCGTCTTCAAAAATAGTCTTGAAGTGTGTCGGAACTTCAGGTTCGGTGTAACCACGAACAAGGTACTTGATTTTATCGGCTCTATGGAGAATCGTTGAAAGTGTTGCGGCTTCGCCATTAACGTAAACATCGCCTGCAGTAATTTTGTCTTGCCATTCTTCGCGAGTATGGTAGGTGAATCGACCTGCAAGAATTTCAAAAAGGTTTTGACCTTCGTATTCTGGGCGTGCGACACTTTCAAAAAACATTTCAGAAGGAACTTCGCTCATTGTATTTTCCACTCCATGCGTTCTGGAGATTCTGCCGTAAATTCTTTAATGTAAAATGTCTGGGCCCCAATTACAGCTCCGTCTTTTACCGCAGTTTCAACTTTCCAACGGCCTGGTTGAATGCTTTGCTTTTTTGTATAAATTCTAAAGCCGGCTTCACGGCTCCCGTGCGTAACCATTCTATCGGATGTTATCGTACTTTTCAATTCGTAAGCATTTGTTTGGGGGTCTTTGTAATACCAGCGATGTTCAAGGCTCGCTTCTACTTTTTCTGGAGCGTATACGGAACTTAAAAAATAAACAGGTTCGAGAGGCTTTACGTAGACGGTAGCGTAGGTTAAGCCAATGCGCTCCGAGAAGGTTGGCTTTGCAATTTCGCAAGAATAATCTTTGTTAAAGTTCAAGCATGCATTCTGGTCTTTTAATACGAGCGGTACTGGCGGAATCCAGCTGCAAATTCTTGCCATAAGCAAAATGCCAGAAATAATTGCAGGGAGTATCATTACATGGAATCGTTTATGAGCAACACGTTGCGCAACCATGCAAAGTAGTAGAGAAAGGAGAATGGCGACTACGAACCAAACAAAGTGAACGCTAGCTACGATGTGCGGAATCAAAAAATTGAAATACATTGTCCCGATAATACTGAATAAGGCTAGGCTTATCGAGAATCGTTCTTCGTATGACTTTTGCAAAAATTCGTTGCTTACAAAAAATACCGAAAGCATTCCTACAAACAAGAGTGCAATGACACTTCCACTGCTTTTAAAGTAGCATACGACAAGGGCGCTGAACAAGCCGCCATAGCAGAACTGTAATACGTATGAAAATCTAAAGCGCCATTTGCTACTTAGGTTTCGGTCAAGTGCGTAACTTCGAATTTGTGAAATTTTTCGAAAAAATGCATTACGCTCTTTTGAATTTTTTCCAACACCTTCAAGCGTGGCCGATAGTAGAATCAAAAAAATGAAGGCTACGGTAAAGTAAAGCCCGAGCCTTAAAAGGTCGAATGTCTTGACGGATCTCCCCAGAGCAACTGCATCCCAAATAAAACCACCAAAGAATGCAACTACCGGGATTACGCGACGGTACTTGTTGAATATAGGCTGGAGTTTTTGCTTGAGCTTTTCCATTCGGATTAATCGTTATAAATGCCCTTGTCCAAGATGTATTCGTAAACCTCAGGGAGGAGGCCTTCTGGCATTACGTTACGGCGTTTCATCAATTGCTTTCTAATTTCTGAACTAGCATACTTTCCAACGAATCCGTCCTTTTCTCCAACAATGTGAAGTGGGGCGTATCCTTGTTCCAAGTGCTTTTCTATGTCAGGATCTTCATAGCCATTGCGAGAAAATACAATCAACTCAAATTCATTGAGCAAAAGTTGCCCGTTGTAGTTTGTTCCGTAAAAGTTCATAGGGTCTCGCCAGTGCGGGATCCCGGCATAGCTATCAGCACCGATTAAAAGGCGCAAGTTGCATTCCGGATGTCTTTCACGAAGCATGCTCATGGAAACGTAGGAACCGCGATAATCGCCTAGCTGAATTTCCCAATCCGAAATCACGAATTTTTCTTCGGGAATTTTCAATTCCCTTGCAGAACTTTCAATTGACATCTTGAGCATGGCAAAGCGGTCGTCTGCACTTGCATTTAATTGCTTATCCCAACGGTCTGGGCTCGGAATAAACCATACTTCGTCGCAAAGCCCCTTGTTCAAGCAAATGTTTGCAACGGTAGCGTGGTCGCGATGTACAGGGTCAAAGGCTCCGCCAAAAACGGCAACATTCTTTTTAGTACACATAAACGACAAATCCGAGGTTTAATTGTAAACGCGAACCATTGATTTTCTCTTCTTGCAACGGGTCGTAGTGCGACAGAACCCAACGGTATTCAAGTTCCATGACTAGCGCCGAAGATGCTCCTATGTTGAACATTGTACCGAGGCCGATGCCCCATTCGTTCCAGGCAACGTCCCCAAGATCGCAAAGATTTTTTGCCCTGGTATAGCTACCTTCCAAATATGGACCAGTGCCAAGTGCAATGCCAAGTTGCAGCGAAATGTCCCTGTGCCTTACGGTTTCCTTTTCATCTTCATCTGGGTGTACCGTAAAGTTGTAAAGACCGTACCCGACTCTAAAGTAGCCAAGTCCCATGATCCAGGCGCCAATTTGTGGCGTGATTCTGACAATGCCGGTCCCTTGTTCATCATCGGCCATTACGCCAGTACCGGTTTCAATAGTTCCGCCAACAATGATTGGTAATTTTTGCGCCGATGCATTAGTTGCCGTAAAAAGAATTACACATGCAAAAAGAGCGAAGGCACTTTTAAGAAAAAGAAATTTTAAGCAACTGGAATTCATTGATTACGATACCAAGATTACTGCAATACCTGCAGCTCCTAAAAGGTTTATAAGGGAATCTATCTTCATTGCCCAAAAAAGGGATTTAGAAATTGTCTTGCCTTCAACTACGCATTTTTGAAACAAGTCCGAAAAATAGAGCGATATACAAAACTTGATCGCGACAACCGCAATGAACCAATAAGAAAATTCACTAAAGTATAATAGCGTTAAGTATATTACCGTAGCAAGTACCGTAATCTTGAGGTTAGACTTTCGAAGTTCTGTAAGGGCGATTTGTTCCTGGTGTAAAATATCGCGATATTTTAAAGCCTTTTCGCAAATGCCGACATAGCGGTTTAAAAACAGCGAAAGGTTGTAGCCCCACAAGATGATAGAAGCGATTAAAGAAACTTTGTTAATGACCATTTTATCAATTTGTTCTTTAAGGTTAGTCCTTGGAATTTAAAATTCTAACATAGCTGTCGTAGCGGCCTTTGCTGAGCGTTCCGTCTTCAACGGCCTTGCGCACGGCGCAGCCTGGTTCGTGAATATGCAGGCAGTTGCCGAACTTGCAGGTGAAGTTTCCATCTGGGAAGAACCCCGGGAAGATTCCTGCCAAAACTTCCGGGTCCAGGTCGACAATTCCAAGGGAACGTATACCCGGAGTGTCTATTACAATGCCGCCCTCCGGCAAGTCGAGCAAGCTGGAGGAAGTTGTCGTGTGGCGGCCCTTGCCGTCCTTTTCGCGAACGTGCCCAGTCTTGAGTTCCGCATCTGGAATTAGGCGGTTGATGAGCGTGGACTTGCCGACGCCACTTTGGCCGCTGAACACGGAAACCTTGTCTTTTAAAAGTGCGCGTAATTCCTCGACGCCTTCACCAGTCTTTGAACTGACCTTTATGACGGTGTCTACAATCTTTGTGAAATCCTTGATTGTTTCCGGGATTTCTTCAACAAGGTCCGTCTTTGTGAGAACAAGGAGGAACGGTAAATTGTTGAGTGAGGCTGCAAGTAAAAAGCGGTCAGCAAAACCGTAGTTGAATTCAGGATCTTTTACAGAAGCGACGATTACGACCTGGTCAATGTTTGCCGCAAGGGTGAGTTCCCTGTGAACGCTGTCTTTTGGACCAGGGCGAGTCAAGGCTGACTTGCGGGGGAGTACGCGCACAACGCAGTATTTTTGAGAACCGACGCCTTCGCCGGTGTCTTCGTCGTCATTTACCTTGCCGAGCAGAACGCGATCGCCCACGGCAGGGAATTCCCCGAGTTCCTTTGTTGTCGTTGCAAGGTACATAGCGGTAACTATGCCTGAAACATTATCTCTCTCGTCTCTCGTCTCTCGTCTCTCATCTAATTTTACTTCGCAAGTGCGGCGGTGCGTTTCTATGACAAGGCCTTCGACCGTTTCCTTGATGTCAAATTTTTCGAGCGGATCCTTGATTTTCTTCAGTTTCGGATTTTTGAATTCGCGACTCCAACGCTCCTTAATGGGGCGGTCATCAATGGTTCCATCGCGGTAGGCCTGCATTGCATTGACGCGGCGTGCGCGGGAATGCCTGCGAGTGCTTCGACCAGACTGTTCTTCTTCAAAATCCTCTTCTAACATTATAGTACAATTTAGAAAAAAACATTTGGGGCTCCTTGCCGCTTTTATCGGCAACGGCTAGTCAGGTGTTTGGGGTGTAAAATGCCTGCTTGGCGGATAAGAATTGAAAAAATTGGCTTTTTATCCGTACAAAATTTTTAGAATTGTCATTTTGTGTCAGTATTTTAATCTAGTGTACGGATAAAAAGCACGAAAAGGCTGTTTTTATCCGTACTTTTAGCAAGCTGGTCCGCTCGGTGGAGCCTTATAACCTTAAAAAGTACGGATAAAACTCAAAAAAATCTTGATTTTATCCGTACTTTTGGCAAAAAATGCCTGGTTTTGAGCGCTTTTTCGCGTTTTGAACATTGAATTTGCGCAAAACAGGGCGTTGCGTTGCATAAGCTTTTATGGGGCAGTATTGAAATTGCTTTTGCACGGGGTTTTAGGGGTGTCCCCTAGGCGAGAGGGGTAATGGAAGACGCGCAGCGGCTGCAATTAGGGGAGAGGCTTCTCCCCACAATCAAATAATTTCTAAATTGCGTGCAAAGACACTGGAATTGACGATTTCTCTCGTCTCTCGTCTTTTGTCTCTCGTCTAAAACAGAGGTACTATGTCTATTGCGCCACGTCCGGAACTTTCTAATCTTGAAGATTACGTTCCAGGAAAATCTATCGATGAAATTTGCGAAAAGTACGGCCTCAAGAGCGCCGTAAAACTTGCTTCAAACGAAAACCCTTGGGGCCCGTCTCCAAAGGCAAAGGAAGCATACCTTTCCATCGTAGAAACGTTGCATCTGTACCCGCGCGGCAACGCTCCAAAGCTCATAGACGCCCTTGCGACAAAGTACAAGGTCAAGGTCGAAAACTTGATTCTTGGCAACGGCTCCGACGAAGTCATCGACCTGATTGGCAAGGCATTCCTTCGCCCGGGTGACGTTTGCGTAGGCGTTGTCCCGACATTCTCTGTGTACGAATTTACAACGCTTGAAGCCGGTGCTGAATTCCGCCGCTTTGACGTTGGCACAGGCAAGGCCGACATCAAGAAACTCGCTGCAGCAGTTGATGAAAAGACTCGCGTGCTCTTCCTTTGCAGCCCGAACAATCCGACCGGCGTTTACTACACCGAAGCAGAAATCCTTGAACTCCTGAGCCTCATTCCAAAGACAACGCTCCTGTTCCTTGACGAAGCTTATGCAGAATTTGCCGTTGCCGAAGACTATCCAAAGCTTGCTACACGCCTGGACGAATTCCCGAACCTGTTTTTGAACCGCACCTTCAGCAAGATCTATGGCCTTGCAGGGCTCCGCCTCGGCTATGGCATGGGCAATGCCGAAATGATCAAGAACATGTGGAAGGTCAAGCCGCCGTTCGACGTGAACCTTGCAGCACAGGCTGGTGCGGTCGCCGCCCTCAGCGACACGGAATTTGTGGAATCCACTCGCAAGCACAACCGCGAAGGCATTGAAGTCCTCACCAAGGGCATGTCGGAACTCGGTTTCGATGTGCTCCCGACGCAAGGAAACTTCGTGTGCATTAAGATTGGCGAAAAGTTCCAGGAACTGCTCGGCTTCCTTGAATCCCGCGGCATGATCGTGCGTGGCCTAAAGAGCTTCGGCCTCCCGGGCTACATCCGTGTAACCGCCGGCAAGCCAGAAGAAAACGCGTTCTTCCTCGACCTCGTAAGGGAGTGGGTTAAGGGCTAGGTGGGGGAGGCCTCCCCCTCGCTCGCACCCTGTTGCTCGCTACCCCCTCTAGCGGGGACACCCCGCAACGCCCCGGAACAGGTGTCAGGTACGCACCTTCGGTGCTTGAGG
>DCGZ01000043.1:0-299 GCA_002314675.1 Fibrobacter sp. UBA1765 | reverse complement strand
TTGAGGTGTGAGGTCGTTCGCTATGCTCACTTTGAGGTAATTAAGATGGCAAGAAAGAAACCAGAAACTAGAAACCAGGAATTGTATTTCTCCATGTCTTGGCGAGCGCAGCGTGGCCATCCAGAAACAGGAAGCAGGAGTCAGTGACAGGAATCAGGAACTGTAACATCCAATGTCATTGCGAGGAACGTAGTGACGAAGCAACCCAGGGCCATGTTCTGGATCACTTCGCCTTCGGCTCGTGATGACAAATTAAGATGCAAGACGCAAGAGCAAGATGCAAGAAAGATGACAGAAAT
>DCGZ01000010.1:2635-11408 GCA_002314675.1 Fibrobacter sp. UBA1765 | reverse complement strand
GCCCTTGACGCTACTGCTAGATCCTTCGCTGTCGCTCAGGATGACCCTTGAAGAAGAACCCGGAGTGACAGAAGAGGACGAGTCACCGTTGATGCTGGAGGATGATTCATCATCCTCAACAGCGGAACTCAGTGCACTATTTTCACCGGATGCGCTGGTGGAGCCCGAGTCATCACCGCAGGCATTAAATGCGAACAGCGCAAAAGCGACCGCGCTGGTGAGTGTGATTTTCTTGAATGTGTTCATGTTAAAACTCTGTTAAATGTGGTTATGCGCGGGGATTTTGAAAATGGGTGCTAGTCCTTGATGCAACGCAGACTTCGAGCGTAGTCCTTGTTGCGGTCGTACAGGTCCACGGATTCGTATTCGTAGCAGATTAGCAGGTACCACGAGTCGGCCATATCGCGCGCAGTGGCAGTCCACAAGTAGGCGTAGTAGCTCTCTCTCTCGAAATCGCCACCGGGATTCCTCACACCGGCGGGGACCAGCGAGAATCCGTACTTGTCGGAACCATTGCCGTTTTTGAACCAACCGCTGGTGGATTTCAAAAACGAACCTGCAGTGGCAGATCCACCGAGGTATTCGTAAAGGGTGCCGTACTCTGCGTTTGTGGGCACATGCCAGCCCTCAGGGCAAATACCGCGTACCAAGGTCGCTGAGCTTGCCAAAGCGGCGCTACAAGTTTTTCCATAACCACAATCTTTGCCTGCTCCATCTGGATCAACAATGCCCGCACTATCCATCACGGCACTCCAGGTGTAAAGGCGACCGTACTTGTCACAGTTGGATGCCAGGTTGTCGTAGCACCAGCTAGTGGAGTCGGAAGTGTAGTCCATACCCACACTAATGTGGTACCCCACATCCGTGTAGGCGTAGTTCAAATTCTGGGCCATCCAGGTCTGTTCTCCGATGGTCACCACCTTGTAAACTTGGCCGTCACGAGTGTCTAGCATTTCGCCATATTCGCCAGCGGCAAGCATCTCCTGATTCAGGTATTCAAACGATGCGGTTGCATCCTTGCAGTCGAGACCAGCAGGGCAGTTTTTGGCATAGTAGCCGGAAGGTTTCACCCCCTCTAACCTGCTGATTTGCTCTGCGCCCGAGGAACTTGATAAATCGCCTTTCTCGCTATCGGAGGAATAATCCTTGCCCTCGTTGTCAGAAGAAGAACTGCCCTCATCATCGCGGGAATCGCTGGATTCCGTGAAATCGCAGTCCATCGTCTCGATGAGTGAACCAAACACCCAGCCATCCTCGCCATCGCACACAGCCTTGCCGTGATATTCCACCAGGTAGGTGGCAACGCACTTCTGGCTCTTGCCGCAAGGTATGTCCGACAGCAGTTCATTCATTGTCTGCACCGTATCGGGAATACCGCCGCGGTTGCCACCATTGCTTGGTCCGCTAGTAGAACTATCATCGCCGCAGGCGTTGAGCGCAACGGCGAGTGGAACAACGCATCCAAACGCAAAGGCTTTCAACAAACCGAACTTCATAAAGTTTTCCTCGATTTTTTACAACCAAATAGTAGAAAAGAACCAAGCAACTCCCGACCGCCCGCAGCAACCGCTTTCCCTCAAACGTCCCACATTTTCCACACATTTTTAGCCGAATTTTCTATATGTAACACCCTGTTACATATAGGCTGTTTTCATAATCAATTCATGAAATTTTGCAAGAAATAGTCCTCCCAAACATCTTGCACAATTTATTGATTCAAGCTATATTCCTCCACATCATAATTTTCTAGGAGTAAAATATGAAAAAACTGATTCTTCTTTCTGCTATTGCCACAGCTGCAATGTTTACCGCATGTAGCGACGATTCCTCTTCTTCTAGCGCAAGCTCCAAAGCATGCGTCTATAAGTACAATGGCGAAATCACAAACTGCACCGCTGATGCCGAAATGATCGAAACCATATGCCAAGGCAGCAACGCAGAATTGGTAAGCAGCTGCCCGGCTGGTTACACCGTCGAATGCCCGACTGGCGACAAGATGTTCGGTACTGAATATTACTATGGCGAAGGCATGCAATGCCCGACTTTCCTTGCTAAGTAATTTTTTTTGATTAACGAAAGAAGCCTCGCTCACAAGCGAGGCTTCTTTCGTTTACGCATTTTTAACTATGCAAGTACTCGATGATTGCGTCGTGGATTGTGGTGAACACGCTGCGCAGTTCCTTTTCGTCTTCTTCAAGGAGCGTCACGCGGAAGCCCATGAGGTCGGTGCAGAAACTTGTACTCGGCACAACGCAAATGCCCTTTGCACCAAGCAGGTAATACACAAAACGGTAGTCCAGCTTGTCTGTCTTGGAGCACCATTCTTCCACCTTGGCCTTGATCTGCGGGTTGTCGATTTTCATGGTCTGGTGCTTGTTCAAAACACCTTCACGGAAGATGATCGTGTTGTAGAAAGCGCCGTAGGTCGGGTTGAAGTAGAGTTCCGGAATGTCGGAAAGAATTTCATTGATGATTGCGCTGCGGCGGCCAATCTTTTCGTTCAAGGCCTTGCGGTGTTCCATGAAGCGTGGATCGCCAAGGACGCGAGGAATAGTCATCTGCGGGAGAGTCGTGGAGCAGACTTCAACCATCTTGGCGTTGTCAAGAGCGCGGCAGAATGCGTCGAACTGTTCGTCCTTGTCACGGTTGTAATATTCAGCCCAACCGCAACGAGCACCCGGCCACGGATATTCCTTGGAAATGCCCTTCAAGGCAATTGCAGGAACGTCGCCAATGTATTCTGCAAGGGCGTAGGCGTGAGCACCATTGTAAGTAATCTTGTTGTAGATTTCATCGCAAATGATGAACAAGTTGTAGCGCTTAGCAATGTCAACAATCTTCTGCAAGATTTCGAGCGGGTAAACCATGCCCGTCGGATTGTCCGGGTTCAAGACAAGAATGCCGGCAATAGTCGGGTTGTACTTGACCTTGTTTTCAAGTTCTTCAAGGTCCGGGTACCAATGGTTTTCTGGCTTCAAGCTATAGGTAATCGGAGCCGCATGAGCGTGAGCTGCTTCTGCAGAGCTGTGGGTGCTGTATGCAGGAGACGGTCCAATGATGCGGGTCGTCATGGAAAGCAAGCTATAAAGAGTTGCAATCGCATCGCCAAGGCCGTTGAAAAACAAGATGTCGTCAACAGTAATCTGAGCACCACCAAGCTTGTTGGTTTCCTTCACGATGAACTCGCGAGTTTCAAGCATACCCTTGGACGGGCAGTAGCCGTAGCTGCGGTTAGTCTTGGAAAGGTCAACAACAATGTCCTTGATCCATTCGGGAACCTGGCACTTCTTTTCAATCGGGTCGCCGATGTTTTCCCAGTGGATGTTCGGCATGCCCAGCGTCTTAAGGAGGTTCGCCTTCTTCACGATCTCACGGATTTCGTAAGACAGTTCCTTGGCACCATCGGTAAGCAAACGCTTTCTCATTTTTAAATCCTCTTCAAATAACTTTTTTTTCAAATGTAGTAAAATTTTGTATATTTAAAACACAACCACAAGGTTGCCTTTCCGGTAAAACCGGCATTCACTACATCAACTAATACAACCTAGGGAATCTAATTATGGCTTTGCCAATCAGAGAAACACCTATCTTGTTCGGCGAGGATGCTCGTCGTTTTTTAGCCCGTATGAACGAACGGCAACCAGAGACTCCTGAAGCTCGTGCCCAACGTTTGCGGGATTACGAAGAAGTTCAAAAGGCGTTCGAGGAGGGCATGGCCGAAAAACGTGCCCGCGAAGCAGCCAACGGGGGTATCGATCCGTGGTTCAAACAGATTTAATTCCGCAATATTTTAAGTTCGTTCGTTTAAAATCTACAGAAACTGTTGAACAATTCGACTGCGGCGACGCAGACTTGAACGATTTTATTCTGAACAAAGCAGCCCTTTTCGACAAAAATCTACTGGCGGTCAGTTATGTGTTCGTAGATCCGAACAATTCTGGGAAGATTTTCGCCTATTGCAGCTTGGCAAACGACAAGGTTGCCCTTGCCGACTTTGAAAGCAAAACGGAATACAACCGGTTTCGTAAAAAGCAGGGTTTTCCAAACGAAAAAAGATTGCACAGCTACCCGGCAGTAAAACTTTGCAGACTAGGCGTTACAAACGAGGCTAAAGGTTTACGAATCGGGAGTAAACTGCTAAATTACCTAAAGACGATGTTTGTTACAAACAATCGCACCGGTTGCAGATTCATCACAGTCGATGCCTATATCAAAGCCATCCCCTTTTACGAAAAGAACGGCTTTCATATTTTGAACTCGGATGATTCTGAACATGAACCCACTAGGCTTATGTACTTTGACTTGATGAATATTGTGTAAATATGTACGATCCAATACGCAAAAAAGAAGTTCCCGACACGCCCGAAGAATTTGTACGCCAGCACATTATCCAAGTTTTGTTGAATGCGGTCAAAGTGCCTGCGCATCTGCTGGAAGTTGAATTTAGCCTCTCTGCAATTTCAAAAGAAACCGAAGACCGCGTAGACCTAATCGTGCACAATTTGCAAGCGGGTCCAACAAAGCCGTGGCTCCTTGTTGAATGTAAGGCAGCAGGCGAATACACCTGGGAAGGTCTAGAAATCCAGCTAAACCGTTACCTTAAAATACTGACACCCAAGTATGTGCTACTTGCCCTAGGCAACGAAACACGAGCATTTGCTCTTTCTCCAGATGGCAAGAGCTTCAAGGCAATTCCTGGGTTACCGCTATACACAAAGCCATAAGCTTTTGGCGGCGCACTTAGTTTGGCTATGCACATAGTACCACAAAGCGCGTCAAAACACTCCAAACTTTTCAAAACAAGAACACCCCGCGACAATGTCGCGGGGCGTCTCTTTCTTCCTAGGGAAATGCCACAAGAATGCGGCAATTCTTTAATTAAGCCTTCTTGAAGATCACAACACTGTTGTGGCCGCCAAAGCCGAAGCTATTGGACATAGCGTATTCGAACTTGTGGTCAACAGCGCCGTTTGCGCAAACGTCAAGCTTGATTTCCGGATCCTGTTCCACAACGTTCAATGTGCCATGGAGCTTCTGGTCCATAAGGGACTTGATGGTAACAATGCCTTCAACAGCAGAAGCCGCACCAAGGCAGTGACCGATCATGGACTTTGTGGAGTTGATCTTGAGGTTTTCAACCTTGCCTTCAAAAATATTGTAGATAGCATTGCATTCTGCAACGTCGCCAAGCGGAGTGGAAGTGCCATGGGTATTTACATAGCCAACCTTCTGAGCGTCGATGCCTGCGCTTGCAAGGGCCATCTTGATAGCGAGCTTAACGCCTTCGCCGTCTGCACGTGGAGCAGACATGTGGTAAGCGTCACCGCTCATGCCAGAACCTGCGATTGTAGCAAGGATCTTAGCACCGCGCTTTTCAGCATGGCTACGACTTTCAAGAACCATGATACCAGCACCTTCACCGATAACAAAGCCATCACGGCCCTTATCGAACGGGCGGCTAGCAAGTTCTGGAGCGTCGTTACGACGGCTAAGGGCATGCATGTTAGCAAAGCCAGCCAAGGCAACCGGGCTAATGGATTCTTCGGCACCACCGGCAAGCATCACGTCTGCACGGCCAAGACGAATCTGGTCAGCAGCAAGGATAAGAGCATGGTTAGAAGAAGCGCAAGCAGAAGTTGTTGCAAAGTTCGGGCCCATGAAACCGGTGCGAATGGAAACTTCACCTGCAGCCATGTTTGTGATGGACATCGGAATAAAGAATGGGGATACGCGGCGCGGGCCCTTGGTACCAAGAGCTACGGAACCATCGTAGTAAATATCCATGCCACCGATACCGGAAGCAACGATAACGCCTGCGCGTGTCTTGTCAATAGATTCAAGATCAAGGCCAGCATCCTTGACAGCATGCATTGCAGAATATACAGCATACTGGATGTTACGGGAGTAACGCTTCTGGTCACGATCGTTAAAGTATTCAGACGGGTCAAAGCTCTTGACTTCACCACCGAAATGCACTTCATAAGCAGTTGTATCCATGTGTTCGATGGTCTTGATACCAGACTTGCCGGCAAGAAGGTTAGCCCAAAGTTCTTCAGGAGAATTGCCAAGGGCAGTTACACAACCCATACCGGTAATGACTACGTCTTCCATTTTTTACCTCAATTAAAGTTTTCTGCGCACAAATGTAAAAAAATCTTACATAAGATTCAAAGGGTAAAATGCAATTCCGCCCGACAAACGGTCAAATTAAATAAAAAAACATTCAAAAAGCCCTGCGACTTACGCCGCAGGGCTTACACCAACAAAGGAAACTTTACTTGATCATGTCCAAATCTTTAAGTTTTTCCGTTTCTTCCCTGGCATTTTCGCCAAGTTTTTCAACAGCAGCTCGTTCTTCGGCAACAGCCTGTTCAAGAGCAGTTTTTTCAGCCTCCAGCTTTTCTATGGTAGCCTGTTTTTCGGCATCAGAGCACCCCAAAAACGACAAAGCGGCAAAAAGAGGCAAATAAGCCAACTTATCTTTCGACAAACGCAAGGCGACCTTCCCCACTCTTAATATACAAGTCCATATATTTTTTGGCTTCTTCGCAAGCTTTTGGCAACGACTTTCCAAGTGCAAGATTTGCAGCTATCGCCGCCGACAAAGCACAGCCAGTACCATGCTTGTTGCCGCCCGCCACGCGTGGAGAAGCAAACCTATAGGTCTTGCCTTCGTGCATAAGCACGTCTACACTTTCAGCACCGGTCCCGTGGCCACCCTTGAGCAATACGGAAAAATCCTTGCCAATGCCAATTTCACCACGACTTGCAGCAAGTCCAAGGCCAAGATTGTTGAATTCCTCCTGGTTTGGCGTTACAAGATCAATGTCTGGCAAAAGTGCAAGGAATTCATCGGCATCGGTCGTATTCTTGAAGAACTTAAAACCAGAAGTTGCCGCAAAAATTGGATCCCAAATAAGGAATGCCTCCGGGAACAGCTCCCGAACTTTCTTTATCACCTTCTTCAAGACGGCAATCTTTTCAACAAGGCCGATTTTAACCACGGTATACTTGCGAACTGCAGCCAAGGCTTCGAGCTGCGCCTCTATGCGCTCCCACATGTGCCAGTCCGGCGCAATGAATTCATTTTCGTTCTGCACGGTAACCGCAGTGCACACAGCCTGGCCATAAACGCCAAAATATTCCATGGCCTTGATATCAGCCAAAATACCGGCTCCCGCAGAGCCGTCAAAACCAGCGATCGTCAAGGCATAAGTCATTTTATTTTCCATACATAGACTAATATAACTTATGATTATTCAATAGGTTATATTTTTTTTGACTCAGAGCGAATTTTATGCAATTACGGTCCAAATCATTCAAAATTGTTTCCCCAAAGGGCTCTATTTTAAGCACAAAATACCAACAAAGAGCATCGTTATTAGCAAAATTTACGGTCCAAATCAGCAAAGCGCCCTTTTTGGACCGTAAAATTCCAAAAATTGTCCAGAAAAAATGTTTTTAAAAGCCGCACATCATATTTTTGCGGCAAATGCGGTTCCAGGCCGGGAGCGGGTCCGCATAATTCCACACAGCGCCACAGATTGCAGCCCCCGCATACCTAAGCTTTTGCAACTCGCCAAAACGATCCTCGTCAACACCGCCCGCAGCAATCACCCTGTTTCCAAACTCGCTCACCGAAACTCCAGCAAACTTACCTTTGGCTTCGATATCTGTATAGGAATCAAACACAGGGTAAAGTATCGCACCATCAACCTTGGGTGCAGCCGAAAGTTCTTCCAGGGAACGGCACCAGGCAAAACGCTTTAAATCACAGGGTGCAGACAATTCCAGGTGCGTAGCAGGCAAGGCAAAGCCAGCAAGACCAAACGCCTCCGCCATATCGCGCGAGCCATGCAAAACTGCCATGGAACGAATTTCTTCATTCAAGCCAAGCAAAAACTTTTCGAACTGTCCTTCCGAAAAACCAGGCTTACGCACATGCAGCTGAAAGGGGAACTTTTCAAACATTTCTTCTAAATGTTCATGTTCCCCGGCAAAATTCACGGGACTTGTCAAAAGAATTAGGTTTAGCATAGCATGAATATAGCACTTTTACAAGGAATAAGCAGCCTTTAGGCGAATATTCCAACTTAGAGCATTTGTGTAAAAATTGTAATTTTTTGGAGAAGTCTATTTGAAAAAGCAGTAAAATTCACACAAAGTTTAGTTAGCAACAAACAACTTTAATTTATATAAACCACACTTTCCTATAAAAACATTCACTTTTTTTTATTAGTGAAAATAAAACTTGTCTTTTCTGCCGATATTTATATAAATTTGCGAGCGTTATATATTGGCTAATTGTATTAGCCAGATATGCAGATTTTTATAACTAACACATTAATTGGAGACACACAATGGCAAAAAAGATGATTGCGTGTGACGGTAATGAAGCTACCGCTAACGTTGCTTTTGCAGTTAGCGAAGTGGCAGCAATTTACCCGATTACACCGTCCAGCCCGATGGCAGAACATGCCGACAACTGGAGCGCAGCAGGTAAAAAGAATATTTGGGGTCAAGTCCCACGCGTATTTGAAATGCAGTCCGAAGGTGGCGCAGCAGGTACCGTTCACGGTGCTTTGCAGGCTGGTGCTCTTACCACTACCTTCACCGCTTCCCAGGGTCTTCTCTTGATGATCCCGAACATGTACAAGATTGCGGGCGAACTTACCCCGACAGTCTTCCATGTAACCGCCCGTGCACTTGCTATGCAGGGCCTTTCTATTTTCGGTGACCACTCCGATATCATGGCTTGCCGCCAGACCGGTTT
>DCGZ01000010.1:0-2601 GCA_002314675.1 Fibrobacter sp. UBA1765 | reverse complement strand
AGGAATGCCAGGACATGGCTCTCGTAGCACATGCTTCTACACTTGAAAGCCGCGTTCCGTTCGTTCATTTCTTCGACGGTTTCCGCACTTCCCACGAAGTGATGAAGATCGAAGCTCTCGAAGACGGCGTTATCCGTAGCGTCATCGACGAAAAGTATGTTAAGGCTTGCCGCGAACGCTGCCTTACCCCGGACCGCCCGACAATGCGCGGTACCGCTCAGAACCCGGACGTTTACTTCCAGGGCCGCGAAACTGTGAACCCGTTCTACAACAAGGTTCCGGAAATCGTCCAGAAGTACATGGACAAGGTTGCAAGCTTCACTGGCCGTCAGTATCACATTGTTGACTACGTCGGTGCTCCGGATGCAGAACGCGTAATCATTTCCATGGGTTCCTCCACTTGCACAATTGGCGACACTGTTAAGTACTTGAACTCCAAGGGTGAAAAGGTCGGTCTCGTAAACGTTCGTTTGTACCGCCCGTTCCCAATGGAAGCAGTTGTTGCAGCACTCCCGAAGACTGTAAAGAAGATTGCAGTTCTCGACCGCTGCAAGGAACCAGGCTCCGCTGGCGAACCGCTCTTCCAGGACGCCCTTACTGCAGTTTCCGAAGCAGTAATGGCTGGCAAGATGGCAATGCCGAAGATGATCGGCGGCCGCTACGGTCTTTCTTCCAAGGAATTCACACCGGCAATGGTCAAGGCTATCTTCGACGAACTTTCCCTCGCCGAACCGCGCGCACGCTTCACCGTTGGTATCAACGATGACGTTTGCAACACAAGCCTCCCGGTTGACCCGAACTTCAAGCTCGACAGCGACTTCTTCCAGGCTATGTTCTTTGGCCTTGGCTCCGACGGTACCGTTGGCGCTAACAAGAACTCCATCAAGATTATCGGTAACGAAACCGAAAACAACGCTCAGGGTTACTTCGTTTACGACTCCAAGAAGTCTGGTTCCATGACCACTTCCCACCTCCGCTTCGGTAAGAGCATCATCGACGCTCCATACCTTATCGGTGAAAACGAAGCTGACTTCGTTGCTTGCCACCATACTCCGCATCTCGAAACTGTCGATATGCTCAAGTATGCAAAGAAGGGCGCAACATTCCTCGTAAACACCCCACACTCTGCAGACACCGTTTGGGATACATTCCCGCGCCCGGTACAGCAGGTCATCATCGACAAGCAGCTCAAGGTATTCGTCATTGACGCATACGCAGTTGCAGCAAAGACCGGCATGGGCCGCCGCATCAACACCGTTATGCAGACTTGCTTCTTCAGCAAGCTCGGCAACGTTCTCGATGCAGAAACAGCTATCAAGTACATCAAGAAGTACGCAGAAAAGACTTACGCAAAGAAGGGTATGGAAGTTGTCCAGAAGAACTGGGACGCTATCGACGCTTCTCTTGCAAACCTCTTCGAAGTCAAGGTTCCGGCAGCAGTAACAAGCACCAAGGAATTCCGCGCTCCGATCCACGGCAACGCACCTGCATTCGTTAACGAAGTTACCGCAGAAATCATCAAGGGCAACGGCGAACAGCTCCCTGTTTCCAAGATGCCTGTTGACGGTGTGTTCCCGACAGGCACTACCAAGTACGAAAAGCGCGACCTCGCTCTTGCTATCCCGGCATGGGATCCAGACACTTGCTTGCAGTGCGGTAAGTGCGCAATGGTTTGCCCGCATGCAGCAATTCGCCTCAAGGTTGTAGACAAGGCAGCCCTCGCCGGTGCTCCGGAAGGCTTCAAGTCCACAGCAGCAAAGGGTTACAAGACCGACTTCGCAGAAGCAGTATTTACAATCCAGGTTTCCAGCTACGACTGTACTGGTTGCGGCGTTTGCGTTCAGGCTTGCCCGGCTAAGAGCAAGACCGAAGAAGGCAAGAAGGCAATCAACATGGTTCCGCAGGAACCGATCAAGGTTAGCCAGGGCGCAAACTGGGACTTCTTCGTTGACCTCCCAGAATACGACCGTACAAAGATCAACAAGGGCATGGTCAAGCAGGCAATGCTCCTCGAACCGTTGTTCGAATTCTCTGGCTCTTGCGCTGGCTGCGGCGAAACCGCTTACGTCCGTCTCGTTTCCCAGCTCTTCGGCGACCGCATGGTTGTCGCAAACGCAACTGGTTGCTCCTCCATTTACGGCGGTAACCTCCCGACTACCCCATGGGCAAAGAACAAGGAAGGTCGCGGTCCGGCTTGGGCAAACAGCTTGTTCGAAGACAACGCAGAATTTGGCCTTGGTATGCGTCTTGCAATCACCAAGCATGCTAAGCAGGCTCTCAGCCTCCTCGAATCTGTAGACGTTCCAGCTGACCTCAAGGAAAAGCTCACAACTCAGGATCAGAGCGACGAAGCTGGCATCAAGGCACAGCGTGAAAACGTTGCAGCCCTCAAGGCAGCTCTTGCAAACGCAACTGATGAAGCAGCAGTTTCCCTCCGCGACGAATTCGCAGACTACCTCGTCAAGAAGTCCGTTTGGATCTTCGGTGGTGACGGTTGGGCATACGATATCGGTTACGGTGGCCTTGACCATGTAATGGCAACTGGTGAAAACGTAAACATCTGCGTCCTTGACACAGAAGTTTACTCCAACACTGGTGGAC
>DCGZ01000097.1:3490-13855 GCA_002314675.1 Fibrobacter sp. UBA1765 | reverse complement strand
ATGTTGATGAAGAGCCAATAAAATCCATTTTAAATTCCTTATATTGTGTGCTATTATTTCGAGAAATTGAAGATTTCAACATTTTCAGTTTGTTCCTGATAAAACCTTTTCTGCGATTCTATCACATTTTTAAGTTCCTCTTCTGACGGCATATACGTCATATACTTTGCCTAACTCCAGAATAAATTGCTGGAGATTGTCAATCAAGGCTTGTTCTAGCTGAGTTTCTATATATCTTGAGTTTTGATGAAACTGCCAAAAGTCTTCGTCCATAATATTGTGATGCAATATTACGTTCCAAAGTACGAACACTCCATGTACCAGAAATTGTCTCGGTCAAATACCATTGCCTTTCTTCCTCGTTTTCAATATGGATTAACAGGCGAATGTGAGACCAGCTTAAATTTTGCACACACGTGTGCAAAATCTCGTAACTACAGCCTTCAATGCTCCTGCTTGCCCCTCATTGATGATGCGACAAATATCGTCGACAAAATGAGAGTCGATGATTGAATTTTTCATTGCTTAGATTTTCTGGCCGTTCCATATTTTGCGAGGAATCGACCATTGTGCTTCGCATTTCGCAGGCGGAGGCTCTCTCCCCTGGCCAGCCGCGCTACTCACTGACCCTCATCCTGCTGGGCACCTGAAGTGCCTGTGACATCTGCCAGAAATTTGGCCTAGTCACTTTCTTATCCGCTAACGCGAGGTTATGTCTTTTCCGCCCCGGGACCTATGGAATAGGCATTAAGGTAACGCCTTTCCTCACCACACGTCGGACGGTGTTGTGTTGTACTGATTAGAATTTAGAAAATTTTTGATGCCATTGTTTCGAATTTTTATATTTCCTGACGTGGCTAGATTACGGTAAAAATAGGGTATAGAATGAAAAAATCCTTGCTGCTTGTTGTTCCTTTCGTTTTGTTGTTTTTGAATGCCTGCGCTACCGACGCGGATGAGGGCTTTGATGCATCATCAGTTTGCCCTGCAGAAGGAACAAATGCCTACGGCATGCCGAATCGCGGAACGTTCGTGGATGAACGCGATGGCCAGGTGTATAAATACACGACCATCGGTGACCAGGTGTGGATGGCGGAGAATCTTCGCTATGATGCTGCGTATAGTTCTTGTTATGAAGATGCCGATGAGAATTGTTTTAAATATGGTCGATTGTATTCATTCTATGTAAATGGAAACCCAAATGAGCTTATAGATAAAAATCTTATAGGTTCAGTATGCCCCGCTGGGTGGAAAGTTCCAACCAGTGAGGATTTTAAAAAACTTATGAATAATTTGGGAGAAGGTAATGAAAAAATCACCGCAACAAGGCTGAAGAGTGTAAATGGATGGGAACTAAGTGAACATGGGGCGGGAACAGATGATTGTAATTTTTCTGTTTATCCTTATGGAGGGTTCCATTTTGGAAATTATGAAGGGATGGGGATTTATACAGGCTTTTTATCGTCAACACTCAGAAGTGAAGATTTTGTTGAAGGAATGGGAGTGTATTCTAGAGTCATTTTAGATGTAAGTGTTGCTAGCAAGGAATCCATCCGCTGCATAAAAGACTAACGTGATCCGGCTTTAATTACGACTTCTAACATTGTATATTTGAATACATGCCGCTACTTTTTGCAATCCTACTGTATGCCGTTGTAATTTCAGCCGTTATAAGGGGAAATTTCACATACAGCGGCCACACGTACAATTTCAAGGAGCATCCAATCCAGTTTATAATTGTCATAACAGTCTTTTTAGGTACCGGAACATTCTGTTTTTACAAGTTTTTAAAAGATATTGGAGCAATTATTTAGCTTGAAGGCATCAAAAACGCCAGCAATCCTTTACAAAATTGCAAATAAAGCTATATTTTGCTCCGCTAATCGCACTAACCACTATGCCCCCATCGTCTAGTGGCCTAGGACTCGGGATTCTCATTCCCGCAACAGCGGTTCGAGTCCGCTTGGGGGTACTAAAGCTCACTGAAAAACCTTCAGTGAGCTTTTTTTGTAACCAAATTTCCCAAAAGGCATTTTTTGTAAGATAATTGAAAGAAATTATCTTGTTTTTGCAGTTTGCTGAATCTAGAAAACATTCCCCTTTTTAGATAAGTTTTGATCGTTGTTGAAAACCTAAACCAATGGGGATTGGTAATTATGAAATACATCAAAATTTTAGCGACCTGCACAACCGCATTTGGCTTGTATGCATGCGGCAGCGATTCCGGCACATCGCCAAACGACACACTTCAGCAAGACTCCACCGGAGTTATCGAAGAGGTCAATGATGTCGTCGAAGAAATCAACTCAACCAAATACATTTGCGTAGACGGTAGCGAAGTTACAGACGCTGAACTTTGCCCAAAAGTAATAGACAAAGTTACAGGCGAAGAAGTTGCAGGAGTCGCAGACTCCGTAGTTACAAAGCTCTACGTTTGCAGCGACGGTTCACAAGTAGAAGATGCAAGCGCATGCCCAACAATTTTTATTTGCAGTGACGGCAGCAAGGTTGACGACGCTAGTAAATGCAAACCAAAACCTTCTGAAGATTCTTCCGAGATTTTATCAAGTTCTTCTGAACAAGAACAAATCCCTTCTTCATCAAGCATAGTCACAATTCCTTCAACCGATAAAGATACGGATGATGAAGACGGCGTTAGCGACGAAGTTGATGCAACAAATCCAGGCATTGCTTTTGCAGCACCTTCTGCAGCAACAGTCACAAACGACAACGGCTGCATTACAGTGAATGCAACAAGCGTTGAAATTACTTGCGCTGGCAAGTACAACCTTTCAGGCTCTGCTTCTGAACAGCAAGTAATCGTGAACACTCCAAGCACAGAAACTGAAAATGTACACCTTTACCTGAACGGCCTTACGCTTACAAGTTCCGACGCCCCGATCCTTGTAAAGAATGCTCCAAAGACAATTTTCCATATCGTAAAGGGTACAACAAGCTCCTTGACCGACGGCACAACACGCAAAGCCTTCACAAAAGTTGACGGATCTCTTGACACCGCAAACGCTGTAATCTACGCCAAGGACGATATCAACTTTAAGGGCTCTGGAACTTTGAACGTTATTGGCAAGTGCAACTACACTGTAGGCACCGATAAAAAAGGTAACGGAATCCACAGTTCAAACGATATCAAGATCAAGAACGGAACAATCAATGTTTCTGCTACAGTAAATGCAATCAAGGGCAAGGGCTCCGTGCAAGTTACTGGAGGCACACTCAACTTGACAGCTACAAATGGCGACGGCATCAAGAGTGATGAAGGTGAAGACGAAGGCTCCATTATTGCAGGCAAGGGCATGGTAAAAATTCGCGGTGGCGAAGTAACCATTACAAAAGCTGGTGATGATGGTATTCAGGCTTACAACGCAATTCTTGTAGATGATTCCGTATCTGTGCCAACAATCAAGATTACATCGACTGGCAAGGGCATGGTTTCTACAAACAGCATGTTCGTAAACGGTGGCAACATTAACATCACTGCAAGCGACGATGGCATTCATTCCAATATGAATGTCTACATGAATGCAGGCAATGTTACGATTAGCTCTGGCGATGATGGCATTCACGCAGATTCTACGCTAAGGCTTTCTGGCAGCACAATTAATATTACCAAAGCTACAGAAGGCATGGAAGCATATTACATTCGAGCAGAAGGCGGAATCACGGCTACTTACGGCACCGATGACGGCTGGAATGCGGCGGGCGGTACTGATGGCAGCGGCAACGACAATAATAGCGGCTGGGGTAACTTTGGCGGTGGATTCGGTGGAGGCATGCAAAGTTCTAGCAAGGGTTACATCATTATTGACGGAGGCTACCATTACATTAGCGCTTCTGGCAATGACATCGATGTTCTTGATGCAAACGGCACAGCAACGCAAAACGGCGGCGTGGTAATTCTTGAAATTCCGTCATCAAGCGGCGGCTCCATGGGAGGCATGGGCGGCATGGGCGGAAGGCCAGGAAGTTCTTCTGGCAGCGGTAACGGTTGTTCCACAAACATGGCCGGAGGTCTCATTGACACAGACAACGGCTTTACAATCAAGGGAGGCGTATTGCTTGCATTCGGTAACCAGACCGAAGAATACCCTAACTGTTCTGCAGTATCCTATACATCAAGCAATTATTATGGTTCAAGCAATGCAGCATTCAAGCCACAGGGTTCCGGCAGCATGATCGTGTATGGCGGCTCCGTAACATCTGTAGCACAAGTTTCAAGTACAGCGGGCATGACCGAAGTAAAGTTCCCGAACGGACTTAGCTACATGTACAAATAAAAAATACCCCCAAAATCCCAAGGACTCGAGAACATTCTCGGGTCCTTTTGTTTTATCAATTACGGCCTCTAAAAACATCAAAATAATGCGACAAGTTTTGTAATTACTAAATTTTATTTTATGATGTTTTTGTCTATAATTTTTGCAACACTTGTAACTGGCATTTCTTTAGCAAGTGCTTCCATAACTAACGATATAAAAGATAACGGCTGGTTTTCTGTTCGCACCGATTTTAATTTCGGCTTGAACGGAGCACCTACAGCAGGAGAATTCGCTGCCGATACGGTAGACCGTTTTGGCGGTAACTGGCGCGCATTGCAAATACCGCTAGAAACGGCACGCAATTACGAAGAAAGCATAGATCCATTCTTTACGCTAACGCTTGCTGCAGGCTACAAGAATTTTTTCTTTATGATTGAAGCTCCGCTTCGCAAGGATCTTGAAGCTTGGTACGACAGCGACTTAAAGACAAACTTTACCTACAAGCCGTCGGAACTAGACATTAACGTTCCAAAGACTGCTTACGCTCGCTATGATTACGATTTAGGCTTTGTACAAGTTGGTCGATTCAAGCCAAATGTCGGCCCTTCAGAAAACACGCTTACATTAAGCGGCCTCCCCCACCATGATGCGATTTGGTGGCAGTTCAACCCGAGCATATTCCGTTACGACTTTATGCTCATTTCGCTAAACCCGTGGCTGCACGGCGATACCGTAGATCCAACAACAGGGTGCCCTCCTGTAGGTACTGAAGCACACGCTCAAAAATGCCCTTCGCGCGATGAACAAGCCGGGAACCAGCGCGACAGAATGTATACAGAAAACCAAAAAAATCTTGTATACCACAGAATGGGTATCGACATTGACTTTTTGTGGTTCTCCATAACAGAAATGAGCATGGTTGGCGGCAAGGCACTTGAATTCCGTTCCATGAACCCGTTCATGTTCTTGCACAACAACTTTGCTGGGGGCTACACAAAGGCATCGACTACACTGGAACTTGGTACAAGGCCAGTCAAGGGCGGAGAATTCTATGGCCAGGTAAACATAGAAGACTTAAAGAGCCCGGTCGGCGAAACCGGCGGAAAATCAAACAGGGCTATGCTAAGCTTTTTGATTGGCTACCATCAAAAAATGCACACTGCTCAATATGGTGATTTTGATTTAAGGTTAGATGTGGTAAAGACTGACCCAGTACATAACCATGGCCGCCTGCCACTGCTTGCATATACAAACCGAATCATGTACAGGAGCAACTACCGCGACCAAAGCGACAAGGATTTTTCTGACATGAACTACGTAGACTACCCTATCGGTTACCGTCGCGGAGCAGACGCTCTAGACATGTGGCTAACACTTGACTGGATTATGGGCAGGCATTCTATAGAATCTACCTTTGGTTACCTGCGTCAGGGAGACAAGGAACTTTACGATTCCTATGATGAAGCTATAGATACTGACGGAGTGCTTTCTGGCATTGTAGAATACCAATACCTTGCAGAGCTTGTTTACAAGAACCAGCTTACAGACTACCTTAAAATCTATGCTGGCGGAGGCATTCGCCATTACGATAACCTGGACCACATCAAAAAGGAAAACGGCGAAGACTTTTGGCTAAAGACAGGCCTAGCCCTGTCATTTGAATTCCTGTGGGGAAAAAGGTAAAACTTCTTATTTCTAGTTTCTGATCTCTACTTTCTAATTTCTAGTTTCTAATTTCTAGTTTCTGTTTTCCATTCCATGCTCGAAAATCTGAATTTCAATTTTTCCTTTTACGACTGGCTGCTAGTATTCATGGTCACTGCGCTTGGTACACTCAGCGCATACCTTAAAGACCCGCAACTAAAGGCAGTTACTGCAACAATCCCGATTCCTTTTGGCTTTGCATACATTGCCGTGGGATTGCCGATCGGAGCAGCCAACGCGATTTCAGGTTTTATGTGCATGCTCTACGCAAACCTCGTAAGACTATTGCATTACAAATTTAAAATTCCCATTGTACCAAGCATCATCATTGGCCTAGCCAGCTTTGTAGCCATGGGAACGCTCTTAATGCCACACGTCCCTGACAATGAACCATTCTTTATTGGAGTTTGCGCATTTGACTTCATTGTCGGCCTGATCATGTTCCAAAAGCAAAAGTACAGCAACGGCGTAAAGTACAAGACTCCCCTACCGATTTATATAAAAATGCCTGCCATTGCATGCGTCGTTAGCGGGCTCATGTTCATTAAAAGATTCATGGGAGGCTTTTGCACTAGCTTCCCGATGATGAATTCAATTGTCAGTTACGAAAGTCGCTTCTCCTTGAAAGACCAGTGCAGGCAACTTCCGTTGTTTTTGATTGCAGGGCCTTTCATGTTCCTAGAAATGCATTTCATTGAAACACGACTTGAATGGAACCATTGGATTGTATTGCTTTGCGGCTATATACTATTCACATTCATCTATGTTCCACTAAATAAGGAACTCAAGCGCAGAAACTCCATAAACTACAACAATCCCAACGGAAGCGTCAATCCGCATACAACTGCGTTGAATGAAAATCATTAGATACGATTGTCTGAGTATTTTTCTAAATTGAGCCCATAATGAATAACAATCCTTTTGAACTTTTAAAGACTTCCAAAAAATCCAAGGCTCGTCTTGGAAAGATCACTACGGCACACGGCGTAATCAACACCCCGATCTTTATGCCTGTCGGTACTGCCGCAACGGTCAAGGGAATTTCTTCCCGCGATCTTCACGAAATGGAAGCCGAAATCATTTTGGCAAACACCTACCACTTGTACTTGCGCCCTGGTACGGACCTTGTTGCAAAGGCAGGCGGCGTGCAAAAGTTCATGGGCTGGCATGGCCCAATGCTTACAGACAGCGGTGGATTCCAGGTCTGGAGTCTAAAGCAATTTCGCAAGATTACTGAAGAAGGCGTACATTTTCAGAGCCATATCGACGGTTCCAGGCACTTCTTTTCGCCGGCAAGCGTCATGGAAGCGCAACGTAAAATCGGTGCAGACATTATCATGGCATTCGATGAATGCACACCGTACCCAAGCACTGTCCCAGAAGCAAACAAGTCCCTGGAACTCACGCTCAAGTGGACCCGCGAAGCAAAGGCATGGCTCGAAGAGAACCCGCCTATTCATGGCTACCCGCAATACTTCTTTGGCATTGTGCAGGGCGGCATGCACAAGGAACTTCGCCTAAAGGCAATCGAAGCGCTCAAGGAAATTGGCCCGGATGGCTATGCCATGGGTGGCCTTTCTGTTGGCGAACCTGCAGAGACCATGTACGAAATCACGGACTTCTGCACAGACCACTTGCCAGAAGATCGCGCACGCTATGTGATGGGTGTAGGCACTCCTTGGAACCTTCTTGAAATGGTGCTTCGCGGCGTAGACATGTGCGACTGCGTGATGCCGACAAGGAACGCCCGCAACGGCATGGTGTTCACAAGCAAGGGCGTGCTCCGCTACAAGGCCGGCCGATTTGCACAAGATACAGACGAACCGCTCGACCCGAATTGCGACTGCTACTGCTGCCGCAACTACAGCCGCGCATACCTCCGTCACTTGTTCAATGCAAAGGAAATGCTCGGCATGACGCTCGCCACGATTCACAACCTGCACTTCTACGTACACCTGATGCAAGAAGTCAAGCGCCGCATCGCCGACGATACGTTCGAAGACTGGGCAAAGGAACAGATTGAAATTTTGCAACGGGATTTGTGAAATAGAGACTAGAAACTAGAAATTAGAGATTAAAAGCGCACATTTACAAAATCCCTAACCTCTAGCCTCTAAATTCTAATCTCTAAACTATGGTAAAACAGAATTTTTAAATTTTATACAAACACTAACGAGGAATATATGTCCGAAGAATTGACCCTTAAATTCGTAGACCCGCAGCCAATGCGCTACGGCGAAAACTCCCACCAGTCCGCAGTATTCTACCGCGACCCGACCTGCACCGAAGCAAGCCTTGCAACAGCAAAGCAGCTCTGGGGTAAGGAACTTTCCTACAACAATATCGTCGACGCAGACGCAGCTCTCGAAATGGCTCGCGAATTTGCTGGTTCCAACGCTGTTGTTATCGTTAAGCACATGAACCCATGCGGCCTTGCAACTGGTGAAACCCTCCGTGAAGCTATGGAAGCAGCATGGGCAGGTGACCCGGTCTCTGCTTTCGGCTCCGTTATCGCAGTTACCAAGAAGGTCGACCTTGCAACCGCAGAATTCCTCAAGGGACGTTTTGTAGAAATTCTCCTCGCTCCGGCATTCGACGCAGACGCTCTTGAATTCCTCCAGAACAAGTCCAAGGACATCCGTCTCTTGGAAGTTGGCGAAATCAAGAAGGCAACAACTTGCAAGGTTTACAAGCACGTGATCGGCGGCATGCTCGTTCAGGACCGCGACGTTGATGTTTACGAAAAGTTCGAAACCGTAACCAAGGCTCAGTTCCCGAAGAACAAGGAAGACCTTGCACGCTTCACTTGGATCGTTACAAAGCACACCAAGTCTAACGCAATCGTCATGGGTTACGAATACAAGCCAGGTTACTTCCAGGTTATGGGTCTTGGCCCAGGCCAGCCGAACCGCATTGACTCCAACCTCCGCCTCTGCCAGCCACGCGTTCGCGACAACGTTGCACGCCTCCCAGAAGCTCAGGGCCTCAATGCAGAACAGCTCAAGGAACTCGAACGCAAGGTATTCGGCGAAGTCGTCATGGGTTCCGATGCATTCTTCCCGTTCCCAGACAACGTAGAAGCCGCTTACGAAGCTGGCGTTCGCTACATCGTTCAGCCGGGTGGCTCCAAGAAGGATGATCTTTCCATTGAAGCTTGCGACAAGTTCGGCATCGCAATGGTCTTCACTGGCATGCGTCACTTCCGTCACTAATCTAGACGAAAAAATAGGCTACGCCCTACAGGCGAGAGACTGAAGATTATACAAAGGGGGAGGAATCCCCCTCGTTCGCACTTTGTCGCTCTCTACCCCCTCGCCTAGGGGCTACCCCTAAAACCCCATTTGTATTTTTAGCATTCAAACGATCTTAACTTATCATGGATTCTCAAATAGAAAACCAAAAAGCTTACCAACTTGTTCTGCAGTTTTTAAAGGACTCGCGCAACTGCGACACATCTGTAGGGCAGCACAAGATTTGGAATAAGTTCGTAGAAAACTTAAAGAATATCGATATCGATAACGATTTTTCTCGTGCACTCCAGATTTGGTCCATGGAAAATTTACAGACGCACCATCCAGAAACAGTTCGAGTCAGGGAACTTCACGAGATTGAAGCAACGTTCATTCCACCAAAGGGACATGGCAAAATTTTGGAAGCGCTTCGCCAAGGCATGATCAGCATGCAGCAAAGCGAAAATGTGATTGATGAACTTATGGATGCAGAACCAGGTTCTATAGCCGACACAGAAACTGTACAGGAAGCTCTCACTCGCACTTGGAAGAAGAACGCGTCAAAGTACGAAGGAATGCATTTGAATTAGGATCTAGGATTTAGTGGCTAGGATCTAGTGAATGTTGATTTCCAGTGCTTTAGAGGTTAGAGACTAGGTTCTAGAAATTAGGGTAATTTTCTTGTATCTTGCATCTGGCTCTTGCATCTTAAATTGTAGGCTGAGAGGGTTTGATAATTAAGAATTAAGAATGCAGAATTCAGAATTAGGAATAAAATGTCATTGCGCCTTTGGCTCTACAGACGAGAGATTCTTTTTGGTTATTAGTTGCTAGTTACTTGCTTCCGTCTTCCGTCTTTCGTCTTAATTACCCCAAAGTGAGCGAAGCGAACGACCTCATACCTCAAGCACCGAAGGTGCGACCAGACTCCAGTCCTCTGTCACAGTTCTTGCATCTTAATTTGTCATCACGAGCGACGCGAAGTGATCCAGAACATTCATAGTTCACTGTCCTAGGTTGCTTTGTCACCACGTTCCTCGCAAAGACACTGTAAGTTACAATTTCTGCCGACAGCCTACTGCCGACTGACTACAACATTTCCTCTAGGCGCTTTGCGCCGACCACACTCCTCAAAGCACCGAAGGTGCGTACCT
>DCGZ01000097.1:725-3377 GCA_002314675.1 Fibrobacter sp. UBA1765 | reverse complement strand
GCAACGCGAAGTGATCCAGAACATTCATTGTTCACAGTCCTAGGTTGCTTCGTCACTACGTTCCTCGCAAAGACATGTTAAGTTACAATTTCTGCCGACAGCCTACAGCCGATCACAGCAACATTTCCTCTAGGCGCTTTGCGCCGACCTCATACCTCAAGCACCGAAGGTGCGACCTGATGCCTGACTCCGTCTTCCGTCTTCTAACTCCTGATTCCTGTCCTCTGTCTTCTTATTTCTAAAAAACACGATAAATTTCCATTTCTCTCTTCAGTCTTCTGTTTTCTGTCCTCTGATTATACTATATTCAAGTCACTATGCAAATTACAAAAGCTTCTCAACTTACTGGTGTTTTCCCTGCGTTGTTCACTCCGCTTATGAACGACGATCCTAAGTGCCTTTCCAATTCCATCGACTATAAGAAGATGGAACTCATGATCGACGATCTGATTGCTTCTGGTGTTTCTGGCATTCTCCCTGTGGGAACTACCGGTCAGAGTGCAACCGTAACACATCGCCAGCATTTGGACATTATCAAGTTTACACTTGACTATGTGGACGGCCGTGTTCCTGTTATTGCCGGTGCAGGTTCTAACTGTACTCGCGAGTCTGTCGAGATGATTCAAGAAATCTTGAAGATTGCTGAAGTTCCGATGCTTTGCGTTACCGGTTATTATAACAATCCTTCCCAGGAAGGCATTGAAAAGCACTTTAAGACATTGAGCTCCGAGACTGGTGCCAAGATCATTATTTACAATGTTCCTGGCCGTACAGCTAGCTACGTTCACCCAGATACACTTATTTCACTTTCACAAGACAAGAATATCATCGGTCTTAAGCAGGCGGTTGACTTCCGTATTGGCGAAAAGTTCCACGAAGATACCCTTCGCGTAATCAAGGAAACTAAGAACAATGATTTCGCCGTACTTAGCGGTGAAGACGGTTTCTTCATTGACATGCTTGAAATGGGTGGCCAGGGCCTTATTACCGCTACCGGCAACATTCCTGAAGCTGCAAAGATTTTCTCGGACTTGTACAAGGCCTATGTGGCTGGAGATGCTTCCAAGGCCAAGGATTTGCAGAGCGCTGCTCGCGACTATGTCGAAGCTACATTCTGCCGCAAGAATCCGATTCCTCTTGGAACCATGTTCAATAGCCCGCTCTTCCAGCCTATGACAAGTGTCAAGGATACTGCTCGCGGTGACGAAGCTGTAGCTCGCATCATGAAGCTTATCAATGAAAAGGCCACAAGCCTCAAGAAGTACCACGAATAAGGAGTTTATCATGGCAACTGCAAAAAAGACAACAAAGGCTGCAGCTAAGTCTGCTCCAAAGGCAGCAAAGAAGGCTGCTCCTAAGAAGGCTCCGAAGTCCCTTCTTGAAGAAATTACAGCTAACCTTAAGAAGGCTGGTCTTTTGTCTATTCCTGTTCAGACCTTGAACGAAGACATGGAGTCGAGCCGTTACTTTGAAGGTGACTTCAAGGAATTTATCGCTGCTGCGAAGGCTCTTGGTGCAAAGGCTGTCTTTGTTGACACCCTTTACCTTGAAGAAGAAGAATTCTACTACGATTCTGGCATTGATGATGAAGAATACTTCGACGATTGTGACGAAGAAGAATGCGAAGTTATCGATGCAAACGATGAAGACAAGGAAGATGCAACTCTCCTTTATCCGGAAGATTTGCATGGCCTTGACCTCGGTCTTCTTCGCCCGGAACTCGCCAAGTATGAAAAGTATGTTGGTGAACCATGCGGTGTTCGCTTGACTATTCCTGGTGCAGATCATTTGGAAGTTGAAATCTTTGCTGAATGGTATGACCAGTTCGCAGAAATTGTTGACGAAGCTTCCTATGCTATCGAAGTAAACCCGGAAGAAGCTCTCAAGGTTATCGAAAAGAACAGCGACGAAGTAAACGGCGTCGTTTAATAATTCACGGTAACTTTTATAAAAGAGCCATGGCGTAAGCCTGGCTCTTCTTGTATCTTGCATCTTGTTCTTGCGTCTATTACTATGGCACTCGCACATCATTTTTCTGAAAAAGCTCAGCTATTAGCCTTTGTATTGCAAGCAGGTTCTGAATGGGATAAGAACCTTTTAGAAGCTCTTCTAAATACTTGGGGGCCGATTAGGCATTTGGGAAAGCTTTTTGCCTTTGACAAGACTCCGTATTATACTCCAGAGATGGGGGAGGGGCTTTATCGCGGCGTGCTTTCCTTTGAACGGGAAATACCTCCAGAGACAATTGCCGAAGAAAAGAAACTTTCAAATCAGTTTGAACTGGACTTTTCAAAAAGCGATAATCGCAAGGTGAATATAGACATTGGTTATATGGACCTTGATAAGATTGTATTGCCGTCTTTTAAAAGAGGCCCCTTTAAACTGTATGCGGGCGATGGTGTTTGGCTTGATATGCTTTTGACATATTGCAAGGGGCGTTTTTTGCCGACTGCCTGGGCTTTTAACGACTTTAAGGAAGAATGTTACCAGCATGACCTTGTTATAATTCGAGAAAAATACAAGAAACATGCGCCGGGGAAGCCCTTGGAAAAGATTATTTGATTTTTTTTGAAAACTGACCCTTTGAATTTTTTTGTTGAATTTGTATATTTGGCGCCACATTGGGGTATCGTCAAGTGGTAAGACAACGGA
>DCGZ01000097.1:0-700 GCA_002314675.1 Fibrobacter sp. UBA1765 | reverse complement strand
TTGGTTCGAGTCCAGCTACCCCAATCACTTTTATTTTATGGAGTAAATAAAATGGAACTCATTTCGCTCAATGCAACCAAGAGAGTAAATGGCGAAGGCTCCCGTGCTAACGGTCGTCTCCGTAAGGCTGGCCAGATTCCAGCTGTCTATTATGGTAAGGGTCTCGAGCCAGTGAGCGTCTCTGTTAAGACAGAAGACGTTGCTAAGGTCCTTGCACCAGGTAAGCGCTACACCCTTCTCGATCTCGTTATCGATGGCAAGGCTGGCAATCCGGCAATCATTTACAACTACCAGAAGGATGCTATCTCCCAGAAGATCGAACACATCGATTTCTTGAAGATTGACGAAGCTACACCGGTTAAGGTTGTTGTTCCTGTTACCATTAGCGGTCTTCCGGTTGGTGTTAAGACTGAAGGCGGTACACTTGCTCATGAAACACACAAGCTTAAGCTTGCTGTTGTTCCGGGTAAGATTCCTGCTGGCATCAATATTGATGTTTCCGAATTCCACGCTGGCGTAACATACTATGCTGAAAACATCGATCTCGGTGATGCAAAGCTTGTTTCTAAGCCACGTACTGTGATTTTTGCAATCTCCAAGCCACGCGGCCAGAAGGCAGAATCCTAATTTAGTCTTGTAAAGGCTTTGAAAATCCCGTCTCTTATTGAGGCGGGATTTTTTTGTATAAAGAAAACTACCG
>DCGZ01000117.1:42701-45710 GCA_002314675.1 Fibrobacter sp. UBA1765 | reverse complement strand
TTAAATTTTTAAACCGCTATATTTTAAGGACGGTCCTTTTTTTCTTTCAAGAAAATGCCTCAAAAAATTCTAATTTTTATATAAATGATTGAGGAACATCATGAAAAAAATCTACGCACTTTTACTGGCTACGTTTGCTTTAGCCTTTGTCGCTTGCGGTGACGATAGCAGTTCTTCGCCTGCAGCCCCTGCTGATTCCAGCAGTTCAAACGCCCAGGGCGAACAAAGCAGCGATTCAAAGAATGATGAACCATGTGGCTTTTCCAAGGAAGGCAAGGTTTGGAAGTTTACTTATTCTACATGGAATATTTCAGAAATCTATACATGGGTCGATGAAACTACGGTTAAGCACGAAACCTATATGAATGCTTACCACATGGATGAAGATGATGAAACCTTGACCGACCAGAACAGGGATGAACTTTTTGAGATTGTCAAGCGCGAATGCGAATTGATGACTTCCGAGGATTAGCAAAAGTGAAAAAAATTTTCCTTGCATTTGCATTTCTGGCTGTAACCATGTTTGCTGGTTGTGATGACCAGAAAAAGGAGGAGTCTAAGGAAAAGGTCTCTGTATTGATTTATAGTGAATACATTGACCCTGCGATGCTTGAAGATTTTAAGGCTAAGACTGGTTATGAACTGCAGCTTGAACTTTATGAAGCCCAAGAAGAAATGATTGGTAAGCTCCAGGCTTCTGGCTCAAACGGTTATGATGTCATTATCGCAAGCGATGTCGTGATTCAGCAAATGATTAGCCTTGGCCTTGTTGCAAAGGTCGACAGTACAAAGATTTCGAACCGCGTGAACGTTGCTGAAAAGTTCAAGCGAGCTGCCTACGACCTGACTAACGACTACGCTTGGCCGTATTTGTGGGGTACGACAGGCATTCTTTACCGTGATTCAACGATCAATCCCGATAGCGTAAGCTATTCCATGCTTTTTGATGCCAAGAATACAAAGGGTAACTTCAGTCTTTTGGAAGAAAGTCGCTCCATGATTTCAATAGCTTTGCTTGCAATTGGCCTTGATCCGAATACTACAAACCAAGAAGAAATCACGAAGGCTGTTGATTACATTTTGCAGGCCAAGAAGAATCCTCACTTTGTCGGCTTTGATGGGTCTGTCAGTGGCAAGGACAAGGTTCTTTCTAGGGAGGACTGGGCTGCAATCGTATTTAACGGTGAAGCCGTGGCTGCAATCGCAGAAGACTCGACTCTCCGGTATGCTATTCCGCAGGAAGGTTCCTTTATGTGGGTTGACTGCATGCTCTTGAGTGCAAAGGCTCCAAACCCAGATGGTGCTTACAAGTTCATGGATTATATCCTTGACGCTAAAGTGGGGGCCCAGCTTGCTAAGTACATTTCTTACGCAACTCCAAATAGTGCCTCCCTTGCGGTGCTTGACGATGAGTTCGTGTCTAACAGGGTAATTAACCCGGACAAGGCTACAATGGACCGTATGGTGTTCCTTGCTGACCCTGGTGAAGCTGCTCGCCTTTACGACGAAGCCTGGACAATCATTAAGACTCGCTAATCTTTAAATGAAATGTTAAAAAGGGCCCGCTATTGCGGACCCTTTTTACTTGCTTCATCATTTAGGGGAAACTTAAATGTCGCTTGTACCTTTTAGAATGGTCAAGTCGTCTTCGGTGCGGTAAGGGTATTCCTTGAATTCAGGAATGTTCAATTCCTGCTTCAAGTCATCCCAGCGCATCATGCGGTTCTTCCAAATGTAGCGGCGATACAGGCGGCGTGCAACACGGACTGTGATTTCGTACGGAATCGTGTGGTGGAGTTCTGCGAGGGATTCCATGGAAACTACAGGGTTTGCTTCGCCGTTTACTACGTCTACCGGTTCGCCAATCTGGATGTCTGGAATATGGCTTACATCGATCATTGTTGCATCCATGCACACGCGACCGAGTATCGGGCAAATCTGGCCTCGAATAAGAACATAGCCTGTGTTGTATTCGCCGCGCAAATAACCGTCACCATAACCGATTGCAATGGTTGCAACCTTTGTAGTCTGTTGGGCCATCCAGTACTGGCCGTAAGAAACTCCTTCGCCTGGCTTGACTTCATGGATGTGGCGGACCGTAGCCTTGATTTTCATGAGCGGCTTTAAAGGCCATTGGCACGGGCCTGAACCCATGGGATTGTAGCCGTAAAGCACAAGGCCCGGGCGAACCATGTCGAAATGGCTTTCGGGGTGGAGGAGTGTGCCTGCGGAACTGGAGCAATGGCAGATTTCTGGGCGAAGTCCTGCGCCTTCAAGAACATTGATAAGGTTTGTGTAGCGGTCGATCTGGCGCTTTGTGTTTGGGTTGCCCGGCATGTCTGCTGTGGCAAGGTGCGTGAACATGCCTTCTACATGCAAATGCTTGAGCGAAAGGATTGACTTGATTACGTCGAAGTCGTCAAAGCGAATGCCGTAACGGTTCATGCCGGTATCAATGCCGAGGTGGGCTTTGGCCGAAAGTCCGTTTCCTTCAAGGTACTTATCAAAAGCTTCGGCGATTGTTTTATCGGAAATTGTTGCTGTAAGGCGGAATTCTGCCAAGTAAGGGAAATCTGCCGGAATGCATGGGCCAAGTACCAGAATCGGTGTCTTGATGCCGTACTGGCGAAGCAAGATACCTTCGGTAAGGTGCGCGACTCCCAGGTAGTCAATGCCGCATGCTTCTGCAGCATAGGAACAGGCGAGTGAACCGTGACCGTATGAATCAGCCTTTACCGGTAAAAAGAGCTTTGTTGTTTTGGGGATGACGCTGCGAACAAATTGAATGTTCTCGTTAAGGGCGTCCAAATTGATTTCAATCCAGTTAGGGCGAGATATAAGATTTAGGTCAGGCAAATTCGTGTTCATAATGCCCTAAATATAAGAAAAAAACGACTCGCGCGTTATACGTAAGTCGTTGAAAATCAATGAGTTAGGAAGAAGTAGCCAGTCGGCTGTAGGCAGAAATGTTAAGACAGAGGACTGGAGTCAGAAATTAGGTACGCACCT
>DCGZ01000117.1:33516-42688 GCA_002314675.1 Fibrobacter sp. UBA1765 | reverse complement strand
GTGCTTGAGGTGTGAGGTCGGCGCTCCTGCGCCTAGAGGCAATGCTGTAGCCAGTCGGCTGTAGGCTGTCGGCAGAAATTGTAGCTTACCGTGTCTTTGTCAATTTCTAATTCTGCATTCTTAATTCTTAATTCTGAATTACCAAAGCCTCTCAGTCGACAGACGTCAGCCTACTGCCGACAACATGAAAATTTGCATGCACCTCTCGTCTGTAGGGCCAAAGGCCCGTTCTCTCGTCTAATATGCCCCTAGATCCTATTTTTCCACACACCAATCAAGCTACGGTTCTTGCGGAATGCGAGCCAGAGTGTCGGCCAAATCAAGATCAGATCGCGAATGAGGCTTGTCCAAGCTTCAGCCTTGTCTTGAGCGCCTTCAAGGTTAAAGCAGCCGCAGGTTATGCCAAGGTCCTTGAACAATGCCCATGCAAGGGCAATAATAAAGCTTACGAACATGCCAAAGATTGCAAGTGCGGATTCACGTACAAATGGAGTCACGATCATTGCTAGGCCAAACCAGAATTCAAACATCGGGTACACGAGTGAAAAGAAGTTTGTAACGTTTTCAAGGCCGAATGCTCCAAAGAACTGGTACTGAGCCGTGAGCGTTGCAAACTGGTACGGATCTTCGATTTTAAAGATGCTTGCAAAAATAAACATGCCGCCAATGCCAAGCCTGCAAAGGGTTTCTATGCCCTTAAGAGCAAAGACCTTGTCTAGCTTGTATACGGGGAGCAAAAGTCCGCAGGCAACCACGAGTGCGCCAATGCCGATTTGAACGTTGTACTTCCAGCCGTTCGGGAAAATGTTGATGAACCAGTCCTTGTCGCTAATGGTAAGGAATGTTTCCGGGAAGCTGATTTCGGCAATGCAGAATGCGGTAAGCACTGCGGCGACAAACAAGAGAATGGCAGAAAAAACAGTGCGTTTCATTAGAGAACATCCTCCGGTTTTTCCATGATGTCTTGTGAACCCCACCATTCAACGGACTTGTCTTCTGGAGCGCGCAGGTTGTTTACGATTGCACAAAGAATGCTGAAGGCTGCGATGCCTAAAAGAACTTTCCAGTTCAAGCCCTTTAGGTATTTCTTGAATCCAAGGGAATCCATTATCAAATAATACAGGTGAAGCACCTTTGTAACGGATAAAATTGTGGTGAGACAATAAAGAATTGTAGTATAAGCGAATTTAAAGTATATTTTCATAATTTTAAAAATACAAAAAATTATTCCTTGATTTGCTTTTTCATCTCGTCTAATTTTTCACTAGCGGCTTCGAGGGCCTGGTCTGCTTTTTCGCCAAGCATTTTTTCAACTTCGGCAGCCTTCTTGCTTGCGTCTTCTGCGACAATGTCTGCGACTTCCTTGGCTGCGTCCAGAGTCTTCAAGGCTGCCGTTTTCGTTTTTTCTTCTTGGCATGCATTTAATGTGACAAGAGCTGTGGCAAATAATGCGAGTACAAAAATCTTTTTCATGTCAAGTCCTTAAAAAAATCCCGCATTTTGCCGTTGAAACGCTTTTGGCAATTTGCGGGACTTTGCTGTTTTTATTGTTGCGGCTTAGTGAACGCCAGCGCCGTCAGCTACGTCGCAAGTTACTGCCTTGCCGTTTGCTTCGAGAGCAAGTTCGCCGCAGAAAACCTGGCCGCCCTTGACGCTCATGGAAATCTTGTCGAAGTCCTTGAGCTTGAGTTCGCGAGGTTCGCTCGGAGCAACGCCCTTGAAGAGTACGCGGTCACCCGGCTTTGCGTCTTCTGGAATGCTTACGAGTCGGCAGGTGTGTGCTTCTGCGTCAAGGTCGCCTGCAAGGAGCATGCCGCTGCTCATGATGCCGCGAAGCGGAGCCGGCTTCAAGTTTGCAAACAACAGAATCTTGCGATCCTGAAGTTCGCTTGCTTCGTAGCTCTTCTTTAAGCCGGAGCAGATTGTGCGGAGTTCACCTTCGCCAGCGTCCACCTTCAAAACGTAGAGGCTGTCTGCATCCGGGTGGTTTGCAACTTCCTTGATCTGGCCCACGCGAAGGTCCATTGCTGCGGGAACATCTTCTGCCATCAAAGGCTTGTTCTGCTTTGGCTTTTGCTGTTGAACCTGCGGCTTTACTTCTTCTTCAATGCGTGGGAAGAGCGGCTTGCCTTCGCCAAATGTTTCGCCACCCTTCAAGATGCCCCATGCAAGGTCTGCAGCGCTTGTGAACTTTGTTCCAAGCATGGTAAGGCCTTCTTCTGCCTTTGTCGGAATCACCGGCCAGAGCATGCAAAGGCTAAGGCGAACGGCTTCTGCAGCAACGTAGAGAACTGTTGCAAGTTCATCCTTCAATGCAGGGTCCTTGGCAAGCTTCCATGGAGCCTTGATTTCAAAGTAGCGGTTGATGCTACGCACAAGGCTCATGATGTTTTCAATGGACTGTGAAAGGCGAGCCTGCGGCAAATCCTGCTTGATGTCTTCGATGACCTTCTTTGCAAGGTTCATCACATCGTTTGCTGCGTCGTCCATGTTGGTTGCAGCCGGGAGCTTGCCTTCGAAGTTTGTGCTTACAAGCTTATGCACGCGGTTCAAAACGTTGCCGAGGTCGTTTGCAAGGTCGGCGTTAATGCGACGTACAAAACTGTCGTGGGTAAAGTTTGCATCCTGGCCAACAACCATTTCGCGAGCAAGGTAGTAGCGGAACGCATCGTTGCCGTACTTTTCCATGTAATCCATGGGGTTTACAACGTTGCCTGCGGACTTACTCATCTTTTCGCCACCGTTCACGAGCCACCAGCCGTGAGCAAGAATATGCTTCGGGAGCGGAATGTCGAGAGCCATGAGCATTGTCGGCCAGTAAACGCTATGAGTTGTCAAAATGTCCTTACCGATCAGGTGGAAACTTGCTGGCCAAATCGGAGTGCCGTCTGCGAATGTCTTGTGGAAGGCAGTGCTTGCGCTAACGTAGTTGAGAAGCGCATCGAACCAAACGTATGTTACGTATTCTTCGTCGAACGGGAGCGGAATGCCCCAGCTAAGGCGAGCCTTCGGACGGCTGATGCAAAGGTCGTTGAGCGGCTGGCGAAGGAATCCGAGAATTTCGTTACGACGGTAGTCTGGAACAATCCAGTCCGGGTTCTGATTCAAGTGGTCAATAAGTTGCTGCTGGTACTTGCTCATCTTGAAGAAGTAGTTCTTTTCCTTGAGCCATTCTACCGGGCGGTGGCTAATCGGGTCGCACTTGTTTTCGTCAAGTTCATCTTCGCTAAAGAAGCGTTCTTCGCCAACGGAGTACCAGCCTTCATATTCCTTGGAATAGATTTCGCCCTTGTCCCAGAGCTTCTGCAAGCATTCGCGAACGTAGTCCTTGTGTTCCTTGTAGGTCGTGCGAATAAAGAAGTCGTTGCAAATGCCCATCTTCTTCCAAAGATCTTCGAAGCGATGGTAGTATTCGTCAACATGTTCCTGCGGGGTGACTTCGCGCTTTGCAGCTGCGCGCTGCACCTTTTGGCCGTGTTCATCGGTACCTGTCAAAAAGAATGTCTGGTAACCGAGAATCTTGTGGAAGCGAGTCAAAATGTCGGCAAGAACGGTTGTATAGGAATGCCCAATGTGTGGGGCATCGTTCACATAGTAAATCGGGGTAGTAACGTAAAAATTTTGCATGGCCCAAATTTAGAAAAAAGCTTAAACAGTTGCCTGTGAAAGACGGCGCTCTTGGGGCGTTTTGAATGCCGGAATAAAAATGGGGCTTGTTGAAATGGTTACTGGCTAAAATGATTCCTGGCCTAAAATTGTGAATTTGCTAAAACGGCACCTGGCAAAAACGGTGGTTTGGCCCGAAATGGAGGCTTGGTACGAAAAGGTGACCTGGCCCGGAATGGTAACCTGGCAAAAATTGTGGCAAACTGAAATTTTCCTCTGCAAAAATAGCGTTTGGCAGATAAAAATTGTTCTTTTCAAGTTTTTACCCGCCGTATTTGACATAAAATGTCGTAAATAAAGTTTTTTTTGGGCGGAATGGGCTTTTTAAGGGGCTTTGTCGCCTTTAAAATGACCAAAATTGGAAATTTAGCTTCAAAAAAATCGTTTTGGGCGGGTAAAACATGCCCTCAACCCCCGTTTTATCCGTATTTTTGGCAAAAATGCGGTGCTTGGGCGTGTTAAGGCGCCTTTTTCTTGTCGAGCGGGTCAAAGAGCCCGTAGGCGGTTGCAGCACTTAAAAAACGCTGTCTAAAATAATTTCTTAAACCTGCTGGAGAAATGATCTGGGCCGTTTCCAGAAATTGCGGAAAATAAACTTTTGCAAGATCCGGGGAACATTCGAGCGTGTAAATGCCGGGTGTGCAATTCTCCAAGGCCGTTTCAATGAGGCTTTCTTTTTTCTTTCGAGATTCTCCGGGAGCCTTTAGAATTTTCGGGCGGTTTGTTGCGATTGTTTTAAAAAGCTTGACACCCTCTTCTGTTAGATGTATGTGAAGTTCCTGCCCGTAACAAAGGAACGGGTCAAAATGTTCCTTGAAATCTTCTGATTTCCTGAAAAGAGCATTGCTTTTTGTGTGGAAAGCCTCGTCCTCTTTTATAATTACATCGCTGATGTGGCAAATGCGGTATGCCTTGAAAGGGGATTCCTTTTCACCTTCAATAAAAGCGATTTCTTTGGGGTCCCGGCAGCCTACCAGGTAAGCTCGAACATTCGATGGAGAAAATGCTATGAAGCAAGGTGCAATCTCGATGATCTTTCCCTTATACGAAATACAGATATTCTTCTTTTTCTTGATGGCTGTATTGACTTTTATAAGTTCCACTTTTTTTAAGAACAATTCTCTCCCTCCACGAGGGAGTGCAACATATTGCTCTAGATAATGGCGGCATAGTGAAGCAAGCTTTGCACCCTTGGATTGTGCTATTTGCTCAAAAAAGGCATTCCGTTTGTGAAGCGTGAATTGAAGTGGCGGACAATTCTTGAAAAGTTCGTTACTTTCCCTTGTAAACTGCTTATTTTCTGATGTTTTTGGAAGGTCACTATTGTATTCAATAATCAAATTGCAGAGCTCGCCAATGCCCTTCAACTTGTAATCATCAATGTCTAGTTCTAATTGATTTCGAATTGCAGAAGATACCGCAATCTTGATTTTGATGGATTCGTTCATGTTTTGAAATATAGTATTTTGAAATTTTGGAATAAGCCTCCTTTTTATAAAAATATAAGTTCCACTTTTTAAAAATGTTTTTTGCATGCTTCCTTGAGCCCTGTTTTTTGAGGTATCTTTGATTTAGAAATCAAAAAACATTACCAAACGATGAGGTAAAAAATGGAAAATCAAGACAAAGCTCAAATGGGCGAAACTGTACACTTTACATTGGCAGATGTTCTTGCCAGTTATGTAGAAGAAACTCCAGAAGTATTGGAACTTCGAGAAAAACTTTCGGGAGTTGATGTCGCTTACGATTACGACATGGTAAACGACGAAGACAACTTTTTTGAAAAAGAGTCTGAACGCCTGGCAGCGGCTTACTGCCTGTCAGAAAAGGCCGCTGTGTGCCTTTCCATTGACTTGTGCTTCTTTGCAGTAAAGAAGACTGGTGATAACTTAATGAGCGAAATGAACAAGCTTTGCCGCGGTATGGAAAAGTTTAAGAATGCCGTAGAATCGGGGCTTGACGTGGATAAAGTCGTGGAAGGAATCAAGCAGGAATGTGGGCTTGAAATTTGAAATATGCTGTGGGAAAAAATCAAGTTGTATTTTCAATATGCCCTTGGGTACAATCAGGAAACACAAATCGTGAAAAGATCCGATGTAGAAAAAATCAGCCTGGGAAATCCTCGTGAAGATATGCCGTCGAGTATCGCAATGATTTATAGAAGCGAATTTGACTATATCTCGCGTTGCATTCTGGATTACAGAAACATCGAAACCGGTGGCCAGCTGTTTGGCTACTGGACATCGACAGGAATCCCCGTAGTGCTCTATGCCATAGGACCGGGAAAGAAGGCGAACCACCAGGAAACATTCTTTAATCAAGATTTGGATTATCTTGAAACTGTAGGGAATTTTTTGTTGGAAAAATACGGCTTGCAGCATATTGGTGAATGGCATTCCCATCATCAGCTAGGCCTTGCCCAGCCGAGTGGCCATGACGCATCCACCATGGTCAATAACATCTCGCGACTTCATTTGCGTCGTTTTTTGCTCTGCATTGGTAACTGCACGGAACGAGCATCTTCGTTGAATGCGTTTAGTTTTCATGAAGACCACGACTATGATTATGTTAAGGCTCGCTGGAGCATAAAGGAATGTGAAAGCCCCTTTAGACCTTTGATAGATAAGGCCTTGGACGGAGTATTGGTTCACCCACGCACAGGCAAGGCTTGCCATGGCAAGGTCTATTCTGTGGAGAATCACCCAAACAGCAGTGTGGTCAATGAGTATGAAAACGGGTATTGGCTTAATGAGCGTGAAAACAGAAAAGTTCTTGCCAATATATACGCTTTTTTAAAGGAGTTTGAACGCGTTCCCACGACAATCTCTTTGAATGAAAAGCGCCATGTGCAAATTGCTGTGGGGAATAAGTTCCTGTATTTTCCACCAGGGTTCCCGCAGAAACCTTTTGAATTTAGCGTAGATGGAGTCGCCGCGGGCGATGAAAAGCTCTGGAATTTTCAGGGAGATATCTTGGAAGCTTTCAAGCAATACTATGTCGCGGTGGCTCGCATGGGTCAAAAGTCTAATAACGAGGTAAAATGATGTTTGAAGGATTATTTTCTCTTTTATCATCTCATTCTGATGATGATGACGATGACGAATGCGCGGGCCCACCCCCGGCGCGAATTCAACAGGAAATTGCGGTGCTGCAAAAGAAAAATGTGCCTGAGCATGCGTATCATTTCTTTTTGGACGAGAAAAAGCCCTATGTGGTTTTTGCAGCTCGTACAAAGAAGCGCGTCTATACATTGCGTATTGAACTTTCTGGTTTCCCGAACAATGTTCCGAAGGTGTTTGTAACGAAAATGCTCAAGGATAAATACGGAGAAAAATTGGATAGTGCCGATGGCTCCATGCATGTGCTGGAATCGGAACATGGTTGGACAAGAATATGCCATTATGGAGATGCCTCCTGGACTCCGAATGTTTCCCTTTACAAAATTTATGTAAAGTGCTGCCTTTGGCTCAACATGTACGAGCTGCATTTGGAAACTGGCAACGATATTGAATACTACTTAAACCACCAAAAATAAAAGGATAGAATATGAAAAATATTATTGTGACTGCCTTCTCTGCAGAAGGCTTTGCAGGCCGTTCTGAACAGCTGCTTGGTGAAGAAATTCGCAAGCAGGGCGGCCAGGGCCATGGAAGCTCCTTGATAGACCTTGTCTTTGACGAAAAGACAGGTGAATTCCGTCAGGTTGCAAAAGGCGAAACTCCCTCCCAAGGCACTGTTGTAACGGGCATGACCAAAGAAGGCTTTGCATGTTAGCATTCGTTGACGAGCAGGAAATTCTTGACTTTAGGGCCCATTGCGCCGCTACAGGAAAATCCCCGCAAGACGTTGCCGGTGTCGCGTGCGAGTGGGAAGGCGAAGGCGTTCTTCACTTTCACCAAAAGCGTCCGCTTCATGGCTACGGCAAAGAATCGCCTTGCCTTTTTACAGACGATTGCGCAGCGCTAGAGGACCCTGTTTGCATAGAAAAATACGGCTACATCGTGGTTGTTGCAGAAAAGACTGTTGCGGCTTTTGCGCAATATCCCAAGGATTCTGCGGTACGAAAGGAATGTGTTTGGCAAAATATCGATTTGCAATATATTCCTTCGCGCGAAAATCTTTATTCCCGCAGCCAAGGAATTTTGGAAGTGGGTGCGCTTGCGGCAAAACGAGTCGCAATCGTTGGGCTAGGCAGCTTTGGCTCCCAAATTGCCATAGAGCTTGCAAAGGCTGGCATTGGGGAATTTTCGCTGCTCGATTTTGACCGCGTGGAACTGCACAACCTTATGCGCCATACCTGCGGCATAAACGATCTTGGACGCTTGAAAACTGACGCTCTTTACGATGCAATTCTTGGCAAGAATCCATACGCGAAAGTGGATAAATTCCCGGTGGATATCAACCAAAATTTGAAATTGCTGGATCAGGAAGTTTCCCGTGCAGATCTTGTCATTTGTGCAACGGACAACAACAAGAGCCGTTTCAACCTGAATGAAGCCGTAGTAAGAAATCGCAAGGTCTGCCTTTATGGGCGTGCAAACACCCGTGCCGCGGGCGGCGACGTGTTCCGCTATGTTCCTGATGGTCCGTGTTACAACTGCCTCCTAGGAAACGCCTGGTATGATGCGGAATCCGAAGAAATCACGAATGTCGAAAGCGCCCGTCACAATGGGCAGATTGCTGCGTATGTAAGCGCCGAAGATGCTGCCGCCAAAGTGCAAGTCGGGTTGTCTGCTGACATTGCTCCAATTTGCAACATGATGGTAAAAATCGCCCTTGTGGAACTTTCCCGTGGTATAGACTCCGGAATTTCATCTTTGGAGCACGAGCTGGTCTATGATTACTACATGTGGGCCAATCGCCGGGAGAACCGCTTTGAAAACTGGAGCGCAATGCCTGGCGCTGGGGCGAAACCCACGATTTTACGCTGGTACGGTTGCCGAATCCAGAAATTGGAGGGGTGCGCGCAATGCGGTAAATCGGGATTCGCGGAGCTAGATGAGGGGGACGATGTGGAGGAAATGTTAAAGAAAATAAGTTCTTGTTAAACGCCTAAATTACGCCAAATTAGGCGTTTTTGGTATAGTGAAAGTTCGCAAATTGAAAAAAACAAGATTGTTTTTAGAAAAAAAAGATTATTTTACGGATTCATAATGCTAAAGAGGATTATATGAGCAATTCTTTGAAAATTCAACAGAAAATGCTAGATGTGGTAAATCAAGTTGTTGAAATTGGCAAGAAGGTGGATGTTTCTATCGAAAAAGCAGAAGTTCTTGCCAAACTCATCAGTGAAAAAGAACTTCTTGTTCCGGTCGTAGGTGAATTTAGTGCTGGTAAAAGTACTTTTTTAAATTCCTTCATTGGTCGTTCGCTTCTTTCTGTAAATGTTACTCCAGAAACAGCGGTAGCAACGGAGTTGCGGTATTCTGAAACAGAATATGCAGAAATAGTGGAAAATGTGGCTGACGATTTGCAGGTTAGGCGCGTATCCCTTGATGAGGCAAAA
>DCGZ01000117.1:0-33506 GCA_002314675.1 Fibrobacter sp. UBA1765 | reverse complement strand
AGCTGGCGTTGTGTTCGCCTTTACCTCAATTCAGAAAACATAAAGAAAGTTGAGCCCATTATTCTTGTCGATATGCCGGGTTTTGATTCTCCTCGTGATGACCATAACAAGGCTATAGCCAGTTACCTGAATAAGGGCGTTCATTATGTGGTACTTACCAGTGTTGAAAGTGGTACAGTAACCTCTAGCATGTCTCGCCAGTTGCAGGATATCCAGAACATGGGACGAAGTTTCTCTTTCTTTGTTAGCAAGGCAAATCTTCGTAGCCCAGATGATGTTGAAAAAATTATTGAAGAAGTTCGTAATCAGGTGGAAGACTCCCTGGGCATTGAAACAGATCCTAAGCCTCTAGGAAAGAATGCTGGAGCAGAATTGCCGAAGCTGGTTAGCTCGATAGATCCTGAAAGTCTTTTTGCCGGAATATTCTCTGAAGCTGTTGAAGAATTGATTGACGATGCCGTCAGCGCAATCAATATGAAAATTGCAGCTCTCAAGGCGGATCAGGGCAAGAATCGCATGGCAATTCAGGAATTGGAAGAAAGTCTTGCGAAGTTGGAAAAACGCCGCGACAGAATGGCTGCAGAAGCTCAAAGCAACCATTTTGATGCAGATGTCGATGCCATTGTGAATGCAGCGGGTGCTGCACTCAGTAGCAAGGTTGATGAATTGACTGAAATGGCTATGAATGGCGCGTCTAGCGAGGCTATTTCTCAGGAAATGAATGCCGTTGTTCGCTCTTCCGTGATTCCTGCTATTAACAAGGTTTCTCAGAATGCGTCAGAACGAATTTCTACAAGTTTCCAGATGGAATTGCGTGGCGTAGAAAACACATTCTCTGCCTTCGATAATCCAGAATTTATGGCCAAGCTAGGAACAGCTGCAGCAAGCCTTGGTGATGTTGCCAAGAGTTCTTTGACCAGTTTGACATCTATGGCTAAGAAAAATTCAGCAGCTTTGGGAGCTGCGTACAAAACGATTGTCGGTGCTTTGGGTATTGCTACAAACGTATTTGCCCCTGTTGTAGAAATAGTTCTCTTGTTTCTCCCGGAAATCATTAGCTTTTTCACACAGAAATCTCGTGAAAACGAACAGCGTGAAAAAATCCGCTCTCAGATTTTGAGCTCCATTCCAAAAATGAAGCAGGAACTTCGTGAAAAAATCACTCCTGTTCTCGTAGAGCAGAATGTTGCTGCAATCAACGCTATTTCAGAACAGTTTGATTCTAAAATCAGCGCCATGAGGGATGAAATCAAGAAAGCCAATGAAGCGTTAGAAAATAACGAAGATGTCGTTGTCAAGATGAAAAATCTTGAAGAAAGCCGTGCAACCTTGAATAACTTGAAAAAATCTCTGTAAGGAAGTGTTTATGTCCATTGAACGCCTTGAAAAGGTTATTGCAAAAAGAAACGAACTTGAAAAACTCGCGCAAAAATACCCTGAAACTTTGATGGATGATTTTGCTGCGAACTGCGGTGAAGATCTTAAGCAAGAAGCAAAAATTCGACAGAATTACGATGAAAAAATTGATGCTAATCGCGATTTGCAGATAGGTATTGTTGGCCGCGTAAAGGCTGGCAAGTCTTCTTTGCTGAATGCATTGCTGTTCAATGGACATACCATTTTGCCCAAGGCGGCAACACCCATGACTGCCGCTTTGACTGTTCTCTCTTATTCCGAAAAAATTGAACTGAAAATTCATTTCTTTGATGAGGCTGACTTTGATGCCTTGAAATCTAAAAGCGATGCCTATGAAAAACGCTATGTTGAATTGGTTAAATCTGGCATCGAAGATGCACGCCGTCGTGCTGAAGAAAAGGCCCGGGAAAAGGCGGGCGGCATTGGCTCCATTGCATCAAAGTTTACTTTTGACGAAGCTAAGGCAAAGGAACGTGCTGAACGTGATGCCAAACGAAGACTAGGCGAAGACGTGGCTCTTTCGGGAGCTTATGATCAGTACAAAAAAATCAAGGAATCTTCTGTCAGCGTTTCTGAAGTGAGTGGAAAGGTTAAGGTTCTTTATCCGCAATCGCTCGATGAAATTGCCCCGATGATGGCTGATTTTGTTGGCTCCGAAGGCAAGTACATGCCTTTCACGCAAAGTGTTGAAATCGCTTATCCTAACGATAGGCTCAAGGGTGTACGTATTGTTGATACGCCGGGGTTCAATGACCCTGTGCCTTCTCGCGAACAGCGTGCTCACCAGCTTTTGAAAACTAGCGATGTGGTGCTGATTCTTAGCCCTGCGGGCCGTTTCCTTGACGATACAGACAAGGAAGTTCTTAAAAAGATTACAACGAAGGATGGCCTTCGTGAATTGTTTGTCATTGCAAGCCAGGTAGATACTCAGCTTTACGGTGATGAATATGCTGATTTTAACGGGGACGTGTTCCGCGTTCGTGATGAAATCAAGAGACGCTTGGCTGGCCAGACAAAATCTGTTCTAAGTTCCATAAATGCCTTTGGAATCTTTGACCAGTTGATTGAAGATGGCGGAAATCGTATTATTATGACTTCCGGGGATTGCCATTCGATGTGCCTGACCATATCCGATAAGGGAAATTGGGATGGAAATAAACAGCAAATCTGGGAAAACCTTTGTGAATCGTTCCCCGATTATTTCTCTGATAAGGATATAGAATCTTCTAAGGAAGCCTTGAAGAACCTTGGCAATACAGCTTTGGTTGAAGAAAAAATTGATTCTGTAAAACTGAAGAAGGAAGAAATTCTAGCTAGCAGCGCCGATCAAATTTGCCAATCTTTGGAAAGTGCCGTAGATGATTTGGGTAAGGCTATGATTAAGGCCGTAAAGGCCCAAATCGATCGAGTAAAATCAGCAAATCTAGATCACCTGCTCAATGAAAAGAATGGTATTGAGTCGTTCTGCCTCAAGGTGGAACCGGGCATTACCCGTGCCGTCAATGAAGCTGTTGCTGATTGGCGTTCAGCCTCTACAAAGGATTTGATGTCCTTTGTGAATGAACTGTGCAACGATGCAAAGAGCGAATCATCGTCTTCCAAGGAAAGCTTTACAAGGTCGCATTCTTATACAACTGGTGCACTGTTTTGGAAGAAGGAGCACCATTATGAAACTAGTCATACCCGTGTGAACGCTACGATGATCAGAAGTGCCGTGGAAGACTACATTGACAAGGTGAATAACAATGTCAAGCTTGAAGTGATGGATTCCCTGGAACAGCTCAAGCGTAAGATTGCTTCCAAGATTTCTTTGATTTGGGCCGAAAAGGCTGCCGAACAGAGCCTGGATTCCGATGCCGTTGCAAATAAGATTCGCGCCATTATTGAAAGTTTGAATCTTCCTGAATTTAAAGTTCCTTCGGGAAATTTGCCTAGTGCCATGATGAAGTCTGGATCTGTTGAAGATGAAGAAGGTAATGAACTCTTGGCTACTGCCCGAGCCCATCTTTCCAAGTTGGCAAACACTTTGAACACGTTGCTGACGGAAGAAATTGCTCGTTATGCAAGTGCCATTCAAAAATCCGATGTGGCAAACGAACTTCTTGGAAAATATCGTAGCCAGCTCAACATCTTGATTAATGATATCGAGAACAAGGAAACTGCTATTCAGAACTATGAATTGGTTCTTGGTGAATTGGAGAAGATTGCATAATGGATTTTCAGAGTATCGAAGGTCGTTTTGATCTTATTTCAACGCTTCTTGCAGCCCAGCCAGAAAAAAATGAGGCCTTGGAACAATTCCAGAGTCTTTTGGAAAAAGACTATATGGAATATACCAAGATAGACGATGCTCTTTCCGAGGAAGCAGGCGCACTGCTGGAACTTCAGGGGATTGGCCGAGATCTAGCCTTGTTCATAAGAAACAAGGACGTGTATAGCAAAAATTCCATTGCCTTGGCTGGTGGATTTAGCAGCGGCAAATCTACATTCTGTAATAACCTTTTCTGTTCACGCGACATCACTTTGCCGGTAAGTATCAATCCAGAAACGGCGATACCGGCCTATGTTATCAGTGGCGAAAAAGCTCCCAACGCCTTTGGCTTGACAGCATCTGGCGCAAGTGTGGAACTTGGTGTCGATTCCTACAAGCAGATGAATCATGAATTCCTTAAGTCTTTTGTCTTTAATTTAAAGGATTTGATGCCTTCTGTGGTAATTCATGCCGAAATGCCCAAGGATTTTGAACACATCTGTTTCATTGATACTCCGGGTTACAACTCTGCGCAAACAGATGACTCCTATACCAGCAAGGATAGGGAAACTTCCTTGATGTTTATACGTCAGGCAAAAGTGCTGTTCTGGTTTATTGGATTGGATGTGACTGGAACATTGACCGATTCGGATGTCGATTTTTTGCAGGAAGTTTTGCGAGAATCTCCGGACAAGCGAATTGTCATTGTTTGCAACAAGGCAGAAAACAGGTCTGAAGACGACTTGAATAAAGTCCTTGACCATATTGTAGATATCTTGGATGACAATGAAATTCCTTACGAAGGCGTTGTCGCATACAGTTCCAGAAAAAAGCGTTCCTATGGCCATCGCGGTAGTAAATCGTTGGACGAATTCTTTACTGAATTGAATCGTCAGAATACCGATAAGAAACGAGAACTACAAAAACGCCTTAAAGATGTGTTCCGCCGCCATATCAATGCAGATGCGGATCGAATTCAGGAATCTTTGGAAAAGGCCAAGAGCCTGAATAAAATTTTACTTCACTTCAACTCCCTCATGACGGATGTTGAATCTAAGTTTAGCGATGAAGCTGCAAAAAATCGAAGAGAAGCGATTCGTACGGGTAAGAAGAGTTCTGCCGCAGAAAATCTTAGTCAGGAATCCATTGAACTGATTGTCAAGGAAATTACCGCCCTGAAATTAAATCTGGAAAAGGATGCCGCCAAATATCGTGAAAATAAGGATATGGCGACGGCATTGAGCGAAAAGATGAACAGTGTCGTGGCGGACGTGTTTAAGGATTTTGCAGAAACTACAGATGACGATTATGTTTCTGTTCCTGCGGGGTCCTTTACCATGGGCGATGACCAGGGAGTCAAAGATGTGCGCCCTGCCCATACGGTGCGCGTGAATGCCTTCAAGATGAAGGCTACATTGGTTACGCAGGCAGAATGGCGGAATGTTATGGGTGTAAAACCCATGTGCAAGTTTGCCGGAGATTCTTTGCCCGTAGATCAGGTGTATTTTGATGAGGCTGTAGCATACTGCAATAAGCTGAGCGTGGCCGAAGGCTTGGAACCTTGCTACGATAAAAAGGGAACTTGCGATTTGTCGAAAAACGGCTATCGTTTGCCTACAGAAGCGGAATGGGAATATGCCGCCTTGTCTTTTGCAGATATTCCACTAAGCGAATGTGCCTGGTACAAGGCAAACGCCAATGGGCAAACTCAACCAGTTTCGCAAAAGCAGGATAATGCCCTTGGACTTTACGATATGTTGGGCAATGTTTATGAATGGACCAATGATGGGTGGGAAAATTATTCGGCAAAGAATGATGACAATCCATTGGTTTTGGGCGATGAAGACCATGTGATTCGTGGCGGATGTTTTTCTAGCGGAGAATCATCTTGCAGTGTCAAGTATAGGAACTTGGCTTCGGAACCAGGCGATGTCTTGATAGGGTTTAGAACTGTGAAGAAGGTGTGAAATAGGGCGTAAAGTTTATGGCTAAACAAGACTTTTCAAAAGATTCTGTAGAAGCTAAAATACAAAAGATCATTGATGATTTTGGCGGTGTTGAACTTTTTAGTGAAGAGAATGCAAATCGCCTGCGCAAGGCTTTTGATTATACAAGCGTTGACTCGATTGATGTGTTCAAGGAACGGGTTCTTTTGCTAGGTGCAAGGAGGAAAATTCCGTATCTCTATTCTCAAATTGGTAATCCTGTACGCGAACAGCAAGTTGCTGTGGATTCCGTATTCAATTATATGATGTCGGTTGGCTTTTCTGAAGATGTAAGCTATGAAACCGTGACCTGGTTTAGCAATATCTTGAACTTGCCGAAGCCAACGCCCAAGCATGTGAAGGTTGATGCAGTATTGGATAGCGTTTGTTTTGATACATACTTTAGTCGTGTAAATCACAAAACATGTAAGATTGGTAAGCAACTTTGGCTTGCTGAAAATTTGAAGCTTGAGTACACTAGGAGACACTGCTATAGTCGTGGTAAAGAATGTCCAAATTCTTCTTATGGACGCTTATACACTTGGGATGAAGCTGTAAATTCAGATCTAGTTCCCCCTGGTTGGCGCTTGCCTAGAATAGAAGACTGGAGAGACCTGCATGCCTACATCAAGTCTTTAGGTTATGATTCTGGAACAGCCTTGAAGTCTTCCAATCAATGGCATGGCTCGGCTGATGACGGCCTGGACCTGTTCGGCTTTTGTGCCTATCCGACTGTCTTGGAAGAAGGGGTGTCGAAGTGCTGGTTCTGGACGAATTCAGATACGGGGGATGAAAAATATCATAAGTATTGCGTGGGTCTTGACGCAAATAAAAATGATTTACGTCTAGAAACTCATGTTGGAACTGGTTATTGCGCTTCCGTCCGCTATGTCAAAGACATTTAATTGAAGGAAAATTGGTTATGAAGATTCCGTTTTGGGTAAGCCCATTGGGCTATTGGTTGACGAAAGACAACGATGATGACGACGATGATGAGGAGGAAGAACTCCCAAAAGCAAAACGAAAATCCGCTGCGAAGCAACCTTGTAAAAAAGCTGAAAAAATAAAAACAGAGGAAAAACACGAAACTGCGAGCAAACCATCGCCAGATATCTTGGCAGCACAGAAATTCTTGTCGCAGGTAATCAATGAATATGGAAAAGATATTCTGAGTTTGGAAAATTCAAAAAAACTTGATCGAATTATCAAGAGTTTGCCAAATGAATTTTCTGTAGCTAAGGATGTTTTGTTCTTGATTCAAACGAAAGGCTTTTGCAATAAGTTCTATGAGGTTGAAGATAAACCGCATAATGAGCATGAAAAGGTGTTCTCTGATGGCGTTGCCGATTTAAAGGCTTTCGGCTTGACTGAAACTCGCGCCGCTGATATTGTAAATGTTGTTCCCGTTGTTTTGGGAATGAAAGTGAAAAAATAAAGGGAGAAATATGGTAGTACGCGTTTTTGAAGACGGTTCTGGTGATTATGAAGATTTACTTGAGGCTGTAAAATCTATTTATTTTCATAGCCAAGGCTTGTTCAAATTAAAAAGAAATCCAGGTGTAATCGCCTGGATTTTTTGTATAGTGAAAATAATCTACGACCCCTCACTCCACAAACAAATCATCCAACGTAACCTCACTTTGAACATCGTTACGTTGTTCGTTTGGGGCGAGTCCGCATGTGGTGGCGAAGGTTAGGTACAGCGCCTTGCGGGTTTTTGTTACCTGCCGAAACAGCTCCCTGCGTGCCTTGACTGTTTCCATGTAATTTGAAGAAATCAGGAATGGCGCATTTGCGTATTTCATTTCGCAGAGGTTGATGACTCCGTCTCTGCGGTCAATGAGCAGATCAATTTGCGCACCCCTTTCTTTCTTGCCCTTCTCGTCTTTGCTTTTGTCTCCTTTGTGCCGCCAAGAACATACGTCGCTTGAAATCCCCGAAATTCCTAGTTTCTGCTTGATTTGATTGATGTGCTGTAGGCAGACTTGTTCAAAGGCGTAACCGCTCCATGCGTTTTTGCTTCCGGAGTCAATCATGTTGCTCCACCGGTGTTCTTCGCGTCCACGATATCCTTTGACGTACCGCAGGTAAAAGAGCGAGAACAGGTCGACCATCTGGAACATGGTTTCCTTGGAGCGCTTGCCAAATGCGGTATAACTGCGGATAAAGTCGCAAGATTCCAAATTTTTCAAAATTTCTGTAAGAACGCCGTTGTCCGTAATTTTGAGAGATTCTACAATTTCTGCACGGGTCATGCCGCATGCTTTGCTTGCCAAAAGTTCAATGACGCGTTTATAGGCTGTAGAATCATTGAATAGGGATTGAAATAGAAAATTGTATTCGTCAGCTAGTTTTGCATTTCGTGAAAAGAACAGTGCGTCAATATTTTGTGGAACGCTTAGATGGTTGTCCAGTTTTTCTAGATAGAAAGGAGTTCCGCCCAGGCACATGTAAGCGTCTAGGATTTGTTGCCTTGTAAAGGCGAATTTGCGTGACTTGAAAAATTGTTCCGTTTCGTAAAGGGAAAACGGTCCCAGATGGATTCGCTGGGTCACACGATTGTGTAGCCCGCCCTTATTTCCTAACAATTTGTTTGTCATCCAGGTTGTTGCTGATCCGCACACGACGAATTTCAGATTGTCCTGCATGCAGCCCCAACTGTTCCAGAAAATTTCGAAGGCACTCAAAAATTTTGATCGAGGTGTGTCGAGCCAAGGAAATTCGTCTATGAATACGATTGCCGGTCGATTCTTGATGGTTGCAAGATGATTTTTCAACAAGTTGAATGCTGCTTCCCAAGATTCCACCTGTGGGGTGTATTGCCCGGAATGGGTGTTTAGCTGTTGGCAAAATCTTGCAAGTTGCGTTTTTTTGTCGTCCAGGAGGGAGCCTGTGCAGTAGAAGTCGAACTTGTCGGCGAAATATTCCCGTACAAGGAAGGTTTTCCCGATACGGCGACGGCCATAAACGGCAATGAGTTCTGCCTTCCCAGAGTTCAAAATTTGATTAAAAAACGCCTTTTCAGCATTTCTTCCGAAGATTTCGCGTGTCATAACAACCTCTTTATGTAGCGAAATCTAACAAAAAGTGGTGGATTTCGCAATAGTTCAATTCTTTTTGTATAGCGAAATCTAATAAAAAATGGTAGATTTCGCTATAGTTCAGTTCTTTTTGTATAGCGAAATGTGGTTGAATTGTGCCTGGCAGATAAAAATTGCTCTTTTCAAGTTTTTACCCGCCGTGTTTGATAAAAATTGTCGCAAATAACACCGTTTTGGGGCGAAAAGGGCTTTTTAAGGGGCTTTTTCGCCTTTAAAATGACCAAAATTGGAAATTTAGCTTCAAAAAAATCGTTTTTGGCGGGTAAAACACACACTCACCCCCCGTTTTATCCGTACTTTTTGCAAAAATGCGGTGCTTGGGCGTGTTGAAGTAACTTTTCAACCAGCAGTTCAGCCACCTTTTGTGGCGGCGTGTCGCTGTCGCAAAAGCTTGCGTCTGCGTCGGTTTCGTAGCGAATGCGGTCCTGCGGAACGCATTCGCGCTTGCGCGGGTTCCCGAAGTTGGCTTCGTATTCCCGCGCAAGGGCGACGGCTTCGCCGTCGCCACTAAACCTGTGAAAGTACAATGGCCAGTTGCTTGGCAAGCCTTCTTCTTTAAGTATCTTGAATACCCTGCGATGGTCGCCAACAATGTGGAATGTTATGCGTCTTTCAAGCTCTATTGCTAGCTTGACCTGCTTTCGCAGTGCGAGCTCCTGAGCCCCGCCAACTTCATAGCCTTTAAAACGCCTGTCAAGGCCACATTCGCCAACAGCAGCGTCTGGTGTGCTCTTCAAGAAATCTCTTAACAATTCAAAATCACGTTCTTGCGCTGTGCTTGCAAACATCGGGTGCAAGCCGTATGCTTGCTCAAAAAATGGCTTGCCAGCATGGCCTTCTATTTTGTTGCATAACTCTTTTTGTTTCGACCATTCTGCTAGTTCGCAGGCGCATATTTCGCCACCATAGCCAACTTTTATAAGTTCCTTGGCTACTTCTAGGGGGGTAGGCAATTGTACCAGGTGAAAATGATGGTCGAACATTTCTCGTAATGTGATGGCGTTAACATTGAATACAACAAATTTAAAGAAAAAGATACAAAAATGGTGAAATAGTATTTGCTAAATCCTAAAAGTTTATATATTAGTGCAAAAAGATTTTTAAGAAACAATTGGAGGTTTCAATGAAGAAGATTCTCGCTTTTGCTGCTTTGTGCGCAATGTTTATTGGCTGCGCAAGCACTCCGCAAGAAAAGACCGTGAACAAGATGCTCGAAATGCAAAAGGAAAAGACTGCTTTCATTAATGGAGGCATAATTGCAGGTTTTGGTGTCGGTGATGCCGCTACCGAACAGATGGCTTATGATGAAGCTGATTTGAACGCCCGTGCTGACGTGGGTCGTGAAATGGAATCCTATATCGGTGCTCTTTTCCGCAACTACGAAGAACAGGCTGGCAAGGAAGTTGTCCAGCATCAGGAAACAGTCCGCAAGAACATTGTTTCTACAACACTCCGCGGCGCAACCATCGTGAAGATGGACATGGAACCGGTTGAAGGTGGCTACAAGGTTTATGCAGTGATGACTGTTGACCCGTCCGCCATCAAGAAGGCTCTTGAAGAACAGCTCGAAACCGCCGAAGCTGCTGAAGCAGAAAAGGCTCGTTTCCGTGCTTCTAAGGGTTATAAGGATCTTGAAGCTGCCGAAGCAAATTACAAGAATTTGACTAAGTAATTCTTGTTTCAATACCAAGGGCGGCTTTAATAAAGTCGCTCTTGTTTTTTTTGAGGTAATTTTATGAAACTTGCAAAGACTTTTATTGCAACTGCACTTTGTGCTCTTTTCTTTGTCGCCTGCGCCTCTGCTCCGGCAGAAAATCATGATGCTGAACGTGCGCGTGCTCATGCCGGCTATAGTGATTTAGATTCTGAAACAGGCAAGTAAAAGAACTAAAAAGGTTTTCTGTATGTTAAAGAGTTTTTCTGTGGTTGCGGCGACTGCGTTTGTTTTGGTAGCCTGTGCTTCAAGTACACCTGATAATAGCGCTGATGTTTCGAGATCCCATGCCAAGGCTGGCTATGGCAGCCTGGACCGTGAAGTGGGACCTTCACCGTATGCTGGGCAGAATAATTCTAAACAAGAGGCTCAAGTTCAACAGGCTGTGGCTGCTAAGCAATACGCAAACGTTCAGAAACCTATTATTATGGTTTTGCCTGCACCTGATTCTGCTGGGCTTGGAGGCAAGTTTATCTTGTCTCATAACCAGAATTCCAGAACGGCAATGGAAGCCGTTAATGAATATTTGACTGAAAAATCCTATGAGGTCCGTTCCCTGGAGGCTCAGTCCGAGCTTGAAGAAGTCGTTAACATGATGAACGACATTTCTGGAGCAAACGATGTTTCCTATGTCGCAAGCCTTATGCTTGGTGCCGATGTATATATCAAGTATTCCGGTAGCTATGATATTCGACAAAAAATGATGAATGTTGAATTGACAGCCTATGAAGCTTCTACAGCTCGTCTTTTGGGATCTCAGGCAGCTCATTTGAAGAATAACGATTCCCGCAAGGAAAGCTTGAATTACATTATCCATGATGCTGTAAAGAAGGCGCTCCCTGGGCTTGAACAGAAGATTCTTTCTTATTGGGTAGAAGACATGCAGAAGGGGGTCCAGTACAAGGTCGTAATGAATATTGCAGAAAGTTTCGATGGAGCAGCTCTTGAAGATGTGCAGGACAATGTCGTAAGCGCCTTGCGCTCCAGGTTTTCTAGCATTCGCGTAAACGCCATGTCGGAACGAACCATAGACTTGATTCTTTACGCAGATCCGGTGAAGTTCCCGGATTCCTATGCAGTGTATTCTGAAATTCGAAATGCGGTTTCTTCATCTGCAAATGCAAAGAAGAACAACATTTCTAAAAAGCTTATCACGCTTGACTTGCAATAATTTTAGGTAGGCTCGCCATGTTCTTGAAGTTTCTGTTTTGCTTGTCTGCTGTGGCATTTGCGCAAACCATTACCTATACGGGTTATTCGGATATTTCGCAAAAGGCGGCCGAAGACGAGGCTGCGGCTGGTGTTGCAAAACAGATTTCTGCAACGGTTTCTTCGACCATGACTGTTGACCGTGGCGAAACCAGGGCTAACGGCAAAACTGAACTTTCAAAGGATATGCGTGTAAGGAACACGGTCAAGTCAAGCCTGTTCTTGAAGGGGTTGAAGTTTTCGACTGAACCCAAGCAAGGCAAGAATTATGTAGCTACGGCTTCTTTAGACTTGCAGGAACTCACATCCGCTGCGCGAGAACAATTGAAAAATATCCAAAAAAGAGTTTCTGAAAAAGAAGGCCTTGCCCTTGCTGCCGTAAAAAAGGGAAACTATACGGAAGCCTCTCGCTTGCTTGCCGAGGCGGAAACTGAAAGTAGGCCTTACCAGAATTATGTGGATGAAATATCCGTCTTTTTACCGATCGATGCTTCAATGACATTGAAATCGGATGCGTCTAAGATTCAATCCGCTTTGCTGGATTCCTTGCGGGGAATTAAAATTTTGGTACCGTCAGAGGTTTTGAAAGTCGATGCTTCGAATCCATTGGTTTTTAAGGTAACGGTTCAAAAGAATGGAGCCATTGTCGAGCGCTTCCCGGTTTCTGTTGAACATAATGGCAGGCGTCTTGCCGAAGCCTTTAGCGATGAACGGGGGGAAGCTTCCTTTAGAATTCCTGCAGTGGTTTTGCAGAATGAACCTTACACGCTTAAGGTGTTGCCAGGAATCAACCTGCAGTATCGCAATGAAGCAGGATTGAATGTTGCAAGTGTTGAATATTCCATGGATCGACCGCAATGCCGGTACGCCATGGAATGTGATGCCAAGGCTGCCGTATGCAGTACCATTTCGCAAAAGCTAGGCGAGGCTGTTGGTGTGATGGTCGAGTCTGAAAATGCAGCTCCAATCGAGGTTTCCATTGAAACAGAAGTCAAGAACTCTGTAAAGCAGTTGAGTTCTTACAATGTGAATCTTTACTTGAAAAAGGATGGCTATAGCTGTATGATGAGCGGTATCGGTGCCGGTAAAAACGAGGCTGACGCAGTTCGTGCCGCCATTTCTAAAATGAATTTTTCAAGGAATTGTAACGTTCAAAAGTTCTGCGAGGAATAATGAAAAACGCAGCATTTTTTATGGGGAAGGCTTTGGAATTTTCAAGCCTTTCTATAGGGCTTAGCCGCCCGAACCCTGCCGTGGGTGCTGTCGTTGTCCGTGATGGACTAATTGTTGGAATGGGGCGTACGCAAATACCTGGGAGCGCCCATGCAGAAGTCATGGCTTTGCGTGATGCCGGTGAACTTGCCGATGGAGCCGATATTTACGTGACGCTTGAACCATGTTGCCATTATGGCAGAACGCCACCTTGCACTTCTGCAATTATCAATGCAAAAATCAAGCGCGTGTTTTATGCCCACCAGGACCCGAATCCGGTTGTGCGAGGCAATAGCCGAAAAATCCTCGAAGATGCGGGCATTGAAGTCTTTGAAACCGTTGAAGCCTGTGGCGGTAACAATCCAGAAGGCGTTGCTCTTTTTGCCGAGGTGGAACGCTATTTTGAAGCGTACGATTATTATGTGCGTTGCAAGCGCACTTTTGTAGAATTGAAGTCTGCTGTGACATCGAATTTTAAAATGGCGAATGCCGACAAGTCTCCGCTAAAGATTACCGGAGAAGCCGCCAACGCCTGGAACCATAGGCTCCGTGCAATTTCCGATGCTGTTCTTGTAGGTGCGTCTACGGTTCTGCATGACAATCCGTCGTTGAATGTACGTCTTTGTAATGGCAATTCGCCGGTGCGAGTCGTTATGGCAAATGATACTGTTTTGCCTTGTAATCGCAAAATCTTTAGCGTGCTAGAAAATGTAGCGGAACCATTGAAGAATGCAACGCAAGTTATCGTGTTTAGCGCATGCGAACAGCCTGAACTGCAGACTTTTGCAGGCCATGTAGAAGTCGTAAAACTTTTGGGCAAAACATTTTGTGAAAACTGGAAGCAGGTTATCGATACCTTGAGTGAACGCGGCATGCATCGCTTGATGGTCGAGCCAGGAGCAGGGCTTGCTGCAAATATCTTTGAAACAGGGCTTTGGAACCGCCTGGACTTGTGGGTCTCTAATTTCGATGCGGAAGGGCTTGTGTACCCCAAAATTCCAGAATGCAAGCTAGTATCAGAAACAAAATTTGGCAATGATTCTTTGAAGGTGTTCGAAAATAAATAGAAGAGCTTTATTTGAATGGCGATTAAATGCTGAAAAATTTTGTCTAAACAAAAAGTCTCGCAGAGCGAGACTTTTTGTTTAAATGCTTTTTGGATACTTAAGCTTTTTTCTTTTTCATTGTAACGGCAGCGCAAGCACCGCCGAGTACAAGTACGATCAAAGCCGCCAACGAAACGTAGAGGCACTTGTGGAATGGTTCGGAACGGTATTCCATGCGGACTACGGACTTGCCCGCAGGAACTTCGACTGCGCGGAATGTGCCGAATGCCTTGTAGACCTTGGCTTCCTTGCCGTTGACAGTTGCCTTCCAGTAAGGGTGGTAGTTGCCGCTTACGAACATGATTGCGTTGCGGTCGCTTTCTACGTTGAACACCTGTGTGTCCATTTTCGGGCGTTCAACAAGTGTTGCCTTGCCTTGCGGAATGCCGCCGTCGAGCTTGATGCCTGGAGCTTCAGAAAGGATTACTGTTTCGCGGTAGAAGAAGCCCTTTGGTTCTTCCTTTACTGGTTCTGCAACTTGTTCTTGTTCCGTGGAATCTGCTACTGCACTATCGGCAGCAACTTGTTCTGTAGCTACTTCTACCGGCTTTTCTTCACGAATTATGCCGGTCTTTAAGGTTTCGATTGCTGCGGCATCATCCATTGCTACTGCGGAACCGTAAAGGAATGCTTCGCCAAGCGCTGTCGGGTTTGGCATGAATGTTGTGCCCTGCTTGGTATCGTAAATTATGGCTCCGATGTTTGCCACGTCAAGGAACGGCCTTGCTCCGCCATTTGCGCTCAAGCCAATGAAGTAGTTCTCGTTGTTCTGGCCGCCACGGAACGCGCGGTATGTAGCAAGCTCGTTGTCGTGGAAACCATCTGCGTTACGCATGCCGTAAGCCGGGAAAACGTTCCCCGAAAGAGCGTGATTCCTTGAAAGTGAAAGCACACGGGGCATTGCAAGCGAATCCTTGTAGTATTGCTTGTATGCTACGACAAGGTTGTTCTTTGGCTGAATGTATTCTGCGTATGGAACGTTCTGTACAAACGCGCCGTTGATAAAGTAGAGTTCAATGCCAGCTGCGATCGCAAGAACGATTGCCATTGTCTTTGCATTTAGCTTGTTCTTGAGAACTGCAAAAGTTGCCCCGCACACGATAAGTACAAGTACAAGGCCCGGGATCATCTTGCTTGCGCCAAGCTGCATGGCTGCAATGTTCAATGGCTTAAAGTACTGGCCTACAAGCGGATCCTGCAACAGGTTCTGAGCACTCAGCATGAATACGCCAATGAGCAGGAACGGCAAGAAAATGCCTGCAAGAACAAGCTTTGAAGATCCTTTGAATGCGTTGGAGAATGCGTTTGCAATATTTGCCGGGGTTAGCTTTTTGTCGTTGTCTGCCACGTTTACCGTTGCTACAAAAAGAAGACCGTATGCAATAGCTGCTACAAGGCCAACTGGACCGAGGAATGTTTCCCAGGCAAAGCGGGCAATGACTGTTAGAAGAAGCAGTACGCCAAATAGGAACGCACCCTTGCCTAAATGTTTGCTCTTTTCTTTGTCCTTGTAGCTTTCAAGGACAGGGGAGGCCATCATGACTGCAATGAGCGGGAACCAGAAAAGAGTCATGCTCGGGGCGCGGAAGTTCTTTACGCCTGGCAGCACTGCGTACCAGAGCTTAAAGAGCGGAGAATGAGCACCCATAGCAAAAGAAAGTGCAAGTGCAGTTCCCATGAACCAGAATGCCGCGTAGCGACGCTTGCCTGGCACAAAGAAGCAGAGGAATGCTAGGAATGTAAGTACTGCGCCGGAACTGTCGTGGTTGAGCTTGAACGGGTTATGGCCCCAGTAGAATGGGGAGCCGCCAAGGCCACGAAGTTCTGCCGTGTCGTAGGAAACGAGCGAGGAACCTTCAACCTTCCCGGTCTTGGAATCCTGTTCATAAACATCAACGCCAAGGAAGCCCGGAATCAAGAGGTCGCCAAGTTCTTCCTGATGCAAGGACCAGCTTACGGCATGGCCGAAGTTTGTCTTGTCGCCGGTACCGCGAACGGATTGCTGAGTCGTGTAGATATAAGGAGGCAAGAGCTGGAAACTGCTGATAGCAAGTCCAAAGCCAAGGGCGATTGCAGCAAGGCCAAGGCGAATTCCGCGAACCTTCCAAGTGGATTTTAAGGCAAGCATTTCGTAGAGCGCATAGAAGCCCGCACCCCACAAGAAGAAGTAGGTGAGCTGCAGATGGCTACCTAGAATCATCCATACGATGCAAGCGGCGAGAGTGAATACATGGGAATACTTGCCTTCGCGAACGACCTTTCTGATTGCAAGAATCGCGAGCGGAGCGACTGCAAATACCATCATCTTGCCGTCATGGCCGCCATATACGTATGTAAAATATTGCGGGGCAAATGCGTACAAAAAGCCAAGGAGCGCTCCAAGCCAATCAGATTTTGTGAGGTTCCTTGCCAAAAGCATTGCCGAAATGAATGCAACCCAGATCGTTAAAATGAACTTGAAGCCCACTGCGCGTGTTGCGTCTGTAAGGAACTGCACCCATACTAGCGGGTGGTAGGCGTCGCCAAAAAGGGCGTCGATTGTCGGAACGCCACCAAGCCTAGAGTCGTCCCATTCCGTAAGCACGGCGTTTTGTGCACGCAGAATGCGGGAGCCTAGGCTATTGAGCTGGTCGCTATTCAGCATGAGCGTGTTTGCGTCGAACACGAAACCGCGGAATACGATTACAAGTAAAACGAGGAACAGCAGTGATGCTGCGAAGGTAAATCCGTATTTTTTTAGGAATGCATTCATAGTAAGGTAAAAATAGTAATTAGTGGGTAGTAGCCATAACAAAAAAGTCCGCTTGTGGCGGACTTTGAAATGCAAATTAGGTTTGACTAAACTGCAATCGGGTCTTCTTTTGCTACAGGTTCTTCTGCAGGGAGTTCTGCTTTCTGCGCTTCGGAGAATTCAGCACCGCAGCAGCCGCATGGTTCCGGGTCTTCGAAAGTTTCGCCTTCGTTAAGGGCGTTCTTTTCGAGCTTCTTCTTTGTAACAATGTGGTAGATGCCAAGTGCTGCAAGACCTGCGCCGAGTGCAATCAAGAAAATTTTAAGAGCCTTCATGGTTTCTCCTGTGTTTTTTGCAGAATATAAATTTTTTTGTTCTATAAAGAAAGGATTTTTTACTGTTTTTCTACGATAAAGCAGATTGCCGGCAGGGATTCCGTTCCGGATTCGTTGACAATCACCTCGGAAGTGACAATTTTGCACGGCAAATCCTTGAGCATTGTTTCTATGCGAGCCTGGTCAAAGCCTAGCCACAGGTGCCCCTGCCTTTCGCGAAGTGTTTCTTCTGTATGTGGGGCAAGGTCGAGCAGCGCAAGGATCCCATTTGGCTTTAAAAGGCGTAATGCTTCTTTTAGCGCCGAATCTGGCGATGTGGCATAGTGTAAAACCTGGCTCATGAGTACAAGGTCTGCGCTTGCGTTCGGGAGCGGAATGTTTACCATGTCGGCCGTAATCGGCGTGATGTTTTCGATGCCGCGCCTAGAAAGCAGTTCCTTGAATTCGAGAACGACTTCTTCCTGGATGTCGACTGCAGTGACCTGCTTGCAACGGCCTGCTAAAAGCAAGCTAAGGTCGCCTCCTGCACCGCAGCCAATGTCTATGGCATGTTCAAACGGCGTAATGAGCTTTGTAAACAGCGAAAGCTGTGCCTTCAAGCCACCAGCTGATTCATCGAGCTTGTGGAGCTTCTTTGCCATCGTGGTTCTACGTTCCTTGAGAACCCTGTCAATCTGGCTTTTTAGAATTGCAAGGTCCGGGAGCTGTTCGTAGGCGTTCTTTATCATCTCCCTGAGCGTTGGGCATGCATAGAGTTCATCGCTTAGGCCGTAATACGACTTTGTGCTTTCGCGGCGGTCCTTTAGCAGGTTGCAGCTCGAAAGCTTTGACAGGTGCCTGCTTGCGTTGGACTGGTGAATGCCTAAAATATCCTTGATCTCGTTGACTGTAAACTCGGATTCGCCGAGAATCATCATGATTTTCAGGCGCATTTCATCGGAAAGCGCACTGAAAAGGTCCATGCTTGGTTGAATTGGTTCTTGCTTACTCACAATTTGGAATATAGTTATTTTTATATTCTTGATATGAAAAAATTAGGTGTTTTGCTCTCTTTGTGCCTTGGCGTGTGCAGTGCGCAAAACATGCCTGTTTTTTCGCCAGCCCTTGACTTGCCTGTGCTTGGAATGTCCATTGGAATAGGGCTTTATGGTTCCCATGAGTTGAAACAGGTGGATGCTCCTCATTCTGTAAAAGACAAGTCCAGTCTTTTGCCATGGGACAGGCCCTTTGCCGGTACATATTCAAGCAAGGCCGACTTTGCAAGCGACGTTACCTGCGTATCTGTCGCCTTGCCGTTAGCTGTCGGCGGCTTTGCCTTTTATGAAGGGAGTGCCTCGGGCCAAGAAACTCTCGGACTGTTTGTAATGTATCTGGAAGCTATGTCTTTGCAGAGCGGCGTGAACCTGCTCGTGCGTTCTCGAAGATGGTGGCCAAGGCCGTATGTGTATGCGTCTGGGCATGAAAGCGAAAAAGGAGAGGCATACGCCTCGTTCTATTCAGGGCATGCCTCTGCAACGTTCTCTGCGGCAGTGTTTTCGACTTACGCTTTTAAGAAGCTTTACCCGGATTCAAAATATTTTTGGCCAGTAGCCGTAGGTAGTTTTTCGCTTGCATCGGCAACGGGAGTTTTAAGAGTTGCCGCGGGCAAGCATTACCCGACCGATGTCGTTGTGGGGGCCTTGGCTGGCTCTGGGATTTCTCTTGCTGTGATTGGAGTCCATGAATGGTGGAATAGGCGAATCCAGGTTGTGGCTCTTCCTGGTTATGCAGGTGTTGCTGTGAATTTCTAGGAATAAAAAAACTTCCGCTTTTACACGGAAGTTTTTGCAATCAAAGATTCTAAAGATTACTGTGCTGCATTCTTGCGAGCTGCTGCACGGCGGCGCTTTTCCTTGATGGTAAGGCCTTCGTCTTCGTCATCATCTTCTTCGACAACGACTTTACGCTTCTTTACAACCTTCTTCTTGACTACAGGTTCGTCATCGTCGTCAGCAACGCGCTTCTTTTTAACAACGCGCTTCTTGACAACTGGAGCTTCGTCTTCGTCATCTTCATCCGTTGCCTTTTTGACAACACGTTTTTTGACAACTGGCTTGTCAGAATCATCCTTGACAACGCGCTTTGCCTTTGGCTTCGGGTTCAGGGCGTCGTTATCAAGAGGGACTGCTGCTGTACGGGTGATTGCTACGTCGTACTTGCCTTCCCAGAGCTGAGACTTTACGGATGCTCCGGTAGAAACGGCTTCGTTAGCCATGCCCTGAGCCCATTCGTCGTTAGCCGGTGGCAGCAACTTGAACTTTACGCCACGTGTTTCGAGAGCTTCGTCTTCCATATAAAGACGGGCATCGATCATGCCGACCTGATAGTCCTTGCTATCTGTGCCACCTGCAAGTTCAGAGATATAGGCAACGACAACATAGACAGAGCCGTCAAGGTAAGCGTCGATCAAGGTGTTCGGGTCGCCACCAGGTGCGACGGCCTTGCCCTGTGCTGCAAAAGCCCAGCCTTCGCCCTTGACTTGCATCATGAACGGAACGACTGCGCCTTCTGGCTTGCCGAGCTTAAGCATGTCCTTGCTGCCTGCGAATGCCTGGAATTCAACCTTCTGGGCAAATGCGAATGCAGCGAGCATGCAAAGAAGAACTACGAGTTTTTTCATGCGAACCTCGCTTTTGAATTATTCCTTGAAGAAGAGTGCCTTTGCTGCTTCAAACATGGCGTCCTTTTCAGATTCGGCACGGCATTCTGTGTAAATGCGAACCTTCGGTTCTGTACCGGACGGACGGATGAGCATCCAGGAATCGTCTGTGAAAATGAGCTTTACGCCATCGAGTGTAAGGAGGCTCTTGACTTCCTTTTCTGCGTCGCCGATCTTGACCTTGGCACCCGGAACGCCGATCTTTGCAATCGCGTCGACCTTTGCCTTGAGCGGAGCGCCAACGAGGGACTTGTCTACTTCGAAGCCGGAGCGTGTCGGGTAGAGACGACCAAAGTCCTTGTAGAGACCGTCGAGGTATTCGCCGAGGTTCTTGCCTGTTGTTGCCATGATTTCGAGGGCAAGGAGAAGACCGAACTGGGCGTCCTTTTCGAGGGTGTTGTTAAGGCCAGAAATACCGTCGGATTCTTCGAATGCAATGAGAGCCTTCTGGCTTGCGTTGCGGCTGAGGTACGGGCGGAAGTTCTTGAAGCCAACTGCGGTTTCCATGATCGGAGCACCGAGCTTTTCTGCGATGATGTTTACAAAGTTAGATGTTGCAACGGACTTTGCAACGCAGCCGTTTTCCTTGCGAACTGCATACATGTAGTGGAAAGCAATAGCACCGAAGCTGTTCATGTCGATTTCGCGAGTGCCGTCGTAGAAACGGATACGGTCGCCATCCGGGTCCATGATGCAGCCAAGACGGAACTTGGTGGTTGCCTTGTCCAAAACGTTGCGAACGCCTTCCAGGTTCTTGGAAGATGGTTCCGGGGCAACGCCACCGAAGAGCGGATCGTCTTCGGTACGGAGGCTTGTGAGGCAAGCCGGATTTTCGAGTGTTGCGGCAGGACGACGGCGTGTGGAACCGTGAACGTAGTCGCAAACGAGGGTCAAGTCGCCGGAGTTAATGAGCTTCTTGATTTCGTCAAACTTGATTGTGCCCTGCTTGTGGAGGAATTCGGTATAGATCTTGAGGGAGTCGATAAGTTCCCACTTGACTTCGGTAAGTGGTTCAAACTTCCAGTCGGCGATCATTTCGTTAGAAAGGGCAGTGATGATGTTGGTGATTTCCGGACCAGCAGGACCGCCATCAGCCGGGTTGAACTTGATGCCGTTGTAGTGGCTCGGGTTGTGGCTCGGGGTCATGTTGATGGAGCAGGCTGCGCCAAGCATTTCGACAACTGCAGAGAATTCCGGTGTGGACATTTCGCCACCGTAGAAAATCTTTACGCCTTCCTTTGCGAACTGGCCTGCAACGATCTGGCAGAATTCGTGACCGAGCAAACGGTTGTCGTGGCCGATTACCAAGCCCTTGGTCTTCAATTCGTCAAAGCTCTTGATGCCGAGAGCTTCAAAAGTCTTGGCATCGGCTTCCTTGTAGAGGCGAACGATTGCTGCGCCTACAACCTGGAGGTTGCGAAGGGTGAATTCGGAACCGATTTCTCCACGCCAGCCACTTGTACCAAAGCTAACCTTAGCCGGAGCTTCAGATGTCATTGCGACGTTCTTAACCTGGTCGATGAGGGCCTTGCCTGCAACTGGGTCAAAGCCTGGAGCCTGAATCTGTTTCCAAATTTGAGTAATAGAGTCCATGATAATCCTGTTTGTAGGGTTGTTAGTTTTTTATAAAGATACAAAATAGACGAGAGACGAAAGACGAGAGACGAGAGATTTGTTTGCCGATTACGGTATTTTGGTTGCTTGAAAATGGCAAAAGTACGGATAAATCAGGAAAATTAGAGTGTTTTATCCGCCCAAAAGGCTCGTTCCCTAAGAAAAATTAGCCTGTAATTTAGTTTGCAATAAAAAATGGCGGATAAAACGTGGACGTTGGTGCGCTTTTATCTGCCAAATTATGAATTTTGGTCGTATTGTGTTTAGAACAATCTCAAAAATTGTCATTCGCGGCGGGCAAAATTGAAAAATCTTTCTTTTTTATCCGCCGAAGGCCATATTAAGTTCTTTTTGGCCTACTTGAACGGCTGAAACTTCTACACCGTCGGCGTGTCGAACTTTTCGCAGAGTTTTTCGAATGTTTCGTCGCTAATGATATGCTCTATGCGGCAAGCGTCGTTTTCTGCGGTTTCTGGAGTAACGCCGAGGGAAAGGAAGAACTTGGTAAGCACGCTGTGGCGCTTGAACACTGCGGTAGCAATGGCTCGGCCCGTTTCTGTAAGGAGTATGTTCTTGTGCTTGTCAAGGGAAATGTAGTTCTTCTCTAGCAAAATCTTGACCGCGCGGGAAACGCTTGGCTTGGAAAAATTCATGGCTTCGGCAATATCTACAGAACGCACTGGAACGCCACCTTCCTGCAAACGGAGGATTGTTTCCAGGTACATTTCACCGGATTCTTTTACATCCTTGTCGAAAGTCTTTTCTGTTGCGATAATCATGTCGGCCATGTTTAATCCCTTTGTCTTGGCTACATAATATAGCCACTTTTCGATATTTTAGGAAGATGCTGACGTAAAAAAGTAAGCTTTTATGAAACTTTTATTAGTTATTGCTAACTGTCATGGGTGTCATCGTTTGTATTGACGATAGTGCCTCTAGAATAGGGCGTTTTTTGCCTGTAAATAACAATTTTCTAAAAAATACTTGACATTGTTTTTTTTTTGTTTACATTTGGTTTTGACGGTTTTCTTTTTTTTTCTTTTTAAAAGCGTGGTGAATGTGGATGATAAAATACCAAGCTATCTAGATAAGCCCATGCAAGCTTTGGCTTATTGGATAGGATATGAAAAAAGTCGTTATGGTGGCTATAAGTTGACGGAACTTCCTTTGGTTGCTGAATTTGCAAGGCTTGTGCATGCTTCTCTGAATGACGCTAGGTGTGTTAGGTGTGAAGTTCCCTACAAGAACCTTTTCCGCAAGGGAGCTTCCTCCAAGATAATGAATCAAAGAGCTGATCTTTGCATATTGGAAAGAGTCGGTAGGACCCCTGTATGTGTAATTGAAGCAAAGCTCTTCAATAGTTGTAAAAAAAGACGCGAAGACGATTTGCTACGTCTATTATCGTTAAAAAAAGAAAAAAAAGAAGTTAGAACATTTTTGCTGGTATTTTCTGAAGGTGAAATCCCTGTTGAGTATATGAATGCGAATAAAACAGGTGCGAGTGCCAAGCGTTTTCCGTTGGATCAAGACTGGTGCTACAAGGTTCGCCGTATAGTGAAAGCTAGCGAATGTTTAACAGATAGTAAACTGAAAAAAGGACATTATGTTTGTTTGTTAGAAATTGTTCAAAAGGAAGGTAAGAAATGAAAAAATCATTTATGAAGGTGTTTGGCTGTGTTGCACTTGCGGTCGCCTCAAGTGTGGCGCTCAATGCGTGCTCCGGTGAAAACGGCGTTGATGGAGTCAATGGCAAGGACGGTGTTGACGGAAAAGATGGTCAAGATGGTGTTAGCGTAACCGATACTTTATATGTCTTTCAAAAGGATACTGTGTTGACCAAGGATACGGTAATCTTTGCAGGAGACACGATCTATATCAGCAAGAAGGATACCGTGTTGGTCAAGGATACGGTTATCCTTGCTGGAGATACCATTGTTATCAGCAAGAATGACACTGTGGTGGTTAACAATAGGGATACAGTCTATATTGAAAATGGAGGCTCTGGCTCGGGAAACGGTGGTGCTGGAACTGGTGGCAATACCTCTTTTGGTACGCTGATTGATGAACGCGACGGACAAACCTACAGGACGACGAAGATTGGGGATCAGGTTTGGATGGCCGAGAATTTGAATTTCCCTGTGAAAGGTTCATATTGCTATAATCGTAACTTAGTTAATTGCGAAACCTATGGCCGCCTCTATGAATGGGCTGCTGCACAAGATGTTTGCCCTAGTGGTTGGCACTTGCCTAGCAAGGATGATTTCGAAATGCTGCAAGAAAATGTGTGTGAAAAGAAAGGGGGGGATAGTATGGGTGAGCTAAATTGCATTGAATTAAAAGCAAGGAGATGGAGTTTCAGGACAGATACCTATGGCTTTTCTGCACTCCCTGCTGGTTACTACTATGGCAATGAGAATAAGTTCTATTCCCTTGATGTAGACGCCTGCTTTTGGTCTTCTACGGCGACCTACTACCTGTCCGTCCTCAACGGCACTTTCTACAGCGGCAAATCGAACAACGGGTACTCGGTGCGTTGTCTCCAGGATTGATGCTTCGCATACATCCTGCTTGCTCGAAGAATGCAAACAAACGAGTTTGTTTGCACTTTTCTCGCTTCTCAGGACTCTAACTAGGCCGGGGCGCGTGCGCCCAAGCCTAGCCAAGGCTTAGCAAAGCCTTGAAACAAATGCCCCAGGGTTCTGATCCCATGGACACTTTTAAAAAAGGAAAAAATGATGAAGATTATGGAAACTGCTCTTGCCTTGGTTTCTTTTGGCCTGATTGGGTGCGGTTCAGATTCCGATAGTGTGGGGGCTGGAAATGTTGAAAAAATCAGTTATCCCACAGTAACGATAGGCAATCAAGTTTGGATGGCTGCGAACCTAAATGCGAAAAATAAAAACGCATATTCGTATTGCTACGATGGTGATCCTGTCAATTGTGAAAAGTATGGTATCCTGTATAGCTGGGAGGAGGCAATGAAGGCTTGCCCTAGCGGTTGGCACTTGCCTGGTAAGGATGAAATGGAAACCTTTATTGATACTGTAAAAGTAAGGGTAAAAGAGATTTTGTATCAAAAAGGATTGAGTGCGACTTTGGAAAATGTCAACTCTTTATACCAAGAGGGAGAAGAGGAATGGTTCAACCATCTGCGTGATGTTAGCTGGGAAGGTGGATTTAACACGATTGGCTTTTCTGCACTCCCTGCTGGTTACTACGTCGACTTGAAGTACAATGACCTTGGCAGTGAAGCTTACTTCTGGACTTCTACGGAAGAAACTAGCTATCAAGTAGATGTCGGTTCAGAAAAGGGATATACATTCGCTGATGCATATTGCCTGCACATAAACGACGACTATGGCCTCATTCAAAGCTGTGGCAAGGGCTTCCGTTATTCAGTTCGTTGTCTTAAGGACTAAAGTCCATCTCGGCAAGCTCGGAGACCTTAAAAAACAACCGCCCCAGGGATACAAACCTCTGGGGGCGTTTCGAAAAAAACAGAGCTTTACAAATAATCGTAAAAACGAATTGGGTGAATGTCTAATTTAGGGAGTGATTACCCTTCCAACACGGCGAGCTCCTGCATAATCTCGGGAATCTTGCGGAAGTTCTCATGGTACACGGCGCTGATCTTGTTGCAGTAAAGCTCCAGGCGGCGGCGCTCAATGGCGTTTGCCTGGTCGGCACGCAAGCTTGCAACAGCGTTCTTCAAAGCTTCAAGGTCGGCCTTGTTCGGGTACGGTTCCATGAAGCCTGCGAACAGGTTCCATGCAGCTTCAAAGTCTTCATCAGTTTCTTGAGCCATGAAGAACGGAATTACGCGCGTGTCTAAAAGTTCCTGCAAGTTACCAATGAAGGAATTGAGCGAAGCTCCTTCTGGGAACAGTTCGCTTGCGTCCTTGATTTCTGCAACGTCAATAACTTTCTGAGTTTCAATCTGAGAAAGAATGTCATTCAGGTAACGCTGTTCGTTGACTTTTTCTTGTTCGCGGTACTTTGCCTGATAATAAATCGGGAGGCTTGTCAAGCAAAAATGGGCTTGGCCAACGCCCTGAAAATCTCCGATAAAGTAGATGTCTGCATCTTCTTTTAGGATATCTTCTTCGTTTGTCTTATGCGTGATTTTTGCTGGAATTGGAATGACTTCCATGTTCGAAAGTTCGTTCACGCGCTCGCGGATAGTTTCTGCGTCAAGGCCTTCGGGCAGTTCGCCGCCTTCTTCCTTGATGCGTTCAAGCATGCCGGCAATGTTCTCGTCAAACTCCCTGCCCATTTCTTTTCGCAAGAATTGCTTGAGTGTGTTGCTTGCCCTAAAGTCGCCTTCGATCACAAGCAGGCCGTTCTTGACCATGTCTAGAAACGGCTGTGGAGCGTTGTCGGTTTCTTGAGTCGGCAAAATGCGTGCGTAAGCAATGAGCCTTCCGCTTAAAATATTGCCGTTGCCTTTCTTTTGTTCAATTCCAAGTATCATTTCGCTGTATAATTTAGAAAAGTCTTTTGTAATGGAGAAACCACAAAGTTTAATTTATTGTAATCAAAGTGTTTTAGTCCAGATTTTTGGACGTTTTTAAATGTGTTTTTTGAATAATTATGCTAAGCGAGCATCATTGTAAAGCAGAGCTTTAGAAAAAAGTTTGCGAAATTATTTGTTCATACCCTTGAGTGTAAGTTATTTTCGACTAACTGTAATTAGTGTAAGCTAAAAATATTTAGCAATTTGCAAGGTTAGCCTTGACTAATTAGTTTAAACTTTCTATTATTAGCGACGGCTAATAAAAAAAGATCGCGATTGCGATCGGGAGTATGTTGAAATGGGCTGTAATTGCGGCTGTGGTGGTAGCGGATCTACAAAGAAGTGGAACGTCGAACCAAAATTTTCAGAACTAAAAAAAGGCGACAAGGTGGAAATTGTTGGCTATAATGATGGTGATGCACATTATAAGTCTAAGCTTTTGAGCATGGGCCTTGTACGTGGAGTTACTATGGAAGTGATGCAGGTCGCTCCGCTCGGTGACCCGATTGAAGTAAGTGTTTTAAGTTACCGTTTGTCTTTGCGTAGGGCAGAAGCAAACGTTCTTAAGTTGAGGAGGGTATAATGTCTCCAAGACCGTTTACTATTGCTATTGCAGGTAACCCGAACTGCGGCAAGACTGCTCTTTTCAATGCGCTTACCGGTTCTCGCCAGAGTGTTGGTAACTGGCCTGGCGTTACTGTCGAAAAGAAGGAAGGTTTCTTTGATCTTGGCAACCGCCACATTCGCGTTGTGGACTTGCCGGGTACATACGCCATTTTTGCAAATGCCGAAGACGAGCGCGCCGCCGTTGACTTTTTGCTCACCCGTGAAGCCAACCTGATCGTGAATATCATGGATGCGACAAACATTGAACGCAACATGTTCCTTACGACGCAGCTTGTAGACATGCAGCAGCCAATGGTGATTGCCGTGAACATGATGGACATCGCCGAAAAGCGCGGTCTCCATATTGACCTGGACGCACTTTCCAAGCGCTTTGGCGTTCCTGTGGTTCCGCTTTCTGCTGTTAGCGAAAAAAGTATCACGAACTTTATTAGCCAAATGGCTCACGTGATTTCTAGCCAGATTTCGATTCCGACAAACCTTACTTACGGTGAGAAGGTAGAAGGTGTTGTCAAGGAATTGGAACCTGTTGTAGCTCCGGTTGCAAAGATGCTTGATGCTGATGCCCGCTGGGTTTCGCTCATGTATTTGGGTAATGGCAATAGCTATGCAGACAAGTTTGCAGAAGCAGGCGTGTCTTTGAATCGCGAAGACATTACCGCAAAACTTGGCGAAGAATCGGAATTCGTTTTGGCCGATGCTCGCTACAGCATGGCTCACGAAATCGCTTCCGAAGTGATTGTTGGCGATCGCAGCAAGAGAACTTCTTCTGATAAGCTGGATTCCATTCTCTTGAATCGCTTTGCGGCTCTCCCGATTTTCCTTTTGGTAATGTACCTTGTTTTCTGGATTGCTGTTACAATCGGTAGCGCATTCATCGATTTCTTCGATGTGCTTTTCGGTGCAATCTTTGTGGATGGCCTTGGCTACTTGCTTTCCGATGTGATTGGCGCTCCGGCTTGGGTCTCTGCAATTCTTGCGGATGGTGTTGGTGCCGGTATCCAGACGGTATCTACATTCATTCCGGTCATCTTCTTTATGTTCCTGTGCCTTACCTTCTTGGAAGACTCCGGCTACATGGCCCGTGCGGCGTTTGTCGCGGATCGCTTTATGCGATTCCTTGGGCTCCCTGGGCGCGCCTTCGTTCCGATGATGGTTGGCTTTGGCTGCGGCGTTCCTGGAATTATGGGTTCCCGCGTTCTTGAAAGCAAGCGCGAACGTTTCCTCACAATATTCCTTGTGCCTTTCATGAGCTGCGGAGCCCGCCTCCCTGTGTATGCACTTTTTGCAGCGGCGTTCTTTGGCAAACAAGCCGGAACAATTGTGTTTGCGCTTTACCTTGTGGGCATTGTGTTTGCAATCGTTTATGGCTTGTTCCTTAGAAAGTCCTTGTTCATGGGCAATTCCAGCAACTTTGTGATGGAACTCCCGAACTATCATTTACCGAAGTTGAAGGCCCTGCTGATTCATTCTTGGCTCAAGTTGAAGGACTATGTGCTTCGCGCAGGTAAGGTGATTACCATTGCGGTAGCTGTGCTTGGATTCTTGAATGCCTTTGGCTATGCTGATGGCGAGTTTACCGCCGGCAATGCAGATTCTGAAAACAGTTTACTTTCTTCTGTTGGCAAGGCGATTACGCCAGTGTTTGAACCTTTCGGTGTTGAAGAAGATAACTGGCCTGCATCTGTTTCCTTGTTCACAGGTTTGCTTGCTAAGGAAGCTGTGATCGGTACAATGAACTCTCTCTATTCCATGGCTCCGAAGAGTGAAACTACAGAAGCTGTGAAGGTCCCTGAGCCTGCCGAAGGGCCAGCTGTTGACATGGAAAAGGTCCCTGAGCTTGCCGAAGGGCCTGAAGGTGAAACTGTGGCTATCGCCGATAGCACCGCAGCCGACTCCAGCGTTGCTTCGAGCGAAGGCGCAGCCGGAGTCGAAGAATCTAGTAAAGAAGCCCCTGCAGAAGAAAATAAGGTCACCGAGCCTGCCGAGGTGCTCATCGCAGGTGTTGATGAATGCCCAGCTGAAGAGGAAGAAGAAGAGGGCGCTCCAAACATTGGCGCCGCATTCCTTGAAGCTCTTGGAACAATTCCAGAAAACTTGAGCGATGTATTTGGTTCCCTTACAGATATTCTTGGAACCTCTGGAGAATTGGAAGCCCAGAACGCTGCGGAACTCAAGAAGGAAACCTTGGACAAGATTCTTGATGCAAAGATTTTAACCTGCGATGAATACGCCGCTATCGAAACCTTCGGTGAAGAAGAAGGCGACGAAAAGACTCGTGAAGAAGTTTTTGCAAAGCTTGCTGCTGCCGGCATAGAAATTGATGAAGATGCAATGGCAGCTCTTGAAGATGGCGACCTTAGCGAAACTGCCGATATCTACGCTAACCTTCGTTCCTACTTCCATAACGGTGGTCACGATGGTTTCAATTGGCAAGTGTTTGCGTTCCTCGTCTTCATATTGCTCTATGTTCCTTGCCTTGCTGCCATGGGCGTAGTGGTTCGCGAAATCGGCCTTGGTCTCGGCGTGCTGATGGCAACTGTACAAACAATCCTTGCCTGGTCTGTCGCTGTGCTTCTCTACCAGCTCCCAGTTGGCGGTAGCACTGGTTGGATTGCAACAGCAGTAATAGTTCTGGTTGGAACTGGAATCTTCCTCAAGCTCTTTGGCATGAAGGCCAACAAGCAAAAGAGATTCGAAGACTAATACTGAGTTCGAAATTTTAGCGGATTAAATTCCGCGCCCGAGCTGCCTGGTGATAACGGGGTCGGTGGTTTGATTTGTCTCCATCCACCGGCCCTCCTTTTTAACTATGTAGTTAGTTATTGCTAATTGAAATAACCTAAAGCTATCGCTGGGCGTTGCTCGTTGTATTTAACAAAATAAAACAAGGAGAAATCATGAAACATTCCCTCATTTCTAACATGGCTTTTGGCCTTGCCGCTGTATCATTTTTTGCAACAGCAGCAAATGCAGAAGAAGAAAACAAGGGCCCTGAAGTTACAATTTCTGGTGAAGTAGAATTTGATGCCTACACTGGAGATTTGCTGAATGATGACAAGGTAAATCACAGCTACGCTTCAACATTTGACCTGAATTTTGCAGTGAAGTTTAGTGACCGGTGGTCTGCAGAAGTTCAATTGGAAGCCGATGGAGAATCTACTGACCCGGCAGCAATTTATAACGGCGCATTCATTCAGTATAGCAAGGGTGAAAACTTTGCCGTGAAGGCCGGTGACCTGACATTCTCTGAAGGCGCCTTTCTGAACTACTATGGCTATGATGATCCGGCTGATAACGCTGCAGGTATGGCTGAACATGATATTCGAGGAGTTGAAGTTGATTATAATGGATTTGTTTTTGGTCTTGGCTTTGGTCGTGGCGACAACGACAATCAAGCATGCGTTGAAGAAGATGGCGAAGAAGCATGTGTAGGCGTTGCTTACGATGCCCATGTAGCTTATGAACTTGCTTTTGGTGAACATGCAATTCGTCCATTTGCAGATTACAAGAGCTACCAGGAAAAAGATTATAATGAACTTCACGCAGGTATCGATGCCAACTTGAAATTTGGCGGTTTTGCATTCCACGCAGTGTATGGTCTCCATGCAGATGCTTTGTCAGAAGACGAACCGAAATCGACTCACGCATTCCTTGTAGAACCATCCTTTGAAGTTGGTAGTTTTAATGTAAAGGCATCAGCATTCTACGCATTGCTAGATGACGATGCCCCAACTGTTCACGGCGAAGAAATTCCGGAATATATGTTTGCTTATGTTGAACCTAGCTTCAATTTGTTTGGTTCGTTGACACTTGGCATTCCGCTTGAATACCATACCAATACCTTGGATGACGACGAGAAGTTAGCTTCTTTTGATGCCGGTGCAAGAATTTATTTTGCCCCTGTTGAAGGCCTTGAAATGACGGGCTTTGCGATGGTTAAGGTTCCTCTGGGCGATGACTACGGTGATGACGACGATGTTGGATTGACTCTTGGTTTAGAAACCGTATTCGCTTTCTAAGAATATGCCATAAAACCTCCGCTAGCTTATAAACGTTACCTCATAAAGCTGGATGGGTTTCCCGCCCCGGTGAGTGCCGCGGGCGGTAGCACCGGCAGGATTGTGGCTGCAGTTGTAGTGCTGATTGGCACTGGAATCTTCTTGAAACTGTTCGGTATGAAGGCGAACAAGCGGAAAAGATTTGAGGACTGATGATTTCTTCATCAGTCCCCTTTTTACATACTGGTTGGTCTTGTTTTTTTATTCGATTAGAGTCATTCGGCTGATCGTTATGTTTGTTGTGTCGTTTTCGTTTTGTTTAGCACTGAATGTTAGTAAATGTCTATTAGTTGAACAAAAACTACCAAATCTTCTTTCTAAATCCTGCCATAGTATGTAAGAAATCTTTTTCTCCCCTTTGTAAATGGAGACATTTGCACTATCATTTGTAAGTGTGCCCTCGTAGCGGTGAAATGATAACAAGAAATTTTTGTCTGAAGAATATTCTATACAGAAACCTTTGGCTTGGGCCAACCTTACCTGATCGCTTGGTTCATTCACAAGAACAGTGTTGTTTCCTAATAAAGTAATTTCGTATTCATTACCGGGAATTAGTTGTGTTTTTTTCTGTAAAAAATCTAAGGACGACCAGTATTCGATATATTGTGGTGTAAAAGTCGAACCGTCGCATTTTAAGTATTCGTCAATAGAAACATTGGGTTTCAATGTTGTGATTTTATGAATGGTTATAGAGCTATTGCCCGAATAGCTGGTAAAATTGATTGAATTTACTTTTTCTATTGAAAATCCGTTTGAAAAAACCGAGTTCTTTTGTTCCTCCATCAAAGCATCATTTTCATTCCATGACCATGTGAATGAACTTTTCTCGCCATTTATATTAGGCATCTCTTTGTAAAGCAAAATATATTTATTATCGCTACTCTCATCGACGACGTTAGCATGTAGAACCCCCGAGCCAGTGTATTCAACACAGAATCCACCCCAAGGTTCAATATTCATGGTATCTGGGTATGTTGCCAAAGGCATTATTAATGAGCTTCCTTCAGAAAGTTGTGCTGTTACTCCGTCTGGACTTGTTTTGCTCCAATCTGATGAGCCATACTCTCGGACATACGTAATAAATTTTCGACCAAATCTATTATACACCGAATCTTCTTCCGCGTCATAAATCACGGTGCCGGTGCAAGGCTTGAAAGCACTGCTGCTGGATTCTGCAACAGAAGAGGAACTGCCTGGATCAGTTGCTGAACTGGAACTGTCCGTGCTGTCGGAAGATTCGACGTCGCTGTTGCCCTTGCTGGAAGAGCTGAGTTCGCTGTCGCCACCGTTGGAAAAACTGAGTTTGCTGTCGCTGCTGCCGTCGTCGCTGCCATTGTCGCTGTCGCTGGATATTTCTGCGAAGGCGTTGCCGTCGTCATACTTATCCTGGAAGTCTTCCAGGTAGTCGGAACAGGCTGCAAATGCAAAGAGTGATGTTGCGACTGCCGCATTTAGGATGGTACGCAATTTTTTATTCATTTTCATATCATCCTCTCCTTAGAAAAACAGTGTAAAGCCAAGCCCGACAAGGCCTACTGCTGCAATGCCTATACCAACATTTCGCATAGTTTGCGCATTGTCAATGTTGTCGCAAATATCGTCGTATTCACTCTTGGTTTCTGGCACCTTGTCGTGTTCGTCTTTTGCTTTTTTGTTGAACATGACAGCCATTACACCGCCACCAATCATCACTGCGCTAGCCACAGCCGGCAAAATCCATGATTTTTTTGAACCTTCATTTGTTGAAGCATCCTTTGCGGCATCACTCGCGGCTTCTGAATCGCTAGCATTTGAAGATATAAGCGCGGTCGTATCTGTAGATGCAAGCTGCTTTACTATTGGTGCCGGTTTTGTTGAATCCCCGATGATTGCTGTAGAAGTAATTTCACCTTTGGCAATCGCCAGGTTTGTGCTTTCTTTATTGCCCCAAGTCCAGCGTCCCATCAGGTCTTTTTCCTGGTACGCCGCGGTAAATTCTACACGTCCTCTAAAGTTTTGCATCTTACCGTCAACGCCGAGAGGCAAGTACACTTTTTTTTCGAGAACGTTAACAATGATGTGTGCAAAGTTTCTTCCAGAAGGTAATGAATTTACCTTGAACAGCTGTGCGCCGTTCAAGTAATACGCACCAGCAACGGGTTTGTTCAAGTCCAGGTAAAAGTCTAGGTATTCGGGTTCAAGAACAATTTTAACATTTGCGTTGCTCTTTTCAAGAGAATCGTTGATTGCATTGATTCTGTCTACAAATAGCGGGGCAAATTCATCGTGGGCCTTGCGAATAACAACTTCACTGCATTTGTCGGTCCAACGTTCCATGAGGCTTTTCTGTTGGCTCATGCGGGAACCGTCAAAGTATAAGTTGAACTCGTATGTGGCATCAAAAGCTCCAGTAAGGTCGAGTGGTTCAAGGTCTACATTGCCGTCAAGCTTTAGCAATTTATCCTTAGAAACAAGAATCCCTACAAGAGCGTTTGCACAGACTTGTATCTGTTCGGCACGTTCAGCAAGGGTGCTTCCCATCTTTACGGAATTCAGGCGAAGTTCGCCGGTCAGTTCCATGTATTCTGATTCAAACTCTGGCAATTCAACGGAATAAAAGTGGCTGCATTCCTCATCGAGCAAATCGTTGACCGATATTATGGAGCAGCGGTCGTTCATTTTGGCGATATTGCTTGCCCGGTTCAAAAGTGCGTCAATCTGCGGATTGCTTTCGCCAAGATCCGTCTTTAAAGTTTCAAGATTCTTTTGAAGATTTTGAATTTCTGCCGGATCCTTTATAAAGATAGAAGCCGTTTGACTTGCTACAGAAAATGTCGCAAGTACGCTGAATAACATGACGAGCTTAAAAAAGTTCATAATCCAAAATGATGATAGTTATATTAAGTGAGAAAATAACAAAAAAAAGAAATGGGCTTTGCACCCATTCCTAAAAAAGC
>DCGZ01000157.1 GCA_002314675.1 Fibrobacter sp. UBA1765 | reverse complement strand
AATAAAGCAGGCGCCCCGAAAGGGGCGCCTGCTACATAAAATATCATAAAAACAACAAAAAACAAAAAGCTATTATAAAAAAATTACGCAAGCAGGCCGAGCGTCAAGAACAAGCCGAAGAAAGGCAAAATAAAAACCCACACGCTAGAAATGTAATAGCCTAGATCCACGGTGCTCATACTGATGTGGTTTAGAATGCACACTTCCAAATACCAGAGAATGGCATCGCCCCAAAGCGGCAAGTTCCCGTACAAAATCCACTTGAGCATAAACGCGCCAAGCCACAGTCCAACAGCAGTCGGGGCGCAGCTCACAAGCGTACTCTGCACAGCCCGCCAAAACTTTGGCCCGCGAAGAATATGTTGAATATGCCCAATCGATTCCCTTCCATCGTCAAAGACGCTGATTTCCGTAACCTTTGAACCGGTAATCATCGCAAACGCGGCGTGCGCACACTCATGCATCACAAGCCCAGGGAACGTAAGACGATTATGGAAAAACGATGCAAACGACCAGCCGAAACTTTTGCGAAGAATGCAAAGTTCCGCTTTTTCGGCCAGGTTCATAAAAAAGCCTACGACAACCAAAAAGAACACCGCGCACAACGCCAAAACCAGGCTAACACCAGAAAGCGCAAGCAGGCTATCGCCCCATCCAAAGAAAGCGATAACCTGTTTCATTGTCGGGATAGTGATTAAAGACTGTTCCATAACGACCGTTCCTTGGTTGAGGTACAAAAGGCATTATGAAATTTTTCTTGAAAAAGGCAAGCGGGGAATTGAAAGTTTATGAAAGCGAGCGTAAATTTTGGGGAGATTCAGTCTTTACGGTCCGGTTTTGATTCATTTGCAATTTTCTTTTCCGATAAAGAATATATATTAGCGAATGTAAACAACATACCCAAGCCTTACGAGGTTTCATCATGATGGAATTTGAATTCGTCAGTCCTAGCATCACAAAATCTGAACGCAATGAAATGATAAAGCGCTTTTGCAGCGAAAAAGAAGATTTAACCAATCCTGCAGATGAATCCCTTGGTGAACAAATTGTACAAAACCTGGAAAGCTTTGGGGTAAAGGCCACATTCCACAGCATTGAATGCGGCCCGGTCATTACAAGAATAAACGTTCGACCAGCAATAGGAACAAAAGCCAGTTCCATAATAAGCTTAAAAGATGACCTAGCCATAGCCTTAATGACAAAGCAGCTAAGCTGTTCCATCAATAGCGATTTAGGCTGCGTCGCTATAGACATTCCTGTAAAAAATCGCAAGAATGTTTTACCGGGCAATGTAAACGCCGATTGCAGCCAAATGGAGCTGCCATTAGAAATAGGTGTAGGCATTACTGGAGAAAGCGTAGCCATAGACTTGGCCGAAGCTCCTCACTTGCTCATTGCTGGCCAAACCGGTTCCGGGAAAAGTGTATGCATAAACAGCATCATAGCCAGCCTGCTAAAGCACAAAAGCGAGCATGAATATCAGTTGATGCTCATTGACCCAAAACAGGGCGTTGAACTTGGAACGTTTGAAAAACTGCCAAATGTCATAGACAACACTGTACTCGTCAATGCAGAAGAATGCATAGACAAGCTAAATTGGCTTATCGACGAAATGGAACGCCGATATGACCTTTTAGCAAAAACCAAGACAAAAAACATCAAGGCATTCAACCAAAAACAACCTATCCAAAAGCAAATGAAATACATAGTCTGCATTGTAGATGAATTTGCAGATTTAATGTTAAGCAACGGCAAGGAACTTACGAACTGCGTTCAAAGACTTTCCCAAAAAAGTCGAGCAGCAGGAATCCATATAATACTTGCAACGCAAAGACCAAGTACAAAAGTCGTGACTGGGGATCTCAAGGCAAACCTTGCCGCAACATTTGCATTTAAAGTTCGAACAGACATCGACAGCAGAACAATCCTTGGAGAAGGCGGAGCAGAAGATTTACTTGGTAAAGGCGACATGCTGGTTGAAACGGCCAACGGCAGTGACACCAGACGAGTTCACGGTGTTTATTACAGCGATGAAGTCCTTGAAGGCATGGTTAATTTTATTGCTCAGAAAGCAAGAAAAAGAATCGTGGCACAAAATAAAGAACACTTATCCGAACTTATTCGTGAGGCGATTCAAAAATTAGGAAACGAATGCGATCTAAATTTCATTAATGTAAGTAATGTGACGGACATGAGTGAAATGTTCAAGGATTCTGAATTCAACGGAGACATTTCCAAATGGGATGTGAGCAATGTGACAAACATGAGCGAAATGTTCTGCAATTCACAATTCAATGGGGACATCTCCAAGTGGGATGTGAGCAATGTAACAAACATGGAGGGCATGTTCAACGAGTCTCAATTCAACGGAGACATCTCTGAATGGGACGTGAGCAACGTGACAAACATGAGCGATTTATTTGGTTCCTGGTCGGATGATGAAGATGATTCCTGGTCCGACGACGAAGGCGATTCCTATTCCAGCTCACGATTCAACGGAGACATTTCTAGATGGAATGTATCCAAAATCACCAATGAAACTGATGAACATTCTTTGATTTTTCTATCTAAATTTCACACCAACATATCTATCAAGGCTCGAGACAAAAGCCATTTGGAAAATTTGATTAAGCAAACTATTGAACTAAACGGCTACAATTGCGACTTGAATTTCATTGATGTCAGTAATGTTACCGACATGAGTTATTTATTTGCTTCCTGGCCTGATGATGAAGATGATTCTTGGTCCGACGACGAAGGCAATTCCTATTCCAATTCCCGATTCAACGGAGACATTTCTAGATGGAATGTGAGCAACGTAACGGACATGAGCCATATGTTCAATGGTTCCAGCTTCAACGGAGACATCTCTAAATGGGACGTAAGCAACGTCACAAATATGAGCGGAATGTTCGAATATTCTCAATTCAACGGAGACATTTGCAAATGGGATGTAAGCAATGTCACTGACATGAGCCACATGTTCAGTGGGTCTAAATTCAATGGCAACATCTCAAAATGGAACATGAGCAATGTGACCGACATGAGCGTCATGTTTCTGGATTCTAAATTCAACGGAGACATTTCCAAGTGGGATGTGAGCAACGTAACGAACATGAGCTACATGTTCAGAAATTCTCAATTCAACGGAGACATCTCCGAATGGAATGTAAGCAATGTCACTGACATGAGCCACATGTTCAGCGGGTCTGAATTCAATAGAGACATCTCTAAATGGAATGTAAGCAATGTAGATGACATGGATTGGATATTCAGCAGGTCTAAATTCAACGGCGACATCTCTAAATGGAATGTATCTGAAACAGATGAGCGTTCTTTGATTTCCCTTTCCAAATTCTTTCCAAACATATCCATCAAGGCGCGAGACAAAGAACATTTGGAAAGTTTAATCAATCAGACTATCGTACGAAACGGCTGCTACTGCAATCTAAACTTTATTGACGTCAGCAACATCACTGACATGAGTAACTTATTTACTTCCTGGTCTGATGACGAAGGTGATTCCTATTCAAATTCCCAATTCAATGGTGACATTTCTAGATGGAATGTGAGCAACGTAACGAACATGAGCGAAATGTTCAATGGTTCCAGCTTCAACGGAGACATCTCTAAATGGAATGTTAGCAACGTTACTGACATGAGAAGTATGTTCAGCGGATCTAAATTCAACGGAGATATCTCTAAATGGAACGTAAGCAATGTCACTGACATGAGCTACATGTTCAGAAATTCTCAATTCACTAGAGACATCTCTAAATGGAATGTTAGCAATGTAGCTGACATGGATTGGATATTCAGTGATTCCCAATTCAACGGAGACATCTCTAAATGGAATATATCTAAAATCACAGATGAGCATTCTTTGATTTCTATTTCCAAATTCTTTCCAAACATATCCATCAAGGCGCGAGACAAAGAACATTTGGAAAGTTTAATCAAGCAGACTATCGTACGAAACGGCTGCTACTGCAATCTAAACTTTATTGACGTCAGCAACATCACTGACATGAGCTATATGTTCAGCGGCTCCAGATTCAACGGAGACATCTCTAAATGGAATGTGAGCAACGTAACGAACATGAGTCATATGTTCGAAAACTCACAATTTGACGGAGATTTCTCTGAATGGAACGTAAGCAAGGTCACTGACATGAGCTACATGTTCAGAAATTCTCAATTCAACAGAGACATCTCCGAATGGAACGTAAGCAATGTCATTGACATGAGAAGTATGTTCTGTGAAGCATTATTCAACGGAGACATCTCTGAGTGGAATGTAAGCAACGTCACTGACATGAGTGACTTGTTCAGAGGTTCTCAATTCAATGGAGACATCTCCGAATGGAATGTAAGCAGTGTGACAAATACGAGAAGCATATTCAGAGGTTCTCAATTCAATAGAGACATCTCTAAATGGAACATATCTAATATCACAGATGGACATTCTTTATTTTCTATTTCAAAATTCCGAAACAACATATCCATCAAGGTGCGAGACAAAGAACATTTGGAAAGTTTAATCAAGCAGACTATCGAAATAAAAGGCCATAAATGCAACCTTAATTTTATTGATACAAGCAACATCACTGACATGAGCTGTATTTTCAGCAACTCTCAATTCAATGGAGACATTTCCAAATGGAATACGGGCAACGTAAAGAACATGAGTGGTATGTTCGAATGTTCTGAATTTGACGGAGACATCTCCAAATGGAACATAGGTAACGTCACAAACATGAAAGGCATGTTCCAAAATTGTCAATTCAACGGAGACATTTCAAACTGGAACGTAAGTAATGTAAAAGATATGAGTTGGATGTTCTGTGATTCTAAATTCAATGGAGACATTTCTAAATGGAATGTTAGCAATGTAGCTGACATGGATTGGATATTCTGTGATTCCAAATTCAACAGAGACATCTCTGAATGGAATGTTAACAATGTAACAAACAATAAAAACGCATTTGACAACTGTCCCATTGAAAAATCCCACAAACCAAAATTTCCTGGCGAGAAATAAAGTCAAATCATTAAAAAAATTCACATCAAAAAACGGACCGTAAGGTCCGTTTTTTGTGTTCATTCACACCGTAAATGAAGAAGGTTGACTACCCACAAGGATCAACACAATGTCCAAATCCTTCGTCGATCTAAACTTGCCGCCATTTACATCAAACCAAATGGAACATGCAGAACCGCCAATAAGCACATATTGGTTCTTAAAATTTTCAAAATATGTTCTGGTTACATTGTCAATAATCATTGTTATATCGCATAAATTCCACAACAAGCGACAATTTTTGCAGCTTTAGCCCGTCATTTCATCGTAATATAACATTATTATGTTACATTTAAAATTTTGTGTTACATTAGAATTTAACAAGGCCATGCGTCTTCCAAAATTTTTTCAAATCCACTTGCCTTTTCGCTTTTCCCATACATAATTCTCCTTGGCAGCGGCATGTGTTGCTGCACAAGGAGTGAAGCATGAGAACTTTCGCAGACTTGCCGAAATGGCAAAAAGAAGTCGTTCACATACGCAGGCATCGGGCATCGCGATTTGTCGGGAGCCAGGGAACCAAACACGCAGCAGCCTGTGGAACGCGTTATGGCATGGATAGCAAGCGAGCTTCAAAAGCGCACATATTTACGCCAGCTCACGCAACCGACGAGGCGCGCGCCATTGCAAAGGAGTTGCACCCTTCGCCAGAACATCTATATGCACACGCGCTAGATTTATTTGCGCGCAACACGTTCCAGGTGTTTGGCATAAACCTCGACACGCCTGTAGATTTCATAGTCTGCTCCACCAAGGACGGCTGCGAGCACGCAAAAGACCGCAAGCAGGCTTCCGGCGGAACGGGGCAAGCGATTGCCATGGCAGACCTGAAGGGCATTCCCGTTTTCAACATGTCGAACAAAAATTGGTTCGAGCGTCTAAAGGCATTTTTGGACTTGCCATTCAATTTGCCTACCGGCATTTTGCCTGCAATTCCTGCAGATTTGCTTTGCCCAGAAAAGCCAAAGGATCACGCACAGAAAAAGCAAACGCCAACGGCAAGCAACATCAAGAAAATGCTCAAGGCCGCAAAGCGCAAATAACGCTTCGCCACAAAACTTCCAACACCCCAAAAAAAGGTGTTGGACTTCGGTTTTTCTGCTGAAGGTAATATCGTGTTCCAATGCGACGACAGTTTGCCTATAGTGCAACGTTGTGTAAAAGATTAAGATATTGCCTTTCTAAAAATTTCAAACATATTCTATACAGGTTCAACAAGGAGACCTTATGGATGCAATTGACAAAAATGGTGATTTCATCGAAATTGTCGGCAGCTGGTGCCTGCTCAAATTTTTCACAATGTTCGACAGATCAAACTCCCTGTTCATGCAGACACTGAATGAATTGCGAGACCAGCTTTTAAGCATTGCCGGCATGCAAGTCGAAAACGCAGACAGCGCAACCATTCGCTCGGGAACATTAAGAAATCTCTGGGCACACGAAGAAGGCGAAAACTACCCGCGCAATCCGCAAAAGGTTGCGCAGATACTTGCAGACAAATGCAGCGCCGCAAACATTCAGCATAGTGAAGAACAATGCAATACCGTTGCAAAAGAATTCATCAACGGCATGGAAGCCCTCGTTGAATTGCTTACAAACGGCAATGCAGAAAGCATCGATTCCTATTTGGCTCCATTTGCACAAAAATACCTAACAAAAGCTAGGGAAGCAAAATTGAGGGAAATTTTTCGTGCAGCGGCAAGCAACATGTACCCAGACGGCGACTGAGAACATCTGGTTTAGATAAGACACAACAATCTAGAACATTAAAGAAAAATATTTCACTAATAGTGAAATATTTTTCATATTCAGTATTACTCAACGAACATCATTTCCTTAAAATTAAGCAAATACGCCAAAAGCCATCTTTGGCACGACATTTGCTCTACAGGCGGCGCGCCGCCCCGCCGACGTTTTGCTTTTTGAAATTCCGGTCCACTTTCATTTAACAAAACATCAATAAATAAAAAGGAGTTTTTTTATGATTTTTTTCAAAATTTCCCTGGATTGACGTTTTATGTCACTCCAAGATTCTAAATTTGAAGTCCAAACCGAATCAACCAACAATATTTGAGGTTTATGATTATTTTTGAGTATTTTCCCCTCTCAAATTTTCAGTCCTTTAAGTCCTCAAAACCGAGGATTAACATCAAATAACAGTCTGTAAAACTGGGTCCGACTAAGGTCTTTCGCAGTTTTTGGCATCGCCTCACAAATGGCTTTACGCGTGAAATAATAATTATACGTGTTGGCGAGCCTCCCTGCAAAATGAAACGGCCGTTCCTTGTTACCTGCGCAAGCAAGGTCGAAAGCCTTGCCGGTATACGTTCCTTCCCTGACGTATGCATAAAAATCGTCCCGTAAATACGGGCCGGGGGAATCCTAAACTCTAAAAAAGGATAAAATCTATGCGCACAACCCAGTTCCAAACCTCCAACATCTCCAAGTTCGTCAAGAACACAAAGCGTTTGACTCCGGCAGAAGATGCCAAGCTGTTCGAAATCATACGCAACAACAAGGGCACAAAACTTGCCGCCCGTGCAAGAGAAATGCTCTACACCAGCCACCTTGCAGAAATCATGCAAATGATCAAGGATTACGGCCATGCCTCCCTTGAATACGGAGACATATTAAATACAGCTGCACTCGCTCTAGGTGAAGCAATCGACAGCTACAACCCAAATTCCGGCGCAAGCCTCTACACCCACGCCAGCTGGAAGGTCCGCGGCAAGCTTTCCAAGTTGTTTAAAGATTGTGAATTGCTCCACATTCCGTCCAACAAGCAGGACACCCGCCGCGAACTCAACAACCGAGTAAACAAGGGCGAAGCTCTGAATGCCAAGGAAAACAATCTGTACAAGGATCTCAATCCAAAGTACATGTCTACAAGCATGCCGCTCGACAACGATTCCGACTTCACTATCGAAGACTTGCTCAAGGCAAGCAACGGAAATCTTGAAGACGAGATGTACGCTAAGGAAATCTGCCAGATTCTCCGCGGTGGCATGAAGGCATTAAAGCCAAGGGAAAAGGATGTCATTGAACGCGCATTCGGCCTGGGCTACCGCGATGAAGAAAGTCTGAATGATATCGCCCGCGAACAAGGCGTAGCCCACCAGTACATAGGCCAGCTCAAGAGACAGGCACTCAAAAAATTGCGCCAAAGCTTAGGCAACCGCGCTACATACATTGAATAATCCTGTCAGGCGCCCTTCACGGGCAAAAAATTTTCAAGCAGGCAGAGAAAATAAATCTCTGCACTTGCTTTTTTGATTTTTTAATTCATATAACAGCATATGACTCCATACAATTGCCAAAGCCACTCTTCCTACAACAAGCTCCTTGCCTCAAATATTTCTAACCCAGTCAGCGCCACCGAAGAACAGGAGCTCTTCAACCAATACCATTCCGCAAAGACGGCAGCCGCACGCAAGGCGGCCCGCGATCGCATTGCATGCGCAAACATCCGCTTTGTCGCAAAGGCAGTCAATGAATTCCAGAACAAGTCCATCGACATGGACGACATGTTTTCTGAAGCGCTCACGGCAATGGTTGCAGCGATCGACACCTTTGACGCAAGCCGCGGAAACAAGTTCATAACACACGCCATCTGGGCAATACGTGGCGCAATCACGGCATTCTTGAACCAGCAGGAAAGCCTCGTACATATCCCTGCAAACAGGATTCTTGAACGCCGCAAGGTTACAAGGCTTTTAGATTCCGGCAAAACCGTAGACGCAGAAGCACAAGACAATGCAAGGCAGGCATTCGTGAAAACAGTATCCATTGATTTGCCGACAAGCATCAAGGGCGAATCAAGCCGCGAACCTCTTGCGGCAAGCATCAGCGACAGCTCCTTTTCCACAGAAGCGTACATTGATGAAATCGAGCAGAAAAAACTCTGCGAAGAACTTCTTTCAAGCCTTCCGCAAAGGGAATCGTACCTCGTGAAGGCAAATTGCGGCTTTTTTGGAGATGTCCAGAACTACCGTGAACTTGAAAGCTGCATGGATATTTCACGCGAACGCATCCGTCAAATCCGAAACGCGGCCATAGAAAAGCTCCGCCAAAGAGCCGAGGCAAAGAAAGTAGACAAGCACTCTTTCTACTTCTCCTGATTTTGCGCCAGTCCCTTAAAATAGGGGATCCCCCCTATTTTCTATATTATATCCAACAAAGATCTTTGAAAACAAGCTCCCCTATCGCTTTTTTTGATCACTGCGTAATTTCCCCAAAATATTCGTAGGTGCAAACCGCACCATCACCTTAAAAAAATGGTTTTCACCATTTTCGCAAATCTCAGGGTGCCCCAGACTCCACGGGGCATCTTATCAGTGTCATTCAAAAATTTCAAGGATAAAACGTTATGGCTAACGTCAAAACACAACCACGTTCCAACACCTACGAACAGCTTCTTTCTGCAAGCATTTCGCAGCTTTCCGCTGCAGAAGAAGCCGCACTGATCGAAAAGGCGCTCTACTCAAAGTCCTCTGCAGAAAAGAGAATCGCCGAAGACAAGCTTGTCAAGGCAAACCTCAAGTTCATAAAGGCAACTGCAGCCAAGTACCAAACAAAGAGGCTGACACAAGACGACCTGTTTTCGGCTGCGGTCTACGGCTTTCTAATGGCATTAAGGACTTTTGACCCAAGCCGCGGCACATGCATTCGCACTCACGCCATCTGGTCAATGAAATCTGCAATCATGGACCTCATAAACAGTCAGGATTCCATAGTGCACATACCGGCCAATGTTCAAAGGGAACAAAGGCAGCTAAATAAAAAGCTCAAGCAAAACGCCTTCGTAGAATTTGAAAGCTGCGAAGAAGACGATGTTGAAGACAGCGACGAAAGCGAAAAGACCTTGATACTTGGCAACTACAGCGCCATATCCTTGGACCAAAGCCAATTTGAAGACAGCAAAGAAAGCAGAATCGACAGCATTGCTGATAGCAACGAAAACGGTCCCGAATTCGGGATTGTTCTCAAGGAACAGGAATCCTTTATTTCAAAGGCTCTGGCCGTGCTGAACGAAAAGGAGCTCTATGTCGTAAGGGCTTATGACGGCTTTAACGGCGAACGCCTAAACTTCAGGGACTTGGAAAAGGAAATGGGCATGACCCACGAAGGCATCAGGGTCATTTACAAGAGGGCATGCGGCAAGATCAGGAAATTTGCCGATGAAATGGGCGTAAACTTTTCTGACATTGCCGCCTAAGGCAAGCAAACAAGGCGAAAAATATGCAAAGAATTCTTTTTACAGACATCGGAATCAACAGTGCCAAGGTAAGCCTCGCATACTCCATCGCACCAAACGGCATGCACGACCCAAACGAAAAGACATTCATTGAAATCACCGTCAATGAAGCCGAATACGGCGACTTTTTTAATGTTGAACATGCCATTATACAATTTTTGCAGGACTCCGAAGAAAAGATCCGCGATGCATTCAAGTGCTTTTCGCCATCTGCCGAAGACATAGAAAAAACGGTAATGGAACTTTTGCCCCTTGCGGACGCAAAGATCAGGCCGCTTTATCCACGAACGATTCAGTTGGAAGATGAATTGGATGAAGACGAACAGGCAGAGCGCTGCTTTGATGAAGCGCGCTTCAATTTCTAAAAAGCTCACAGTGCCATAATTCATCAAAGGGAATTTTACCATGCCAAGCTATTTGACAAACATAAGAGACTGCAAGCGCACAGCCAACTCCCCCATTTCAATTTACTTCAATTTTGATGACGGTACAATGCTCCTTCGCGGGTCCCATGCGCCAACATTCAAAACGGATATTGACTTATTCAAGAATCAAGCAATCTTCATTTGCAAATTACAGCAGGTTCTAAACACATACTGCGAAAACTTCAAGAGTGTCTATGGAGAAGAAATCCACGAAGAAGTGATGCGACTTGCAAAGCATGGTTCTAGCGATTTCAAGAATGACAGCATCATGAAGTACGTTGCAAAAATCGCCGAAGCCCAAATTGCTAGCGAACTGGACTCAGAAACGCAAAGCAACAAGCAAATGCTTACCGATTACATCGAAAATATGGAAAGTGGAAAATTTTCTAACTTATAGTGCATGAAGTTTGAAGATTTTCAGTTAATAAATCCCCTAAAGCGCGCCGTTCGCGAAATCGGTTACGAAGAGCCTACTCCAATACAGGAGAAGGCTATTCCTGTTTTACTCGAGCACAAGGATTTGTGCGGCATCGCACAGACCGGAACCGGCAAGACAGCGGCATTTGCCCTCCCGATTTTACAGCTGCTTTTGGAATCTGGAAACTTCAGGTCTACAAAGTGCGCTCGTGCTCTAGTTCTTTTGCCGACACGCGAACTTGCAATTCAAGTGGCAGACTGCTTTGAAAAATATGCAAAGTTCACGGCAATGAACACGGCATGCGTTTTTGGCGGCGTTTCCGACATTCCGCAAAAGCACGCCCTCATTCACGGCGTAGACGTGCTTGTCGCAACCCCGGGCCGCTTACTGGACCTCATCGCACAAAAGGCTGTTTCTTTAAAGGCCCTTGAATTCTTTGTCCTTGATGAAGCCGACAGAATGCTCGACATGGGATTCATTCACGACATCAAGAAGATCGTGGCAATGCTCCCGGCAAAGCGCCAGAACCTGTTCTTCTCGGCAACCATGCCGCCAGAAATCGCAAAGCTTGCAGCAAGTGTTTTGGGCAGCAACCCGGTCCGAATTGAAGTCGCCCCGCAGAGTACACCAATAGAACGCATAAAGCAGGTAGCCTACCATATCGAAAAGCGCCGCAAAACGGCACTTCTCAAGGAGCTGTTGAACACACGCCCCGAAATGAAGAAGGTTCTCGTGTTCAGCCGCACAAAGCACGGTGCAAACAAGATTTCAGAAACCCTAGAAAAGGCCGGTTTCAAGTGTGCGGCAATTCACGGCAACAAGAGCCAGACCCGCCGTCAAGAGGCCCTAAATAATTTCAAGACAGAACAGATCCGCATTCTCATCGCAACAGATATCGCCGCACGCGGCATCGACATCGATGATGTTACACATGTCATCAACTACGACTTGCCCAACGAGGCAGAAACATTCGTGCACCGCATCGGCCGTACAGCCAGAGCAGGCAAAGACGGCGAAGCAATCGCATTCTGCTGTCCAGAAGACAACGACAACTTAAAGCTCATTGAAAAAGTTACTCGCGTAAAGCTCCCAGAAGGCGACCACGGCATTTACGCAAACCTCCCCGAACCGCAGCCGCTGCCACCCCAGCAAAACAATCCAAAAGGCAAGCGCCACGGCAAGGGAAACGCTCCTCGCAACAGCGCGACGACGAATGAAAGTTCCGAAGTTTCTAACAACAATCAACAGCAAAGGCAGGGCGGCCATAAAAAACAAAAAAAGGCGAACAAGCCCTCCCTTACAACACAGCCAAGCATAAACGAAACTGCGCAACAGATTAACCAAGTGCCACAGGCAAACGCTAACGAGCACCGCAAAAAGCGTCGCAACCGCCCAGGCAGCAAGGCCCGCAAACGCATCCGCGAAAGCGGCGAACAAGCCTAAAAGAAATTTTCCCCAGGGAATCAAAAAGGTCACGAGCAACAAAACTCGTGACCTTTTCTTTTGCCGTTTAGTACAGCTTATTTCTTCTTGATGACTTCGGCGTCAATCACCTTTTTGCCGTTAGCCTTCTTGGCCTTGGCTTCGGCAATCTTATCGCGATTCATGATGCGATACTGCGCAATGCCCCAAAGGTTAGAAACAATCCAGTAAAGCACAAGGCCAGACGGCATCACTGCACTGAACAGGAACATCATGGCAGGCATCATCCAGCTCATCATCTTTGCCTGGGCCGGGTCCGGCATGCTGATCATGGACTGCTTTGTCTGGAAGTAAGTGGTAAATACCATCACGATCGGGAGGATTGCAATACCCATCGGCATTACGTACGGAATGGAAATGCCGCTAAAGATAACGTCGGAATGGGAAAGGTCCGTAATCCAGCCAAAGAACGGCATGCCGCGAAGTTCCACGGAACGGCCAAGAATCATGAACAAGCCAAAGAACACAGGCATCTGCAAAAGAAGCGGGAAGCAGCCGCCAGTGCAGCTAGACATCGGGTTGATCTTGTTCTTTGCATAGAGTTCCATAATGGCACGCTGCTTACCTTGCGGGTCTGCACGGAACTTCACGTTGATAGCGTCGAGTTCCGGCTTGAGCTTTGCCATTTGCTTGGAGGAGCGAAGCTGCTTTGCCGTAAGCGGTGTCGTAATGCCACGAACAATCAAGGTAATGATGATGATTGCAACACCGTAGTTCGGGATTACAGAGTAAATTGCCTTGAGGAGCCAAAGCAGGAAGCCGCAAATTGCAACAAACCATGTATCGGCACCGCACCATTCCCAACCGCTAACAATGATCTTTTCGTAGCCAACGTCAAAAGCCTTGATAGCCTGCCATTCAAGCGGAAGCACCATGAAGTTGTAAGCAAGGCTGTCAGAAGTAAAGTTATCCTTGACTGCGATCTTGTAAGTACCCGGATCGTGTTCGCTTTCCTTCTTTTCGAATGCGCTTGCATCAATCTTTGCATTGACCGGAGCATCGAACTGCATGGTGATGGCAATGTACTTGCGACGCATACCGGCCCATGCAAGCTTCTTGCCGTCTTCATTGAACTGCTTCGTGCCAGAAGTAAACGTTTCGCGTTCAATGCTGCCGTTTTCATTATAGACAACTTCGCTAAAGAAGTAGTTACCGCCAAAGGTACGGCCTTCAGGAATGTATTCCGTTTCACGCATACCGCCGTTCCAGGCAAGTTCATAGCTCTTCGGCTTAAAGCCTTCGAACCTGTTCACCTGGCGGATTGCAGCACCGTCCTTCGTAAAGCCGTAGGAACGGACCACCTTGTTGCCATTAGCGTCTGCAAAGGTAAAGTCAATTGTCTTTGCATCAGAAACAACAACCTTATCTTCTGCTTCTACAGCGAACAAGGCCTGGTCAAGGTTTGCACCGTCAATCACAAGGCTAAGTGCGCCAAGGCTTGTATCGGCCAAAAGTTCCGGGAATGCGCCGGTGCTATCGGCAAGAACCTTCGGAATCACGCTCTTTATGCGAGCACCGCGATTTGCAATCACAACGGTAAAGCGTTCCGTTTCAATAGTCACGTCACGCGGTTCAATCTTTGGAGCAACAGCTGCTGTATCTGCAGCGGAATCAGCTACGGCAGAATCTGCAACAGCCACAGGGGCCTGTGCGCCCCCAAGGGTCAATTCCTTAGGAGCATCGGCCTTAGGGAGTTCTAACGTGGAAGCGCTTTCCGTGGTTTTCTGCGGGGCGGTTTGAGCCGGGGCTTGCGCCTGCTTTGGAGCAGTAGACATCCACCAGACCATAATGCCAACAATGAGAAGGCCGCCAATGAGAGTGTTCTTGTTCATATTAATCCTTGCGAGGTGGAACAGGATCGTAACCACCACGGCAGAATGGGTTACAGCGCAGAATGCGATAACTTGCAAGTGCTGCGCCCTTTAAAATGCCATGAGTTTCTACAGCTTCAATAGCATAAGCGGAACAGGTCGGGGTAAAACGGCAGACTCCCGAAAAAAAATACGGATGAATCAGTCGATAACCCTTTATCGGTAAAACAAAAAGGGCGCGCGCTGCATCAGAAGCACGTACCTTTTTCAGCTTAGCCATGCAAACGGCCTGCCAGTTTTTCAAATATCACCTTGGCAGACGCCCGCAAGCGTTCCGAGGTCATTTCGCCTTCCTTGTCGTTCACAAAGACCATAGCCCAGATAGGCTTTTTGAAGTTCGGAGCCTCCGCAAAAAATACCGGGCGCAAAATACGCCTACAGCGGTTGCGGTAAACGGCACAACCGTTCTTCTTTTTCGCCAGAAAAGAAAATCGGCAAACTCCGTCTGGGCTTTCAATAAAGCGCATCGACAAGGAAGACGCCTTAATGTACTTGCCTTTATTGGATATCTGCCGATAATCAGACTGCGAACTTATTCTATAAGAACGTAGAGAGGCGATATGCCGACCTTACTTCTTGTAGATGGTATCGCTAACAGTGAGACGCTTGCGACCCTTGGCGCGGCGACGGCTGAGGACTGCGCGGCCCCAACGATCTTCCATACGCTGACGGAAACCATGCTTGTTTACGCGCTTACGATTGTGCGGCTGGAATGTTCTCTTCATAATTATACCTTTAAAGTAAAACTTTTGATTTTAAGCGCAAAGATAGTAAAAAGTCTTGAATTATCAAGGGGTTACATACTTTTACACCCGTTTTAAACCTCAAATAAGCCCTAAAGTTCACAAAAATCTATCAACAATTTGTTGATAGATTGTGAAAATTGTGGATATTTACTTGACGTTGACCTTCAGGACATTGCTACCGCTCTTGGCAATGTACACTCCCTGACGCATATTTTCGAGCGAAAGAACTGTACGACCAGAACCGGAAACCGCCTTTACGATATGGCCGGTCACATCGAACAGGGTGATGGACCTGTCAGAAACAAGCGTATTACCTTCGCGATAAAGCTTTACGGCCTTACCGGCAAGCACTGGCTTTACTGCATTCGGGTCGCAATATTCGAGCACGCCCATACTGCAAAGTTCAGTTTCGCTATAGCCGCATTCCGGAATCAGGGCGTCGCATGGCGGGTCCATTTCGCTACTGCTAGATTCCTCGCTAGAAGAACTTTCAACGCAGAAATTCTTTATGCCCATTTCACAGAGTTCTTTTTCACTATAGCATTCCGTGGTAAGAGCCTTGCAAGTACTTGGATCAGCGCTGCTGGAACTGCTTGCTGGCTGCCAAACGCTACTACTGGAGACAACGCTAGAGCTAGATACGGCGAAACTGGAGCTGGACTTTACCGAGCTGGAGCTGGACTGCGGCTGCCACGGATTTACAGAACTGGAGCTAGCCACGGAGCTGCTGGAGACGACCGGCTTGGAGGAACTGCTCGACGCAGGAACTACGGAACTGCTAGAGCTCTGAATCGGGGTGCTACCCGGAATTAGTCTTTCCGTATGAGTAACGCCCTTGTTCACATAGGTGCCAAGGCCATAGACGCCACGCATTGCATTGATGATTTCAGGTTCCACCACCTTGCCCATGGGGCCACCGAACTTGTTCGTCTGACGGCGGATGTAGGCCATGTTGTCGTAGCTTGCACCTTCGTTACCCATATCCCAGACGATTGGCGTAAGGCCATACATCTTTGCTGCGGTTACAACGTCCTTGTGCCACTGGATACGGCCCTGGCGGTGCAGTTCCAAATCGGAACCGGAGAGTTCCGGAGAACGGTACAGGGAACCGAATTCACCGATAATGACTGGGTAACCCTTATCCACATAGTTTGACTTCATCTTTGCAAACTGAGCCTTAGGGAAACCGATGCTAGACTGATCCTTGTCGATGGCGTTAGCCCAGCAGTTGTAGCCTGCGTTATGCTTCGGATCGCCTGGCTTCAGGTAATCGCCATAATAGTACTGCACCTGGATGTCGCCGTTAGGGCATCCCCAGTTCTGGGAGCTTGTCATGAGCACATACTGGTAAGGGCCGTAGAAATGCACTTCGAACATGAGGCGGCCAGTAACATTGTCCTTTGGGAAGATGCTTGTGGGGGCGAACTCTACGGACTTGTCGATATCGGTCTGCAGGCCCTGAATAATCAAGGTACGGGTAGCGTTGTTACCGCCAGTGGCGCGGACTGCGTTAATGAAGGTCTGGTAATAGCCCATGAGAACCTGGGCGTGCTGGCTCGTCCAGGTAAGGCCCTCTTGCCCTTCTCCAGGTTCATTGGCCCCTGCGAAAAGCAAATGTTCATCGTAATTTTTGAACTTATTCGCGATTTGCGTCCAGTAGTTCTTCATCTTGGTATCTACGGTGTTGTCCTTGTAGGTAGCCATCTTGGTCTGGAACCAGCCGCCACTACCCTCGTGATGGATGTTAAGAACCACGTACAGTTCGTTACGAAGGGCATAATCCACCACGGTCTTAACGGAATCGAGCCATGTTTCTGTAATGGCACCGTTGCGGGTATGGGAATCCCAAGCGCAAGGGATACGGACAGTATTAAAACCAGCAGCCTTGATGGAATCGAGCAAGGCCTGCGTCGGGTAAGGGTTGCCCCATCCGGTAGGGTCATTTGGAACTTCCATGGAGTTACCGATATTGTAACCCATGCCCATGTTCTTCTGGATTTCAGATGCTGTCGGGAGCGTCGCGGCAAAAGCGGCGCTACACAACGATAAACCGACCAGGGCTCCTAAAAACTTTTTATGCATAAAATTTCCTTATTCGGTGCGTCCACCAATAATGACTACCATAATTTATGTTTTTTCTTTAGAATTTCAAATATTCTAGCCATAAATTTTATTGCAAAACTACGTTATATAATACAATTTGTAGCATAAAGAAAATTTTTTTCACCACACTTTACAATTCCCGTTACTTTCACCAAGCAGAAGCATAAAAGTAAAAAAGCGTTTTACTACCTTTGCTAAAATGAAACTTCTAGATTCTCTGCGAAACATGGTTCCTAGAAACTCCTGGATAGCGCAATTCATTCGCTACCTATTCACGGGGGGGCTGGCATTCGTCGCCGACTTCGGCTTGTTTGCACTCTGCCTTTATGTTTTTGAATGGCATTATCTGCTTGCAAACCTGGTTGGCCTTGTCGCAGGGCTGATACTCAATTACGCACTAAGCGTCGCATGGGTGTTCGCCGATTGCAAGCGCACGCTAGAAAAAAAGAAATTTGCGGAATTTGCGATATTCACCTTGATTGGACTTGCCGGAGTCGGCATCAACCAGCTTTTAATGTTCATAATGATCGGTCAACTGGAATGGCTAGAAATGCCTTCTAAAATGATTGCCGCAATTGTCGTATTAATATGGAATTTTGGAGCACGCAAGCTTGTGCTGTTCCGCGTAAAAAAGGAAGGGTAACTTATGTCTGAAAACAAGAAAATCGCAGTTATCGCTGGTGCAGGCCCAGCAGGACTCACGGCCGCTCTCGAACTTTTACGCACAACAGATATAAAGCCGATTATTTTTGAAGCTGAAGATTTCATTGGCGGCATTTCGCGCACGGCACGCCACAACGGCAACCGCATGGATATCGGTGGTCACAGGTTCTTCAGCAAGAACGACGACGTTATGAACTGGTGGCAAAACATATTGCCATTGCAGGGCGCTCCAAGCAAGGACGATATTGAAATCGGCAGAAAGGTAACGCTCGAAAAAGACGGCCCGGATCCAGAAAGTTCAGACCGCGTAATGCTTCGTCGCAGCCGCCTAAGCCGTATTCTCTACACTCGCAAGCTATTTGATTATCCGGTAAGCTTGAACGCCTCCACAATCAAGGGCCTTGGACTTTGGCGCATGTTCAAGATCGGCATGAGCTACCTTAAAATTCGCGTAACGCCCGCCCGCAAGGAAAAGTCCCTTGAAGACTTCATGATCAACCGTTTTGGCGTAGAACTCTACAGAACATTCTTCCGCGATTACACGGAAAAACTCTGGGGCGTACCTTGCAACAAGATCAGCCCGGAATGGGGCGGCCAGCGCATCAAGGGCCTTAGCATTTCTAAAACCGTCGCCCACGCACTCAAGCAAATCTTTGCTTCCAAAAAAGACTCCTCCATCGGGCAAAAGGGAACCGAAACAAGTCTCATCGGAGAATTCCTTTACCCAAAGCTTGGCCCAGGCGAACTCTGGGAAACCGTAGCCGAAGAAATCAAGAAGCTCGGTGGCGAAATCCACTTGAATACAGCTGTTACAAAAGTCAATCGCGAAGCTAATAAAGTTACAGGCGTAACAGTCGACCACGGCAACTTTACAGAAACGGTCCCGTGCGACTACTTCCTTTCTACAATGCCAGTCAAGGACCTTGTAAACGCCATGGAAAATGTTCCAGCAGAAGTCTCCCGAATTGCAAACGGACTTGTATACCGCGACTTCATGACAGTCGGCCTTTTACTTGACAAACTAGAAATCAAGAACCCGGCAAAACAAGGCACTCCAGAAAGCAAGTTAAAATTCGTTGCCGACAACTGGATCTATGTGCAAGAAAGCGACGTAAAGCTTGGACGCATCCAAATTTTCAACAACTGGAGTCCATACCTTGTCGCCGACAATTCCAAGGTCTGGATCGGCCTTGAATACTTCGTGAACGAAGGCGACAACATGTGGAATTCTAGCGACAAGGAATTCATTGAATTTGCGACAGACGAACTTGAAAAAATCCATGTAGCAAAAAAGTCTTCCGTTCGCGACTCCGTCGTGTTCCGCGTAAAGAAGGCATACCCGGCATACTTCGGGACCTACGGCGAATTCAACACAGTTCGCGACTACTTGATCCAGACAGAAAACATGTTCCTCATGGGCCGTAACGGCATGCACAAGTACAACAACATGGACCACAGCATGCTTACCGCCATGGAAACGGTCAAGTGCATTCGCGAAGGCAATGCAGACAAATCCGCAATCTGGAACGTAAACACCGAAGAAGACTATCACGAAGGAAAAAAGTAAAGAGCCTATGTGGAAACGCATTGTAAAAGCACCGGAATTATACCTCGTAATTCTCATTTGCGTATGCATCGCAGGCATTGTCAAGAGCAATATCTACTGCGATAACGTGCTACTTACTCGCAACAACAGCGCTTCCCAAACATCGTTTCCAATCAAGAACAAATTCGAGGACAATGAATACTTTACAGTCGCCTTCGACATCAATTCACCGGGAAAGGAATATTCCCTACGTATCATTCCAGATGACTGCGCAGAATCCATAACCATCAACGGTTATGATTTTCAGACAAAAAATATTGCCGGGCGCTGCGACTACAGCAAAGGTTTTGTAATTGCAGCAGACACGCTCAAAAAGCTTATCGCAGGCAACACGACCCATTACGAAGTTATATTAAAAAACAATGGTGGTGACGGAGGGCTAGAAATAGCAATTCTTCAAGAAGAACAAAGCGGCACGCTTGCAACCATAGCGCTAATTCTTTGTACACTGCTAGCATTCTTCCTTTGCCGCCGCCTAAAGATTCCTATGGGTATCGCACTTATTTTAACTATAGGCGTTGCCTTGCGACTCCACTTTTCATACAGTCTTCCAAAGTACGACAAGTTCGGCCATGATGTAGATGGCCACATCGCATACATCCAATACATCGCCGAAAACAAGGCTATTCCACACGCCGATGACTGCTGGACATGTTACCATCCGCCAGTCTACTTCACAGCAATGGTCCCGTCATGGAACCTTGCAAACATGTTGCATGTACAGGCTTCTACAACTATTCAGTGGACAAGCACCCTGATTTCAGTACTCATACTTTTGGCAGGCTTTTTTGCTTTGCAATCTATACTTAAAGGCAAGGCACTCGTGCTTGCCACTACGATCCTTACATTCTGGCCAACCCTTATTTTATCATCACCACGCATCGGTAACGATCAGCTGTTCTACCTGCTACACCTCATTTGTCTTTGGGGTTCCCTTGTCTATGTACAAAGACGCAGCGGAATGCACCTGTTCGTTGCTGCTCTTGCAACACTCCTTGCCTATTGGACAAAATCCACAGCAATCGTAAGCATAGGCATTTGGCTACTTGCCCTTGCAATTGGATATTTCCCACGCGGAATCAAGCATCCCCGCAAATGGGAAGTCGCCGCTTTCTTGACATTTGGCATTTTGCTAGCGGGCATCGCACTTCGCCATGTACTTTCTCCAGGCGAACTCATCGGCAATGCGCAATCGCTACACGGCAAGTTACAAGTTGAAAATTCGCTATTCCACTTCATCTATTTCGATGTCAAGTCATTTATCGAGTATCCGTTCACAAGTCCATGGCTTGATGAACAGGGCAGGCAATTCTTCTGGAATTATGCTTTAAAGACGGCACTCTTTGGCGAATTCACACTGTCAAGGATTCCTATTGCCGAAACGCTAGCAACAATCGTAAGCTGCAGCTTCCTCGGTTCAATCATAATTGCAATTCGCGGCCTCTGGAACAAGGCAATCAATAGAGCAGACATCCTTTTGATAGCCCAAGGCATTGCATTCTTTGCAGCCCTAATGTTTTTACGTTTTAAAATTCCATTTAGCTGCAGCAACGATTTCCGTTACATAATGCCAGTCCTATTAAGCTTCATTCCATTCCTTGTACATGGAGCAACAATCAAGAAAGCCTCTACAAAATGGAAGGCCGCAAGCGGTATTTGCATTGCGACCTTCGTCATAAGTTCCACCATGCTTATGTGGATTACCGTTTAAACGCTTTCTAGTTTTTGCAACAATTCCGCATAAGTTGCAAGTGCTGCGCCATGGTTGTTTTTCACATAGTCAACATCGCAAGCAACACATGCGTTTTCCAATGCTTCACAGGCCTTCGAAAGTTCCGCGGCACCAATCGTTCTTGAATTGCTCTTTAGCGCATGTATCAAAATGCGGTAATTTTTCAGATCGCCTTCAAGCAGGAATTTTTCAAGTTCCGCTCTCTTGTCGGAATGTTTAAACTCCTCGATCATCTCGGAATAGAAATCTTCATCGTTCATGCAGTAGTTAAGGCCCATCTGTGTATCTAAGCCAACCGCTTTCAATTTTTCGATAAACAAGTTCGAAGCCGAAACTCCTTCAGTCTTCATGTCGGCAACCGAAAGTGCCGTTGCAATCGGTGTAACACGGACCTTGCTGGGAGTTTCCAAAAGGTGTGGAGCCAAATACTTTTTAAGCATTTGCAAAAGGGCAGCTTCGCTCACAGGCTTTGAAAGATAATCATCAAAGCCCTCTTCCAAGTAACTTTCCTTAGCACCAATAATCGCATTGGCAGTCATCATAACAACTGGAACGCCAATGCATTTATTATCAGGGAGAGTCTTCATGTTATGCAATGTTTCTACGCCATCCATAACAGGCATCATGTGATCCAAGAAAATGATATCGTAACGGGTATGGCGAATTGCAACAAGGCACTCCGCACCGCTCGTTACAGTATCTATTTGAATACCGGTTTCCTTCAGCAAGCCTTCAACGACCATCAAGTTCATGCGAACGTCGTCGACTACAAGAATTTTTGCATTCGGGGCAACAAATTCATCGCTTGAAAGCTTGCTGTTTAAAATAGAATTTCTATAGCGTTCTGCAAAATTTCCGAGTGGCGTAATATTTCGAACAATTTGAGGAATTTCTACCGTGAAGGTGGTACCAGCACCAAAATCGCTCTGTACATAAATTTCGCCATCCATACGCTCGACAAGGTTCTTTGCAAGATTAAGACCAAGCCCAGAACCTTCAATGCTACGGTTTTTCCGTTCATCAATGCGTTCAAACATATTGAAGAGCTTCATCAGGTCTTCTGGTCGAATACCCTGTCCAGAATCAACAACCTTGATAACAAGTATGACCTTCGACCCCTCAGAAATTCCCTGGCTAGCCTTAACCGGCTTGCAACTCATGCTAAAAACGATTCCGCCATGCTCCGTATACTTTACAGCATTAGAAAGCAAGTTGTTTATAACCTGGCGAATTCTGACTTCATCGCCATACAACGCAGAAGGCAAAGTCTGGTCTAGCTTCAATTCAAACTTCAAGGCCTTTTCTTCTGCCTTAGAGGCAACCATGTTATAGCAATCGTTCAAGACATTGAACAATTCGTAATCACTAGCCAAAATTTCCATCTTGCCAGATTCAATTTTTGAAATGTCAAGAATGTCATTTACTATGGAAAGCAATGTATGGCCGGCACTTTGAATATTCAGAGCGCATTCATGAAGGGTGTCATTCTTTGTAGCCTTCAAGATCATGGAGTTCATTCCAAGAATCCCGTTAATCGGGGTCCTAATTTCATGGCTCATATTCGCAAGGAATATCGACTTTGCATAGTTAGATTCAAGAGCCTTGATTCTGTTGCGGTAACTTGCTGTGCAAAAATACCCAAGCAACGCGAACAACAGCAACGAAAGCAAAATGTTCCTGTAAAGAATGTTCTTTACATTTTCAAAAAGTTCCGTTTCATTTACAACGGTTACAACAAACCAGTCATCCTGAACAATCGCAAAAAACACGCGGCAAGGCTGCCTATCGAAGTTCATTTCAAAAGAATTAGACTTTGCCTTATAAAGTTTATCTAGCAAGGCATAATTTTCAGTACCGGCAAATTCAGTACTAAAAAAATTCTTGCCCTTATATGCAGAATTTGCATGCGCAATCACAAGACCCGAATGGTCAAACACCATCGACTTGCCAACACCACCGTTAAATTCAGCTTCGTCAACCATTTTCTGGGCAACGTCAAGCATAATATCAAAAGATACGACACTCTTCTTGTCAGACAGCAACTGGCTTACCGAAATAATAACCTTGCGTTCCTTGGCATCAAAATAAGGCGGGACAAGAGCAACGCGTCCATCGGCAGCAAACGCAGCCTTATACCAGGGGCGATCTTCTGGAACATAGCCAGCTTCAGGAACCCAGCCGGAGCCGTCAATATACTTGCCTTTAAAAACGCCATAAATACCTGTAAAATTCGGATCAACGAAGCGCGTATAGCGCTCACTTTCATCTTGAAGCAATTTTTCAATTTCATTTGCAGAAGACCCGTTGATTACCATGTAATCAAGAATCTGCGAGGTAACGGTCAACACGTCAATACTCTTAAGCAAAAAACTGTTAAGCATTTCTGCATTTTTAGAAACTGCATTTTCACCTATTGTAATTACATCTTCTTTAGTCGCCTTAAAAAAGGAATTAAATGTAAAGGCAACAACAGCAGAAATTGCCGCAAGGGTCAAGACAAGCGTGACAATGTATTGAGCCAAAATCTTTTTTCTTAAATTCTTCATAATGTACAAATTAATAATATTAAGCAAACAAAAAAGGCATGGACACTAAAGCCCAGCCTTTTTTCAAATATTTTCAAGATTCCTTTTTTACCAGTCCTTTTCCGGGTAAACCTGACCTCGTGCCGGTTTCCACGGCTTTCGCTCACCATTCTGTTCATCGAAATCCTTCAATAGCTGAGATGCCTGTTCCCTAGACATGGCATTTGGATCTTCAGGATCCCTTGGCTCATCGGCATTTTCCTGCTGGTTTTCTTGCCCACCCTGTTCCTGATTTTCACCTTCGCCATTTGAGCTAGAAGACATGTCGCTAGAAGAACTTTCACCAGAGCCATTCTGATTCTGCTGATTTTCGCCACCCTCAGAAGAACTTGAAGATTCTCCATTTTGGCCCTGATCCTGCTGATTTTCATCACTGCCGCTGGAACTGGAATCGCCCTTGTTCTGCTGATTTTCGTCCTGCTTGTCTTGATTGTTCTTGTCCTGGTTTTCGTCCTTGTTCTGATCCTTATTTTGGTCCTGGTTATTTTGACCATTAGGATTATTCTGTTCATTCTGCTTTTGCTGTTCATCCTTGGCTTCCTGGATTCTAGCCTTTAAATTTTGCAGTTTAGAATCATTCGGATACTTCTCAAGACCTTCATCACAAGCGATTTCTGCAGAGGGCAATCTATTCTGAAAATACAGGTACGCGGCATCGCCATAGTACGCAGACGCAGTCTTAGCCTTAGGCGAGGCAAAAGCACACACCGCAAGCAACAATATCAGAAACACAATTTTCTGAGCCATGCAATTTTCAGTTCCTGACTCCTGTAACTGACTCCTATTCCTATACCTTTCATCTTTCGTCTTTCGTCTTTCGTCTCTAATCATATCACCTCCAAATCATTATCGGCATTCGAGGCATCGATCTTTGCCTTTGGCTTACGGCCAGCCTGTATATCGATAATATCCTCTATGCGTTGGAGATACGAATTCAACTGGGAAGCTGTTTCATCTTCAGCTATAATCTTTTCCAGAACCTGCTTTGTAGCATCATATTCGCCTTGCTTGCACAGCTGTTCTGCACGGGCAAGAGCCGCCTTTGCGGCATCGCTCATTTCTGGCTGTTTCTGATCCTGGTTTTGATTATCCTGATTTTGTTCCTTCTGTTCATCAAGCGCCTCCTTCAAACGGCGCTGCACAATTTCGGCGTTCTTTTTTGCCTTTTCAAAATCCGGGGCAAGTTCTACGGCACGCTTCAAATAAGCAAGCGACTCTCTGAACTTTTGAATTTTCTGTGCCGGTTCTAGTTTTTCGCCTGCTCTAAAATGCGTATTTGCCAAATTGTAGGCAGCCTTTGCAGCAAGCAAAGAATCTGGCATCCTTACGGCACTCTGCAATTCCTTTGCGGCCTCATCGTAATTTCCAAGCATATATTGGCATGTTCCTATGTTGTAGAACAAAATAGGGTTAGCCGGGTCTGCTTCACGGGCCTTCTGGTACTTTTCAAGAGCCCCTGCATAATCAGCACCTGCAAAAAGCTTATTGCCATCCTTCACTGCATCTGCAAACGCACTAGGCAGAAATAAGAAAACAGATAACAGAAAACAGGCAATCGTATGTTTCAGCATTCGATTCTCTCGTCTCATCACGAAAACCTCCCGTTCAACAACTTGCGCTTGCGTCCTCTTTCAGAAACAACTGCCTCGGCCAAAAAAAGTAACGCTGCGATGGCAAGAAAAATCTGGTAACGATCCTTATAGCCTTCTGCCATGTCGCTTGAATGTTCCTTCTTTTCTAAGGAAGCAATTTCTTCAAGCACTTTCTGCAGCTGGAATTCACTTGGAGAAGCATGGAAGTATGCAGCACCAGTTGCATTTGCAATATCTTGCAAGGTACGTTCTTCCAAATGCGTTGTCACAATGTTCCCTTGGCGATCCTTCTTGTAAAGCACGTCTCCGTTTCTTGATGGAACCGGAATAGGAACGCCATCAAGCGAACCAATTCCAATTGTGTAAATCTTGATTCCCATTTCGGCAGCTTCCCTTGCAGCGGCAACAGCAGAAGCTTCAAGTTCTTCGCCATCGCTCATCAGGATCATCACAGAATATTTTGAGGCAGCTCCTGAATTCTTGAACATGCGCATACCAGCCCTAATTGCATTTTCAAGATTCGTTCCCGGCATAAGCCAACCCGGATTCAATTCAGAAAGCATAGTCTGCACGGTACCATAGTCAAGTGTCAAGGGCACCATTACCTTCGCCTCGCCACTGAACGCAACAAGACCGACTCGGTCTCCACTCAAGTTTTCAAGGAAGGCCGAAATTTCATGTTTAGAACGCACAAGCCTGCTCGGCTTCACATCTTCTGCAAGCATTGAAAGCGAAATATCCTGTAAAAGAACAAGGTCAAGCCCCTTGCGTTCCACATGCTCCATGACCATGCCCCATTGCGGCCTTGCAAGGGCAACAAATAGGAATGCGACAGCAAATAAAAGCAACGTAGACTTTATCAAGCGACGCCAAGGAGAAAGACTCGTAGCCACTTTCGGAAGCATCGAAAGCGAAACAAACCTTTCAGCAAGCTTTTTTCTACGATGGTAAGAATACCAAAAAAGTAAAGCTAAAAGAGGGAGTGAAAAAAGTCCCCACAAAAACATCGGTTCTGCAAATCTCATATTATACAACTCTTAAATTTCATTTTTGCGTCTTGATCTTGCGTCTTGCCTCTCACTACGGAATTCTCACAAACTTGGTATTGGCAAGCAGCAATTCCGCAAGAATCAGCAAAGCGCCAGCAAGCAGCCATGGGTAAAATTTCTCAGCATAACGTGCGTATGCAATAGTATGAATTTCAGTTTTTTCCAAATTATTGATTTCTTCGTAAATGTTTTCAAGCTGTTCCTTGTTCTCGGCCCTGTAAAAACGTCCACCCGTCTTTTCAGAAATCCCACGCAAAATATTTTCATCAATGCCCTCTTCCGGAAGAATCTCTCGTTCTCCCCAAGAAATTTCGCCTGTCCACGGATTCTGCTGGAACGCAAGAACTTCGCCGTTCTTTTTACCCACGCCAACTGTATACACCTTAACGCCAAGCGTCTTTGCAACTTCTGCCGCTTGCATCGGTGGCACAAGGCTAGCATTGTCACGACCATCAGTCAAAAGCACAACCACACGTGATTTAGCTTCAGACTTTTCTAGGCGAGCAAGGGAATTCATAAGGCCATCGCCAATCGCCGTGCCGTTTCCTGTTGCAGAAGAATCATCAACCGCAGTCAAAATTTCAAGCAATGAACCATAATCCAAAGTAAGCGGGCACTGCGTAAAACTGCGACCTGCAAAAACAGAAAGTCCAATACGGTCACTTTCACGCTTTTGTATAAAGTCCGCAATCACGCCCTTTGCATAGCCTAAACGGCTAAACTTCCAGAATTCACCCGAGCGATACACCTTGTCTGCATTCATCACACCAAGCTTTATGCGATCACCCTTCGTGAGCATATCAAGCGTAGACATGGAACCAGATACATCAAGCGCAAGCATAATGTCTACGCCATCAGTAGACGTGTATTCCACTTCAGTTGCGCTCTGGGGGCGTGCAAGCGCCACGACAAAACAGCACAGAGCTAACAAACGTAGTAACGGTACAATATGCCTAAACTTAACGCGGGCACTCGGCTTTGCGCGTTTTGCAATGGCAAGCGCCGGGAACTTCACCGTGCTCTTGCGTTTTTTCATGCGGTATACATATTCCGCAATAAGCACCGGAACAAGCGCAAGCAAAAACAGCGCCTCCGGATTCTGCAAATGGTAACCTAGAATATCCATAACAGTTTCCTTGTTTGCTGTCGGCTGTTGCTGTCGGCTGAATATTTAACGTAATTTACCTTGCAATCCATAAATCATCCTTCCAATATCATCCAATAAATTAAGCACTAATTCAATATCTTCACGCACCACATATTTAATTCTTTCACATAATTGCAGTTGCGTTTCTAACTCAGCTTTAGAACCATTCGCAATACCCAAAAAGTGGTTAAACTCATTCTGCGTTCTACGGCCCTGACCTTCTGCGATATTACTTGCTATTGACACTGCGGCACGCCTCATTTGAGAAACTAATCCAAAAATTTCATCTTTCGGAAATTTTGCAGTCAATTCATAAACCAAAACAACAACATCCATTGCCTTTTGCCACACAACCAAATCTTGATAACCCGCCATTAAAAACCTCTTTATCACTACAATTTCAGCCGACTGCCGACAGCAACAGACTACTTTTCCTGATCAGTTGGCTTCGTCTTCTCCACCATTTCTTCTGCAAAATTCATCCAATGCTCAACCCTGTCATCACCAAGTTTCATCTTTGCAAACTTTACAGGTTCAGTTTCTTCGGCAAGGCTTACAACTCCTGCCTTAAACGCTTCTGGCAAACCATGAACATGCGCCATGCGCTTTTTAAGTTCTGCAGTCGTCGCATCCAAAATATCCGTTCCAAACCTGCGTTCCACATAACGGCGCACAACAACGCCTAATTCCATAAAGAATGCCGCCTGGTCGTTTGCAGAAAGGTTCCCATCCTTCAATTTTTTTAGAGCAAAAACTGCTTCTTCATACGGTGGCAATATACGCACAACTTCAGTTCGCTTCCAATTCCTGATTGCAAAATACACAAGTCCAGCAACTAACAAAATGCCAAGCGCAATCAGTACATAAACATACCATGGAGTACCCGGCATTTCCATCGGTTCCTCGATTTCTAATATGTCGACATCCGCATCTGTCGTGCGCATCGAAACACGAACAGGCACCGGGTCGGTAACAGTCTGCACAGAATCGCCATCATACACAACAACAACTTGCTGCGGAGCAAGTGCAAAATCTCCACTCACAAAAGTATTTAGCGTCGCAGTCCATATAGTTTTAGAAGTTTCACCAGCCGGAGTCTCCGAAGTATTCCAATCACGCACTTCAAAGCTTCCAAGGTTCCCTACAAAACTTGGCAATTCTACAGAAGCGCCCTTTGGTGCTGTAACTTCCACCTGGTAAGTAAAGATATCGCCAATGTACACCTGCGATGCACTTACAGACGCATTCACGCTAACATCGAAGGCATTGACAGAGGACAGAAGACAGAAAACAGAAAACAGAAAAACTCTAGATGCAAGATGCAGATGCAAGATGCAAGAAAATTGCTTGCAACATTTTATAATAGACATACCACGGTCACCATTAACATTTCGTCTAAATATGCAATTCCAACATTTCATAACAAAAACCTACATCCTAGATCCTAAATCCAAACCACCAGATCCTAACCATTAAGCCCTAGCCTTTGCACGCCTTCTAAAATGTTCAATCAATGGTGCGGCAGTTTCCTGGAAATCATCCTTTACCATGACCTTCACAAAGTCAACGGACATCCTTGCAAAACGTTCTGCGATTTCCCTTGCACTCTTTCTTGATTCGCGCATGAACGCTTCACGGAAACTTGCGTCGCCCGTGTCGATCAACAGCGTTTCTCCAGTTTCAGGGTCTTCAAGTTCCACGAGGCCAACAGGCGGCAATTCCGTTTCACGAACATCATTTACTGCAACAGCAAGTACATCATGCTTTTTACGTAGCACCTTAAAGGCACTGTCAAAACCAGCATCCAAAAAATCAGACATCACAACGACAACGGAGCGGCGTGTCAAAATCTTGCCCGCATAATCCAAGGCGACCTGCAAATTCGTACCATGGTGCTGCGGCTTAAAGTAAAGAATTTCTCGGACAAGTCTAAGCACATGCTTACGGCCCTTTGCTGGCGGAATAAAGAGTTCAACCTGATCCGTAAAAATCAAAAGCCCAACCTTGTCGTTGTTCTTTGTTGCTGCAAAGGCAAGGAGCGCAGTGAGCGCAGCCATGGCCTCGCCCTTCATTTGCGTACCGCTACCAAATTCAGAACTTGAACTAGCGTCAATCATCAAGAGCATCGAAAGTTCGCGTTCTTCTACGAACTTCTTAATATAGGGAGTTCCCGTACGAGCCGTAACATTCCAGTCAATAGAACGCACGTCGTCACCAGGCACATATTCACGTACCTCGCTAAACTCCATACCGTTCCCCTTAAAGGAACTATGGTACGCGCCAGTCATCACGGCATCAAGCTTCCCCTTCACAGAAAGCTCAATGCGAGCAACAGTTTTTAGAATATCTTTATTTAACATAGTTAAGATGCAAGAGCAAGACGCAAGATACAAGAAATGTTCAACTAAACCTGTTTTAACTTCAATGCATGAATCATTTTACCGATTTCAGACAGAACATTCAAACTATCTTCTATATCATCTTGCTTGGTATATCCAATTCGAACAGCAATCATTAATTGCGTTTGCAATTCCATTTTAGAGCCATCTGCAATTTCAAGAAATCTATTGCGGTCAAGAACACTAGACCTACTTTGACCTTCAGCAATATTGCTTGCCACTGATACGGCGGCCCTTCGCATTTGAGATGTCAAACCATAAATTTCATCCCTTGGAAATTTTTGCGTCAGTCTATACACATTCTCAGCTACATTCATAGCCTTTTGCCAAAGAACAAATTTTTTCAGTTTTTCCATATATATTCCCGCACCGAAGGTGCCTAATTTACTCTTGCATCTTGATCTTGCATCTGGCTCTCTAAGCGGCAAAGCCGCTTAAGGCACTTCAACAGAATCAAGAATCTTCTGCACGACAGTTTCGGCGGCAACTTCTTCGGCTTCGGCTTCGTAACTAAGCACCAAGCGATGGCGCAGTACTTCCATGGCAACAGCCTTTACATCTTCCGGAGTAACGTAAGCGCGGCCCTGGATAAATGCATGGGCCTTTGCAGCCTGAGCAAGGCCAATGGAAGCACGTGGGCTTGCCCCCACTTCAATGAAGCCGGCAAGTTCTGCCTTCTTGATGCTAGACGGGTCGCGGGTTGCAAGTACAATATTCACAATGTATTCGCGAACGCGTTCGTCCACGTAAATGGAACGCACAAGTTCACGAGCAGCAAGAATGTCTTCCTTTGTGGCAACCTGAGCCGGAGTGCGCAAACCGTTGCCGCTTACAGCTTCAAGAATGCGCATTTCGTCACTCTTGTTCGGGTAGCTAACCTTCACCTTCAAAAGGAAACGGTCTACTTGCGCTTCAGGGAGCGGGTATGTACCTTCCTGTTCAATCGGGTTCTGCGTAGCAAGCACAAGGAACGGCTCTTCAAGCTTAAAGGATTCATCGCCAATGGTAATGGTGCGTTCCTGCATAGCTTCAAGGAGGGCGCTCTGTACCTTGCTTGGAGCACGGTTAATTTCATCAGCCAAGATCAGGTTACTGAACAATGGTCCCTTGCGGATTTCAAATCGAGCTTCCTTGGCATTGTAAATCGTAGTACCGAGCAAATCTGCCGGGAGCAAGTCCGGTGTAAACTGGATACGCTTAAAGTCAAGCTTGAATGCATCGGCAAAAGCTTTTACTGCAGTTGTCTTTGCAAGACCCGGCAAACCTTCAAGCAACACATGGCCACCGGCGAGCACACCGGTCAAAATGCTTTCGACCATGGCCTTCTGGCCAATCACGGTACCTTCCACTTCGCGCATCAAGTTTGCGCAAAAAACACTTTTTTCTCTAACCTTTTCAGAAAGTTCCTGAATATCCATTTTATTCTCCATTTATTAAATATCTCTATTACAAATCTTAGATACAAGAGCAAGACGCAAGATGCAAGAAAGAGGACAGAAGTCAGAAGACGGAAGATGGAAGAAACAAGAAACTAGAGGATTGTAGCTTCCCATGTCTTGGCGAGGGTCGCGCGGCCATCCAGGAACACTGAAGCGACATGTCCTGGATTGCCACGGGCCTAAAGGCCCTCGCAATGACATTTCATTCTTAATTCTAGTCTCTAGAACCTAGCCTCTAATCTCTAAAACATTGGAAATCAACATTTCTTTCGTCTCTCGTCTACCAGCGAAGCGTTCTTTCGTCTCTTCTACTCCTCTTCCAAGTTCATCAGTTTAAAAGTTACCTTCCATGTTTCAAGGTTTGCAAGCTGGTCCCTGTTCCCGCCTCCATAACGGGCTTCCGAAAACAGCTTGACAGTTTCTGCAAAATCTGCCATGGAGCCATTCCTTACCAAAGCTTCAAGGTCTTCACTATCAAACTTCCACTTCGCAAATTGCTTCATTGCAGTTTCCAGGGCAAGTAGCCATTCCCTACTTTCTGCAACCTTTACACGAGACTTCAACACAAGCATTTCTTCGCGGATCGTATTTTCTTCGGCAGCTTTTGCCACCTTTTTTGCAACTGCCGCAGCACGCTTGCGCTTTCTAATCACAAAGGCACACACCAGCGCAAAAGCCACAACAAGGCCTACAACAAAAGGCAAAAAATTTACCGGGGCATCTACATGAAACTCCTTCGGAGGCGTACGAAGTCCAATCGTATGCGCACCCTCGACAGGAACCATAAAGCTTAGTTCCGGAATTGTCACAGAACCAGTATCAGTTGCAGCAACCTTATAGACAAACTCGTTCTTAGAAACGGTCTTGCCGTCTTTTACATCGCGAGAAGAATTTTGCTTCACTCCAACAGTCGAAAGTCCCTTGGCATAAATACTTGTCTTTGGAACTAACGCAAGAACACTGTTCGACTCCCAGGTAATAGTCACCGTATAATCAAACGTGTCCCCTACCGTTATCACATTCTTTGATAGCGAAGCTGCAATAGATATGCCCAAATCTTCAGCGGAATAAATCGGTTTTTCACTCATCGCACTTGAATATAATAACTATTAAAGAGTAAAATTTCATTACTAAATAAAATGTAAGTCATAATTAGGTAATGACTTATATAAAAAAGGCCCTGGGGCAACACCCAGGGTCTTTTTCCAAAGTAGCTGGTCTTAAATTCCAGCAGGCTTCTTGTAGTAACCATTCAGCAACTGGCTATATGTCAGGTGCAAAATGTTTGTAAAGTAACTAGAAGCGCTTGTCGTCATTTCAACAGTATTCAAGCGGGCAAGGCAGTTTGCGGTCCAATCCGGGTTGCCGGCGACACCGGTAGCACACCATGCAGCAAGCCACTGTGTAGAAAGGGTGTTATTGTCAATGTCACCACCAATGGATGGATTCCAGGAGTAGTTCGTTGCAGGAATAGCATTGACATCGCCACCAGACTTAGCAGAAATGAATGCGTTCAACGTATTCAACACCTGGGCTGCACGCGGATCCTGGAACCACATATAGTCCCAAGCAATACGCCAAGGGATACGAACAGATTCCTTGTTGAATGTCCAGTAGGTCTTGGTCGCAGAACCATTCTTCGGGTCGACAGCCATGCCAGCGGTGTTGCTCCAGTCCGGGAACACGCCAGTGCCTGCTGCCTGAACCTTAGCCATATAATCGTACATTGCATTCAGCACGCCATTCCAGTCATGGTTCGGGTCAACCATGGCAAACAAGCGGATTGCAACCGGAGAGAAGTAGCAAAGGTTGTAAACTGGGTCTGCTGTATGCCACATCGGAGTGTCACCAGAAAGAATCATCAAGTTGGCTGGATTGATTTCATCTTGCCAAAGAGCATTGATAAGATTCAAAGCGTCTGCCTTATAGGCTTCATTGCCAGTCTTCAACCATGCAATGATAAGCGAAGCACCGATATCAAGGTCCGCATCAGTTGCACTGGATTCATCAAGCACGCCGTAGCCACCCCAGTTGAAGGTACTTGTAAGCCATGGCATAAGACCCGGCTTTTCTGGAGTATGACCTGCATACGGGGATTCACGGTATGCCTTGCTGTAGATCCAGATACCGTTAAAGGTCGGCCAGTCTTCCATGAGCACAGACATCATCATGCCATAGCCAATGCCTTCAGAAACTGTACAACCGCGCTTATACATCGGGGTGCCCTGAGCTTCGTCAATCCAGCACTTGGTATCGGTATGTGTCTGCCAAATCACACGGGCAGGGTCATAACCAGCGGCAATATAGGAACCAAAGACTTCATTGAATTCCATGCCAAGCGTAGGGTACTTTGCGCGTTCCTCAGAAAGCGTGGTTACGAAAGCACTCTTCCACACAGCATACAAATTCTGCGTAATTGCAGGGTTTGCGTTTGCAGGAACGCCAATGCCAGGCTGATCCGGATTAGGATTTGGAGTAGGTCCAGGAGCTGGAGTCGGTGTAGGAGTCGGGTCAGGAACTACAGGCGAAGAAGATGATGAATCTCCACCGCAAGCAGCAAGACCAAACATGGAGCAACATACTAGCGGCAATAAAAACTTTTTGGCATTCATAAAAGCCTCATTGATAATATTTTGCCCCAAATATATAACCAATAAGGCAAAAATCAAACAATTGTAAACAAAAAAGCCGATTTTTTACAATCGGCATAATTAAACTTTTCCTTGCCCAAATTCTTTAATCAAAAAGAGTCCGGCAAAAACCGGACTCTTTTTAAAGACTTACCTAAGTAAAATTACTTAAGGATGATCTTCTGGCTGTGGTTAACTGCCTGACCTGCAACGCGAACCATGTAAACGCCTGCGTCGAGGGAAGCGAGGTTAAGAGCAGAAGAAGAGCTTACTGCAGCCTGGAGAACAACCTGACCCTGGAGGTTGATAACTTCTGCTGTTGCAGCAGAAACACCTGCGAAGGAGAGGGTACGGCCAGAAAGCATAGCCTTAACAGAGGAAGTTGCCTTAGCAGAGATAGCAACCGGAGCCGGAGCTGCGCCGCACTTGCCGCTTTCACCAACAGTCTGGATGTTGAAGTGACCGGTGGTACCAGCCTTGCCGGAGAACTTGAACTTGATAGCAGCTACCTTAGTGAGGTATTCAGCCTGGTCAACCTTGTTGCCCCAGCCAGATTCCTGCTTGAACTTTGCAAACGGAAGGTCAGCAGAAGTTGCAGAAAGGGAAAGTGTAGAAGTGTAGTTGTTGTATTCAGTCAAGGTTGCTTCGTCTTCTGGACCAAGTTCGAGGATCGGAGCGATACCTGTTGCCTGATAGTTAACGCAAACGCCACCCCAAGAGGTGATGTTAGCACCAGTCTGAGTCGGTCCCATAAGGTTGAAGCCAACACCTACGAACGGATAGTCATAACCAGCACCGAGGGAAACGTCACCGCAGAGACCGCCGCATTCGTCGATGATTGGGTCAAGAGCGGAGTCATCGTATGCGTTACCAGTTGGAACCGGCCATGTAACAGCGGAGGAACCGCCGTTGTTCTGGTCATCATAGGAGAACCAGTAACCGGATTCGTCAGAACCGTCATCAAGTTCGGTATCAACACGGTAGTCACCGTTTGCGCCGGACCAAGTAACCAAGCCGAAGGACATGGTAGTTGCTGCGAGAACTGCAGCACCAAGCAAAATCTTCTTGTTCATATTCTCTCTCTTTTTTTATTGTTATTACCCAATAAGGGCTGTTTGTTGCCTAATATATTTAAATCAAACCCATTTTGGCAATCTTTTTTTTGACATTTTTTCTTTTTTTGTAAAAAAAACGCGTTTTTAAGCGATTTTAACGGATTAGTTTTCTTTTTTTTACCGAATCGTGACACTTTTCAAACTCATATTCAACCGAGCTTGTACAGATTTCAACACTTTTAACATTTTAATTACATAATAAGTGATGACATTTTGACATTTCCAATATATTTTTGTACATCATATATAATATCTGCCATATAGGCAACCCAAATGGGATTGGGTTCACCTATGGAGAAAGAAATGAAAAAAATATCATCTTTACTTTTGGCTGGTCTAATTGCATGTGGTGCTAGCAATGCCTTCGCAAGCGCCGCAACCGCAAAACCAATGCGCGTAGGCCCTGTACAGAACTACGGTGCTCTCGGTACCGCAAGTGGCAAGGTAATAAGCCTTGAAACTAAAAAACCTGTAATGCTTCGAGGCATGAGCCTTTACTGGTCCGACGCGACAGGTTCCCAGTACTATAACGGTGAAGTCATGAGCTGGGCTGCAGAAAACCTGGGCATCGACGTTATCCGCTTCGCCATGGGTATCAAGTACTATGACCAGGGTTCCAAGGAAATGGACCCAAAGTACAGTTATATTGGTTCTCCAGATAGTTATATAGCTCTTCTTGACGCTATGGTCGAAGCAGCCATCAAGAACGATATCTACATCATCATTGACTGGCATAGCCATGTAGCAAACCAGGAACAGACCCAGGCAGCAGCATTCTTCAAGCAGGTTGCAGAAAAGTACAAGGATGTTCCGAACGTAATCTTTGAAGTCTGGAACGAACCTGTAAATCAAGGCTGGAGCACAATCCAGAGCTACGCAAATACAGTATCTGCAGGTATTCGTCAATATTCCCAGAACTTGATTCTCGTGGGTACGCCAAACTGGTCTCAGATGACTCAATACGGCGGCGTAAACGCAACTAACGTGGCATACGTTCTTCACTTCTATGCTGGCACTCACTCTGTCGGTTCCTATGCAGGCAAGGCTGAAGCTGCCATGAACAGCGGCAACGCGGTGTTCATCTCTGAATGGGGCACAACAAACGCCGATGGTAACGGCACTCCTAGCGAAAGCGGTACAAGTTCCTGGATTAACTGGATGGAACAGCACCAAGTAAGTAACTGTAACTGGAGTCTTCGTCAGTTTACAGGTTCCATTGACGGAGCAAGCGAACAGTCAGCAATGTTCAATGGAGACAAGGTTCTTTACAACAAGCAATTGCTTAGCGAAGCAACCTATACCGCTTCCGGTACACTTGTCAAGAACTATTTGACCAAGTACAAGCGTTCCTGGGCAGACTCCCTCGTCGCTGGTAAAAATTCCGGTGGTTGCGCATTCAAGGTTGTGCAAACCACAGAAACCGCAGGTAGCATTACAGGCAAGGCAAGCGGCAGCTGCACCTACACATCTAGCAATGATGCTGTAGCAACAGTAAGCGGCGGTAACATTGCAATTAATGGCGCAGGCTTCGCTGTTCTTACTGGTAACGATGGTTCCCAATCCGTTGTCGTAGTTGCAGAGAATCCTAAGCAGACCCTTGCTGGTTTTGTAAACTTCACATGCCGCATGGACGGAACTTGCAATGGAGGCAAGACCATTAGGGATCTAACCAAAAATGGCCAGGATAATGAAACGGTTGTTTCAACAACAGGTAAAACTGTTGAAGGTGCGACTGTATCTTTTAAATCCTTGAACCCAAGCATTGTCGCTATCAAGCAAGCAAAATGCGCCAACTCTTCTTTCTGCTACGGTAACGCTTTAAACAGCACCGTAAACATGTATGAATTCAGCAAGACCCTTGGCGAAGCAAAAGTTGTTGCAACAGCACCAGCAGTTTCTGGTTTCCAGCCAGTAAACGATACTATTACAGTTGCATACGCAAAGGGATTGCCAAGAATCTCGGCAAAGAACTACAAATCCCAAACAATACCTCTTGGTACAACTGTAGCAAACTTCTTTAGCGATGTAACAGCAAAGGATAACATTGTAATCACCTATACATTTAATGGCGAAGCAACAAGCCAGTATGTAACAAAAGTTGGCGACGCTCTCGTTGCTGGCAATCAGAATGCAATCATTCAGATTGTCGCTACAACTGAAGAAACCGCAACATACGAAGCAATGAACATTCCTGTTACAATCATTGTTGGCGATAGTGCTCTCGCAGTAAACAAGGAAGAAATTCCACAAGCAATCCTTCCATTGCACGCCTTCGTACCGTTCCGTGCAGAATTGCAAGAAACTGGCTTGTTACTCCATGTAACAAAGGCTGGTCTCGTGGAATGGGGTATCTACAATGCTGCTGGTAAGCAGGTTCTTTCAAACAAGTCTACCTACAGCGAAGGCACCCATTGGGTAAATCTTGAAACTCTCCCGGCAGGCACATACATCATGAATGTCCGCCAGGGTTCAACATCCAATTCCTTCCGCTGGAACAAGATCTGGTAATATTATAGCAAGTTTCTAGTCAAAAGCACCTCGCAAAATGCGAGGGCTTTTTGTTTAATATCAGGAAATAGAAGACAGAATACAGAGTACAGAAGACAGAGTTCAGAAACTGCGATTCTCCTTGTCGTTGCGTGCGAAGCGCGGCAAACCAGGACAGAAACCAGAAATAGCATTTTCCATGTCATTGCGAAATCCGAAGGATTGAAGCAATCTAGCTAGTGAATGACAAGTGTTCTGGATCACTTCGCGTTGCTCGTGATGACAACTTAAGAGGCAAGAAAAAAGACAGAGTTCAGAAACTGCGATTCTCCTTGTCGTTGCGAGCGAAGCGCGGCAACCTAGGGCAATGAAGAATGTACCCATTTTCAGCAAACTTTGAAAAACAAAATGCCCCGCGCTTTTAAGCGCGAGGCATTTTAGCAACTCAAAAGAATTACTTCTTCTTTGCCGGCTTGTAATCAAGTTCCGGACGAATCTGGAGACCGATAGTCACAAGCAAGGATACGAGCGGTTCATTATGATCCTGCGAAAGGTCATAAATAGCTACACCACCCATGCCTTCGGACTTAACTTCTTCAGAAAGAGCCTTTACAGAAGGAATGCCCATGAAAACGATAGATTCGATTTCACCGACAGCAACTTCTGACTTGGAACCTTCATCAAAGGAAACCTTGTAGTCAGGCTTTTCAAAGAGCTTCATCAAGTCCTTGTAAGCAATGAAGCCTTCGTTACCGCTACCAACGCCGTTCTGGGAAGTTCCAAGACCCTTTGCGCCAGTAAAGGAGCGACCGTACATAGAAACAACCGGAACAAGCTTATCCTTGTCAACACCCTTGGAAGACATTGCATTCAAAGCTTCCTCGAAGACTGTAACACTCTGGTTAGGCTTCAAGGAGCTTTCTTCTTCAGTCATCTGGTCAGGAACGAATACTGTCAAGTAGTCGAACTTGTTGAGAACGCTTGCATCGTATGCATCTGCAGAGGAAAGCGGATAAACGGTTGCAACCATTTCATAGCTAGAGCCAAGAGCATCCTTAAGGGCATCTACAAGGGCAGAGAATGCTTCCGCATTTTCAGAAGTAAAGTTCTGCCAGTCAAGTTCTACACCCTTTGCGCCATTTTCAGAAAGCCAGCTTGCAACATTCTGAGCAAACGTTGCTCGAAGATCTTCGGAGGCTCCAATTTCCTGGAGAGCGCCTTCCATTTCCATGCCACCGATAGAAACGATAAGCTTAACATTGTTTTCACCTGCAAGCTTTGCAAGTTCAGCATAGTTAGGAGCATCGGATTCATCTGTAAAAGCAAGGGAACCATCAGAAGATGGAGCAAGAGAAGCGTAATGAATATTGGTTACAAGGTTATAGCGGATGTCTGCCGGAGCAAACTGGGAATACTGGCTCCAATATGGGAAATAGCCAACAACCTTGTCTGCAGCAGCAGATGCCATTGTAGCACAACCAAGAGCCAAAGCAATTGCGAGATTCTTGATATTCATAAAACCACCTTACTTAATTTCACGAACGATGCCATCGTCGTCGCAATAGGTTGTACCGAGCTTAACATCGCTTACAGAAAGAAGTTCCTTGTTGTTAAGTTCAGATTCCTTACACTTACGATAAGCCCAGCCAGCCTTCTTGCCATATACAATATACTGCTGGCTAATCGCTGTGGTATCTGGCGTAATGCCCTTCAAAGCTTCATAGTCATTTTCAATGTCATTGAAATTGTACTTTTGAAGAACCATTTTTTTGTCGGCTGTGATAGCACCCGGGGTAACAACTGTCACGGAGTCGATTGACTTGGTCGTATCAGCGACAATACCACCCTTCTTTGTTACGAAAGTGCCACAAGTAGCGGCATCGCAAGTAAGAGCTTCAGTCTTTGAAGAGTCTGTATAGCCTTCAGCCCCAGTAATGACATCGTCTTCGATTGTAATGGAAGACGGGAAATAAACAACCGTAATGCCATCTGCATTTTCAAACTTGACCTGAACGGTATCAAGCTTTACGACTGTAGTTTCCGGCTTAACGGTTTCAGTCGGTTCCCACATGATATCCCAGTCATCCTGAGAAAAACCGCCAAGTGTCGGATCCAGGAAGATCTGCTTGAGAGCTACTGTATCAGCCAGGAACTTATCAAGATCAGCATTAATGTCAGCCTTCTCCAAAGTCAAGCCTGCATTATAGTTCTTTACGGAATCCTGAATCTGGAGGCTCAACAAACCTGGGTGCAATTCAATATATTCAGCAAGGCTGAAATCTGCCGGGAAGTTTTCCTGGGCGATTTCTTCCTCGTCAACCTCCATAGAGGAGCATGCTGCAAGCATACCGGCAGCAAGGATCATCAAATATTTATTGTATTTCTTCATTTGAGTACCTCTTAGAAGTTAACAGTCACTTCAGCAACAATTACATTCTTGTCTATAGAGAGCTCTGCAGGAATTGCGCCAGCCATTTCTCCTGCTTCGTCAAAGACAGCCTTGTTGAAAGTAAGCTTGTCAGTCAACATACCGTACTGAACAGAAATATAGGAGAGCGGAGCAATCTTGATGCGTGGACCAACAAGCAACAAGGATTCTTCAGCCTTTGTTACATTGCCGATGATCATATCAGTTGCACCAAATTCCTTTGTCATGGTCTGGAATCCACCAAGAAGGGCGATCGGGCCCCATACATCAACAGATCCACCGGCCATAATGCGGTATGCCTTACGTTTCAAGAAATTGTCTTCTTCTTCATGACCATAGGAAGCCTGAAGAATAATGTCGCGTCCGCCAATGTCAACAATGCGGCCCAAATTAAAGCCGAGGCCAGCAGCATACTGAGTATACTTGTTATCCATCTGGTCCTGTGTATACTGGGAGAAGCGGCCATTCAAGCTGACAGCAGAATTCCAGTCAACATCCAAGGAAAGGGCAAAGCCCTTGCGATCCGGAGTTGCTACACCGTATGGCAAGGCGAGGCTAACGGTCGGGTCCAAGGTCAAAGCCTGGGCTGCAACAACTTCACGATACTTAAGTGTTGTACCGGAATAAGCATTGCGATAGAGGTGAACGTTCTTGTAGTTGTTGTAAAGCTGAGAAGAAGTACTTCCGCTTTCATCATTTACGCGAACACCGGCACCAGACTTGTTCGGTTCATCGATGCTCATAATGTTCAACTGGTTCAACGGGTTAGAGTTGTACACAGTGAAGTAGAGGTTTTCGAGGCTAGCAGCACCGAAAGCACCCAGCAAACCATTATAGGCAGCATCATCAAACATTGCGTTTGCATTAAGAATAACGGTATTGCCCTGGTAGATTGGGCTAGCAGCCATTTCTGACCAGAACTTTTCATTATTCTGCATGTAACGGAACTTCAAGAGGGCGCTAAGTGCAAGGCCTTCATCTTCGAACTTAACGAACGGTTCTACATAGAAGCTTGTACCGTTTACGTCATCGAACTTTTCGTTTTCGCGTTTTTCAACATCAGAAATGTTCTTCTGCAAGTATACAAGGGAGTCTGCAAATTCTCCGATTGGATCAGCATCCGGGAAGTATGCAGTCTTGAGAATGTAAGAGACATTCTTTACCTTGTACAAGGTATCTCTGCTCATAGCAAGCTTGGAGCTTGCAAATTCACCAAAGAGGCCAAATGTTACAGGAAGGTCAGCAAGGATCTTCTTGGAATCAAAGCCTAATTCCGCAGAGATCACCTGGTTATCTTCATAGTAGAATGCATCACCGGCATTTGCCTTGTGAGCGCGAGTGCTCTTTTTGCGGTCAAATACGTTTACGTAGTTTCCACCGATATGAGCACCGTATGCATCAAGACCAAGGCGGCCACCGAGCATGTAACGGTCAGAGTAGTCAAAGTCAAAGAAGACTTCATCATACTTCTTGGAAGCGTTACGCATACGAGCGCCAGTCAACTGCATGTGGATATCATCAAGGAATCCAAGTTCACCGCTATGGTAGTCAGCGTTTACACCCTGCATAAGACGGCGGGATGTTGTATCGAGGTTGCGCTTTGCAAGAGCTTCGACACGCTTTTCCCTAAAGATTTCCGGTTCCTGGAGGAGTTCCTGCTGAGGAACGCCGATGGTAAGCGGAGTATAGCCGATACGCATATAGCCCAAGTTGAAAGCCATGTGGTTATCAAGGGTCATGCCATCGTAGCTGAACCAGTGACCAATAACAGGGTTGTTATTTTCATCAAAGGCACTCTGCCAATCCTTGTGCAAGCGGAGTTCCAAGTGAATCATGGAAGCGGCACTCGGGCGGGCGGTAAGAACCAAGTTAACGTCTGTGTAAGCCTGGTTTTCACGAGTTGGAGAATTGTCGCTAAACTGGTCAGAAGAAGCATTCGAAGATACAACTCCTGCCTTAGCGGTACCATCAAGCTTTAAGCCAAGAACGGCAGCGTTAAGGGAATCAAGTTTTTCGAGCAAGGACTTTTGCTGGCTAGCAACAGAAGCCTGATCCGATTCCGCAGCAAAAGCTGTTGCAGCGGAAAGAAGGAGTGCGGAAGTAAAACCGATCTTTTTCATATTCATCATTTTCACACCCTCCTATTAAAATTCCACGTTGATGGAAGCTTCAATGATAGTCTGAGTAAATTCATGCTTGAATGTACCGGCAGAGCCATCATAATATTCAGGTACGTTAATAGCATCAGTAGCATCTTCTGTTGCTGCATATTCGTTAGACACAGAAGCAATGCCGAAATTCAAGGCAAGCCATGCATTCTTTGCAAGAGTATAGTCGAGTCCGACCATCCACTGCATCTGTTCGCTCTTAGCAAGGGCTACTGCATTAGCAGCACCGAGAGACTTGATTGCATTTACGTAATTGCCCTGTTCGAATTCATTGTATTCAGTGTTGATCATCTGGAAGCCAGCTGTAAAGCCGAGACGCGGCAAGTACTGAACATAGAGGCCAGCGTTGATGAAATCGCTCTTGAGTTCAGCGGAACCATCAACCATACCCATAGCAGCCCAGTTGTCTGTATCGATCTTACGTTCAGAATGCTTATAGGAACCAGAGAGTTCTAGCGGCTTTGTAAAGCCAAGAACCTTGAACACGTCAATCTTTGCGCCACCACCAAATTCGGTGTAAGCAGCTTCCTTCAAGCCTTCAACAGCCTTGACCTGGTTGAACATGCTAAAGAGACCCTGAACCTCTGCCCATTCGCTAACATTAGCAGTCAATACAGCGCGAGCACCCATGCGGTTTGCAGTAGCAAGGCCGTTCGGCAAGCTCATCTGGAGAGCCGGGTCATTCAGGAGCTCAAGCAATGCAAGCTGGCTACGGTTGTAAACGTTTGTACCGTAGGAATTCTTGTTGTACGGTGCAATCTTATAGCTGTTAGACTGACCGTAGTTCTTTTCAAGAAGGTCCGGACCTTCGGTAGCCATGGAGCCACTGCGGGAAACCGGAGAGAACTTAGGCATGTAATTATAGAGAGCGTCGAACGTGCTATAGAGCGGAGCGTAAACGCCATACTTAACAACGTTACCATCGCGGTCAGAGTTTGCGATGCGCTGAGCAAAGAAGCTAGAAGACTGGGCAAGGTTGTTGAACCACTTTTCGTCGTTACGAATAAAGTCAACAGCAAGCTTTACACCAAATGCGTCAGTCTTGTAACCTGCGTTCAACTGAGCAAGGATTGCAGAACCGTTAAGGGTTTCAGAATCTTCAACTTCATTTTGAACAAGATTGCCAAGTTCATCGACTACCGGAACACCAGCTTCATCAAGGGCCGGGGCGAATGTTTTCGTCTTGATCTTGTCAGAAGACATTGCGTATTCACCGACAAGGTCAAGGATAATGTTGTTGCTTCCGATTACACCGGCTACGTCAGCACCGACACGACCACTGATCACCATAGTTTCCTGTGGCATCTGGTCGAACGGATTTACCGGAGAAGGAACGTATGCAGACTGGAGGTCTTCAGCGTCTTCATGACGGTATGCGTAGGTAAAGGACTTTTCGTCATCAAAAATGTACATCGGAGTTACACCGACATAGAGATTTCTGTTGAGCGGCAAAAGTTCAAGGTTACCGGCAACGAGCCACTTATCAGTATTCGAAGCCATGGAAGCACCGGGGAATTCTTCATTCGGCAAAATGTTTCCTTCGGCACCGTTAAAGTCAAGGACTGCATTGCGGTTCAAGCGGGCAAAAATTGCTTCAGCACGAAGTTCACCAACTGTTTCACCAAGGTCACCGCGGAACTGGAGGTTTGCACCCTGGAGGTTACGCTGGTTGCCTTCAAGTCTCTGCTCCTTCATGGCCATGTGGCGCTTACGAGCAAAGATTGTCGGTTCGTACATGATATCTACACCCGGTGTGTAGAGTGTAAGCGGAGAATACTGCTGACGGAAGTCACCAACAATCCAGTAGAAGGACTTGCCAATGTTACCTTCAACGTTAATCCAGGAAACTGAAACAGTCTTGGATGCAGAAGAGAAGTATTCTTGCATACCTGCGCCAAGGCGCATTTCAACATTTGCACGAACGCCTTCGTACGGGCGGAAATGGAGCCCGAGGTCTGCAGTCACATATTCGTCGCGTTCCGTTTCCGGGAAAGAGTTAATGCCAGTCGGATCCTGATCAGTGTCAAAAGTCACCTTCTGGGTAATGGCACGAATGCTACCATCAATTTCAAGACCACGCTTAGCATTAATGGAATCAACCTTGCTTTCAAGCAGCTTCTGATTGTCGTATACGCCAGCAGATGCAGCGACAGAAGCGGAAAGAAGTGCGAAAAGAGATTTCTTCATATTCATTTTCATAGCCTTCCCCCTTAGAACCAAACCTTAGTTTCGGCAGAGATGTAATGGGAATGCCAATCGTTTTCAGACTTGGTTTCGTCGGAGTGGGTCATCCACTTGTAGCGAACATGCAAGCCAGCACGATCTGTGAGATCCCAGTCGAAACCTGCACCGATTGCAGTTTCGAGGAAGTTGATAGGAGCCTTCTGGTAAACATAGGAGTTGATGTACTTGTTCAAAGAAGACTTGTCTGCGCCGTTCTTATAGGACGTTGCCGCAAAAGCGTTTTCAGCGCGGAATGTTTCAAGACCAAGAATACCAACCATGTGGAATTTCGGGAACACGGCTACAGCCGGTTCAAACTGGCCAAAGAAGCTCCACATAAGCATGTCGCTCTGCTTTTCGCTATAGGCGATAGGAGCGAAGGAAGTGGAAACGCCAGAAAGTGCTGCATAACCTGTCATCATGATATCGCGATCGGTACCAAACCAAGGAGCGATATTGTAGCCACCCATTACAGAGAAGTAAGAGGACCACTTGGCATGGGAAGGAATTACGCCTTCGGTAATCTGGCCAACGTCATCGTAAGCGACGAAGGATTCCCAAAGTTCCCATGTACCACCATAGAGACCACCCTGCTGACGGTACATCTTTACACCGTCACCACTTTCAGTACCAATACCAGCACGTGGAATGTAACCACCAGCACCGCTACCGTTACCACTATCAGCTACAAAGAGCGGCTTGTAACGAGTCCAGGAGTTTGTGCTTTCCCACATGTTACGACCGTTCAAGCGGTAGTTGAAGAGAACCACGTCCTGGCCTTCTTCGATCTGGCGATGCTGACCATACTGGAAGTCTACGTAACCACGGTTGAACTGAGGTTCAACCTTCAAGTTGATACCAGCCATGTTCGGGCTGTAACGCATGGAACCACCGTTCAGGTACATTTCGTCACGACGCCATGTAAGGAAGCGGGATGGGTTAGACTGGGAGTACGGAGAGTAGAAGTCCTTCTGCAAGAAGATACCTTCAATAGTCATCGGCCAGCCTTCAATGTACTTGCTCTGGGCCTTGACATAGACACCAACCTGCGGAGTTGCGATAGATTCGTCGTAAGAACCCTTTTCGTACTTAAAGCCGCTATGGCCTGCAGCACCCTCTGCTTCATAGTACTTGAGGGAGTCGGTAATGCTCATGGCAACATCGGCAACCAAGTAGAGCTTCGGGGTAATGTTACCCTTGACATCGATAGAAGCAACATGCGTATTCAAGATAAGCGGGTTACCAAATGCGGACTTTGCCCACTGCTTAGAGAATTCTTCTTCATAAACAATGCCTTCGTCAAATACTACGCCAACGTAGTTAAGACCAAGAGTCATGTTTTCAGCAATCTTTTCCTTGGCAATACGGGCATGGTAAACGTTACCGCGCATATCGTGGAGACCGTAGGTTTCAAGTTCACCCGGCTGGCCACCATAGAGACGAGTACCGTCACGAGTACCAATGTCAGCATCCATCGGCTGGGAAAGAAGGAACTGGGCCTTCAAGTCGAACGGGAGCTGATAGACATTTGCGAAGATACCACCGAAGGAACGGTTAGTCCAGAATGCGCGACCACCTTCCTTGACAGGCTTAAAGGACTTTTCCTTATAGTATGTGGAAACAGTCTTTTCATCTTCGTAAGTTTCATAGGACCATGCAAAGCGCGGATTTGTTTCACGTTCCCAAATAGTGAGCGGGGAGGAATTCATCCAGATCACGCCACCAGCGGTTACGTAAGCACCAAAGACACCGGCACGAATATCAACGCCAACGTTCATTTCTTCGTTGACTGTTGCTGTGTAGTAGTCTGTGGAATGGTCAAACAAGACACGTTCGTCATACGTTGGAGAATTCGTAGGACGCTTACCCAAACCATTGGAGTAGATACCGGTCAAGTCAAACGGCAATGCAAGGTTTGTCCACAATGTCATGTAGGAGTTTGGCATTGCGATAATGGACATATTCAAAAGAGCGTCCACCTGGGTTCTTGCCATGTCGTCGCGAGTCCATGCAGAAGCTTCGGAATAGTGGAAGTTCTTCAAGCGGAACGCCATGTAACCGGAAACTGCCACCGGAAGATCGTCCTTGCCCATGAGTGTGGATTCTGCATTTTCAGCAAGAGCGTCGGTGCTGTTTTCGATTGCTGCAATCTGGTCTGCCGGAGCAAGGGAAGCTGGAGCCGAAACGATTGCAGACGGGGCTGCAACAGGTTCAGAGCTAGCAAAGCTCTTTTTCGGAGCTTCTTCTGCTGGTGCTGGTTCAGCGGCAGGAGCAGATTCCTCGACTGCCGGTGCCGGTTCTTCTGCCGGGGCTGCAGCATATTCATCGCTTGCAGCTTCTTCGGCAGCCGGTTCAGAACTTTCTGAAGATTCGTAGGAAGTTTCTTCGCTAGAGGATTCTTCGTAAGTGCTTTCCGATGTAGCAGAATAATCTTCGTCATACTGAGCCAACGCAAAGGTTGAGCAGAGCAGAGTCGACGTTACAAGTAACGGTAATTTACGCATAAAATTCTAATCCTCTTAAATCTCGTTGCGGAACGGGTAGAATTCCGGACCTTCGTATGCCTTACCGTGCTTCTTAATCACGACATCGTCGATCCATACCTTAAAGGATTCGTTTTCGTCCTTACGGACTTCAAGACGGAAGCCCTTGAAGTTTGACCATGCAAACGGGAGCATAACTTCGCGGGTATTCTTGGCATCCCAGTACACACCGGTCATACCAAAAAGCTTCAAAGGAACGCTAAAGCGAGTCCACTCTGTTGTAATTTCGCCAAGGCTCTTGGAACGGAGCTTAACCTGCATGGATTCACCACCGGTCTTTGTACCATCGTCCAAAAGTACGAACAAGGCGTTTTCGCCACCCTTTTCGCCCTTGATCCAGAATTCAAGAACGCCATCTTCAAGATATGGTGTAAGGTCTACTGAACCTGCAATACAAATAGCAACACCGGAGTAGTCGCTTGCGATAAGTTCAATTTCCATGGAAAGAGCACCTTCCATAGCATACTTATCGGTGAGTACCGGTTCCGGGTTTTCACGCGGATACTGGTAAACATAGCCACCGCCACGAGGAATAGCTTCACGCATAACAACGGAAACAACATCCTTATCCGGGCGGAACGGCTTAGGATCCTTCAAAATAAAGCGTCCGGCATCTCTATCGCGATAGTCGTTAAAACCGGCGAACGAGAAAGACGCAAGAAGAAGGGCGCCTGCGGCACACTTCAAGATGGTATTCTGTAGCATTGATTTCATAAGTTGTAGATTTCTCCAAAATCCAATAGTGCCGAATATAGCTTGTTTTTTGGACATGCGATTTTGCATTTTTGAAAAAAAGTACTTTTCAAAAGGCTAAAATACTAAATTTTGCCTAAATGAATGATTTTTCACGACTTACGCAAATTACAGTTGTCACAATTTTGTATAATTTTAATAAAGTATATTTTTAAGAAAATCGTCCATAGGCTCAAAAAAAAGAGTATCTTTGGGTAAAAGTTAAGTCAACGAGGATTTTATATGAAGAAATCTGCAATGATTCCTGCACTATTAAGTTTTAGCATGCTGGGATTTGGACTGTACGCCTGCTCCAGTAGCGACAACGGACTCGAAGCAAAAAAGGAAGATCCAGTAGCAGAAGAAGAACAGTCGACAGCTACCCCTGTAGACTACTCCCTTGGACGCGCCATGAACAAGCGCCTGGGCAAGGGCATCAACCTTGGCAACGCCTGGGACGGTAACTCCTACTGGGGTTGCGGAACTCTCCGCGAAGACGACGACTTTGTCTATACGGTAAACGGCGAAACAAAGACTATTAAATTGACTTCGGCTGACCAGGCTTATTTAGGCAGCTTGCCGGCAGAACGCTATAACTTTGGCTGCGAAGACCGACTTGACGCAAGCTGGGGCAACCCGATTGAAGATAGCTACTTCCAGAAAATCAAGGAGGCTGGCTTTAACTCCGTCCGCATTCCGGTCAAGTGGCAGCATAACTCCAATCCTGAAACCCACACAGTAAACCCAGAACGCTTAGCCGGGGTTCTTGAAGACGTAAAGCTCGCAATAGACGCAGGACTTGCCGTTGTCATGAGTTTCCACTGGTATCACGAAATCATGTTTGCAGCAGACCATGCCGTAGACCACCCGGACCTTTACGAATCCGAAAAGCTTCACTATTTCTCTATCTGGAGCGAGGTAGCACAGGCATTCAACGTATTCCCCGATACAATGCTTGTCTTTGACATCTTGAATGAACCAACCATGAAAGATGCAAACCTCATGAACGAAGTCATGACCCTTGGCTATAATGCAATCCGACAGGCGGCTCCAGGCAAGACAATCATGTTCGAAGCCTACCACGCAGCAAAGTTCTTTGATCTTGATAAGCTCAAGTTGCCCCAGGACGGAAACATCATTTATTCTGGTCACTACTACGAACCGTTCAACTACAGCCATCAGGGACACAGCACCCCATGCGTAGGTGATGATGCATACGCAAATACAGCAAACGCAGACCTGAGATCCTACAAGCAGCTCGCGACAAAGCTCTACCCAGATGTAAATGGCGGACACGTCCCAATGAATATGGGTGAATTCGGTATTTCTGGCGGTGGCTCCTTCGCAAACGACAATGTATGCAATGCGGGTCAACCGTTACCATCTGCAAAGATGAAGGCTAGATGGGCTCAAGTCACAATCCAGGCAGCAGAAAAGTACGATATTTCTTGGCATTACTGGGGATTTACCAAAGTAGGCGGCTTTGAAGCCTACGACAAGGAAGCAGATACCTGGTATACAGGCTTCCCGGATGCATTCTTCCCTGCTACAGAATAAAAATTTCAATGCAAATGAAAAAAGCTAGGCGTCGCCTAGCTTTTTTTATCGCCCTATTAAAGAGCCGTGCCAACCAGAAAAGAATTCTTTCAAAATAGGATCCGCATCACTAGCAAGCAGGTTTTGCAAAGAATTTTCTACAGGCACCCCCGTGCGGAACAGCAACTTGTAAGCACGCTCAAAATTTTGAATGCGTTCTTCAGAGAATCGTTCCGGGAACCTTCGCAAGGCATGCAAATTGATTCCCGCAAATTTCAATGGATTCCCAAGAGCCTTGACTGCTGGAGGAACATCACGGTCGACTTTTAGCGAAGCTCCAACAAAGGAATAGGCCCCTACCCGACAACGCTGTGCAACCCCTGCGGTTCCCCCGATTGTCGCGTATTTACCGACATGGACATGTCCGCCAAGCTGGCAACCATTGCTAACCACAGCGCCTTCCCCTATACGGCAGTCGTGCGCCACATGGACATACGCCATCAACAATACGTCATCAAAAATTTCTGTACAGCCCGAAGCTACGGTTCCGCGATTCAATGTGCAATATTCACGAATCGTGCAATTTTTGCCTATGCGCAAAACAGTCGGTTCCCCGGCATACTTTAAATCCTGCGGCGGGGCTCCCAAAATGGCTCCATCATAAACGGCTGTATTTTCGGATATTTCCGTAAGCGGATACACATGGACGCGCGATTCCAGGCGCACTCCCGATGCAATTTTTGCACCGGCTTCCACAATGCACCAAGGGCCAACGAAAGCTTCGGGAGAAACTTCGGCCTGTGAAGATACTAGTGCGCTAGGGTGAATCATGCGCTAAATGTACAAAATTGCGTTAGCCACCTGTAGGGAGGCGCTAAATAGCGCCTGTGCTAAATACCTTTAGCACCGACCAGAGGGTAGCCCGAAAGACGGCGACCCTCGCCCTGCGAGGGGAACGCCCATATAAATTTTTTTAACTTTACAAATATGAGCGAAATCATTCTCGCCGCATTGACGGCCCTTTATGCAATAGCGATCATCACCTTCGCGGTGGGGATTATGCGCACGCATAGGCACAAGGGCAAGGCGACACCATTTGTAACAGTCGTCATTCCGATGCGAAACGAAGAAGAATTCGCGGCTCGCACGCTAGAGGCTCTTGACAGGCAGGAGTACGAAGGCGAATACGAAATTATCTGCGTCGATGACCGCTCCACGGATTCCACCGGCAAGATTCTCGATGATTTTGCAGCAACGCACGAAAAGTTCCGCGTTCTGCACCTGGACCCAAACTTGCCAAAAATCGAAAGCCCAAAGAAACGAGCTCTGGAAAGCGGCTTCAAGGAAGCCCGCGGTGAAGTTTTGCTGATTATGGATGCAGACTGCGTTCCTACAAAAAAGTGGCTTGCAAGCATGGCCGGGCGTTTCGAAGGCGACATTGCCATTGTGCAAGGGCCAAAGCAAAATACTGGGGGCTGGAGCCCGGTACACCAATACCAGAAACTGGAAACGCTCGCCTACACAAGCATCGAAGCAGCTGGTTTTAGTCTAGGCCATCCGATGCTTGCAAGTGCCGCATGCCTCGCCTATAAAAAGGACTTGTTCTTCAAGGTTGGCGGTTTTGGAGATCTCGTGAATCTTTCGAGTGGCGACGACGACATGCTGATCCACAAGATGATCAAGGAACCAAATGTCAAGTTCTGTTACAACCTGAGCGCTGACGCAATGATCGAAACCGCTCCGGTGAATTCTCTCAAGGCCCTGTTCTTCCAGCGCGCCCGCTGGTCTAGCAACGGTACCAAGTACGATAGCCACCTGTACACACTTGGACTTTCGCTTATCTACACGTTCCTGATCTGGCTTTTGATTAGCCCGTTCCTTGTGATGTTTGCAGAATTCCCGTTAACATGGTTTGTTATTCCAATGGCCGTGAAGGTTGCCTGCGACTTGTTCTTCCTTACATGTGCCGCAGTCAAGCTCCGTTCCAAAAAGCTCTTGCTCTGCCTGCCTATCACAGAAATCATGCAGGTTCCAATGAACGTGTTTGCAGTGCCGTTCGGTTTGCTCGGCCTGTTTAAATGGAAGTAAAGTGATTCAATCCATACAAAGATTTTTTAGTCCCAAAATTTTTTTTGGAACTGTCGCATTTTTTGCATTTCTTGTGCTCTGCAAAATTCATTACTCCGATGGCGATGACGCATTTTTCGACAGCTACGCACATTCCATGAATCTTGTAGATTATCTACAATGGCGTTACGTCACATGGACAGGAAGACTTGGAGCAGAAAGCGTTGTTTTCGGGACCTTTACCCTGGGAATATGGTTCTGGAGATTTGTCAACGCAATAATGGTTGCTGCTCTCCCGGCCTGTCTATATCATATTTTAAAACCAGAAAACAAGCTTACAGGCTTTTCAGCAATTCGGTTGCCATTGATTCTAGTCATTGGATATCTGCTCATGGATATCATGACTTTTGGGCATGCCGCGATTTGGGTTAACGGCTCCATTTTCTATACATGGGCTATAGTTGCCGCCCTGATTATTCTAATTCCTTTTTTCAAGTATCTTAAGGGGCAGAAATATTCACCCAAGCACTTAATATACAGTATCCCGTTAAGCTTGTTCGCTGTTACTTCTATCGAGCAAATAGGTTTTTCCGTAATATGCATTTGGGTAGCCGGATTGTGCTACAAACTTTATAGAAAGGAATGCGTACCCAAAGCCATTTGGATTGAACTTGCGGTATTCATATTTGCATTTGCCATTCTTTATTTTGCCCCAGGTAACGCATCGCGCATTGCTACAGAAACCGAAAACTGGTACCCGCAATTTGCGGCACTTTCCATTGCAGAACATTCTTTTATTACCCTGCAATGGATGCTTTCTTCTTTTGCAAACGAAGGGAAAGCATTGTTTATCCTGCTCTGGCTTGCTTCCATTCTTTCGGCGCCAAAAAAATTAAAGTCTAGTATTCCGGCGGCGCTATTTATAATTGCAGCACTCTTGCCCTTTGCAAAAATTGAATTGTTTTCTGACATTGGTCTAAATGCCATTGACCCTGCAATACGCCCAGAAACATTCCCATCCATTTCCGGCATGTCTCTTTGCAATTGGGTTGCCTTTACATGGTGGAGCATTGCGACAGTCTTTACAGGGATTCTCTTGTGGAATCATGGCAAGGCTAAGCTATTCACCCTTTTTATACTCGCTATCGCTACAGAAGCTCTCATGTACTTTTCACCAACAATCTACGCTTCTGGAGAACGGGTGTTCTACATTGCAGATTGGATTTTACTTGGCATTGCAATCCATATCTGGCATTCGATTCAAAATGAAAAACATAAAAATGCCTACGCAATTTTTGTCATTTGCATAGGCATTCTAAATGCGGTTTCACAAGTACCAATTATACTTTCAAAGCTTGGCTAGGATTTTTCTGCCAATCTGGCATAGGCCCAGGCTTCTGCATCGCTAACACAAGTCAACTTGCCATCTAGCTGCAGTTCAAAGCTTTCCTTGATAAGTTCCCCAAAAAGCTTGCCTGGTTTTTGGCCGATGCTCATCAAATAGCGCCCAGTCAAGTACGGCTCCGGAGCATGTTCAAAGACTCCAAGTTCACGAGCCCTTAATTTAAAATTGCAGGCAAAATCAGAACGGGCATCTTGATCAAGAACCGGGTTTGCTGCAACAAAAGCAAGGAACATTTCAAGCCCATTCAAGGCGACACTCAACCGACGGATTTCGGAGTCGCTCGGCAAAGTTCTTTCAGAAATTGCTGTTTTCACCTTTGGAGCATACTCAAGCAAAAGAGGAACGCCCTTTAAAATCTTGATTTCATTCGTCATCTTGTCGAGGAACTTTACAGATTCCGCAGGCTCTGCATTGCCGCTCAAAAGTGAAGCAAAAGCAAGAATCATTCTGGATTCTTCAGGGAATTCTACCGCCGCTTCAGAAATGTTGTCGAGATATTCACCAAGCAATTCATAAGAATCATTCAACGGTAAAATTTCCGGGAAAAAGCGCAAAAGGTCCATGGCGAGGAATGTCTTTAAACCAAGGGAACGAAGTCCCGGTTTTAAAAGCCACTTCTTGAATTCTTCGTAGATGCGTTCCTTGGAAAGATCGTCTAAAGAAAGAGTTCTACAAAGGTCACGCGTTTCGTCGGCAAGTTGCAAACGGAAACGTGCAGCAAATTGAACACCGCGTAAAATGCGGAGCGAATCCTCGGCAAAGGCGCTACCGACATGGCGTAATACGCCGTTTCGCAAATCACCTTCGCCATTGTACGGGTCGTTCAATTCAAAAGTAGGGAGTTCCATTCCCATGGCATTCACGGTAAAGTCCCTGCGGAATGCGGCTTCCTTAAAGGAAAGGTCCGTATGCGTTTCTACGACAAAGCCCTTGTGGCCGCGACCGACCTTGCTCTCTGTGCGCGGGAACGAAAAATCAAGGGACAAACCTTTCATGGAAAGATGATACACGCCAAATGCACGGCCAACGGCATCGGCGCGACCATATTTGGAAAGCACACTCAGCAAAGTTTCTTGCGAAATGTTATAAACCTCCACATCGTAGTCGCGGCTATCCGCATTCCCGAGCAACGTATCGCGAACAAAGCCTCCTACAAGGTAGGCCCTGCCACCCGCAGCACGAATGTCTTCTGCAATTTTCAAAAGGCGCGTTGGAACTTGCGGATTAATATCTTCGCCGAAAATAGTCTTAAGCATTAATTACCCGCAGACTCTTCGGTTGCATCTTCAACAGTTTCACTTGCTGGAGTTTCAGAAACTTCGGAAGATTCTTCAGTAGCTACACTTGCATTCTCAGAAACGTCCTCTACAACTTCAGATGGAGCCTCGACGGTTTCTACTTTTTCCTTAGCCTTTGCCGCAGAATCTGCAGCAAAGCGGTCTCGGATACTGCCAACGACCTTGTTCGTAATCACATCATCTTTTTCTTGTTCCGCCTGTTCTGCTCGGCACTGTCTAAGTTCCTCTTCCAGGAACGCACGCTGGTCCGGAGAATAGCTCATGGAATTCAAGCGGTATTCAGTTTCAGCACATGTTGCTCGGGTTCGCTGAGAAGCGCAACCAACCATAAGCGATACAATAAAAATTATTGCTACTACAAAAATTTTTTTCAGTTTCATTTTTTCAATGTCCTTTACTAGTGAATAATTAAAAGTTTACCCTGTTTCTTTTTTTTGCCGTGAATGGTTATTAAATATGTATAAACTCCCGGTGCAACCAAATGTCCAGAGCCATCGCGACCATCCCATTCCGCATGACCACCGATCAAATCTTCATCAGCCATAGATTTAATAAGATTTCCGCCAGCGTTAAAAATACTGATCCTTGCATTCTCAGCAACAAATTCAAAATTAACCCTTATATGTTTTTTGGGACGGAACGGATTTGGATACACCCTTACCTTAAGATCTATTGAATCTGTCATAAAAGCAGATGCTTTACGCAAATCATCACGAACAAGCATCGTTACACCGATATTATGCGCCATCCAAAGAGTTCCCGTTACAGAATCTAAAGCTAAATCATAAATATTATCATTAATCAAACCATGACGGGTCTTAAAATGTTCAGCAGAAAGAGTATCATTCGATTCTTTCTTCCGGGTCAGTCTATATAAACCATCGCCGTTGGAAGATATCCAAAGGTTCCCGTGCGGATCCACAGCAATAGACGAGTAAGAAGTACCTGCAAAGTGAGAAATCCTATGAGGAACCATTACCGAATCTCCTGAATTCCAATGTCCTATTTTAGAATAAGTTGCAATCCACAGCGTACTATCCGAGGCAAAGGCCAAGTCTACTGGGAACTCGTGATTTGGTGTTTTCAAGTTCTGCTTGTCAATAACGCTTAGTTCACCTCCAGAACGAGGCGAACGCATTACAAACCTGTCCAGGGAACCGTTTCCGTTTTCACTCTGGGCAACATTTGAAGCAACAAACACTTCATACGAACCATCTTTTAAAAGCCTTGCAAGCATTGGACCCGAAAATTCGGTGCTACCAATTCCTGAAGCGCAATAAACATCACCATACAAGTCAACAAAGGCTATACCATAATTATTCTTACTCCAGTAACTCACTAAAAATCCCGAGCCATCAGGGGCAGGAGTCGCCGATGCAGGAACCATGAAATTTTCCATGAAATTTTCTATGCAGGTACCATCGTTGCGCTGAATCGAAAACAAGGTTTCGTCAAACGAATAGTTACGGTACACATAGATTCCTATACCCCAAATATTATAAAGGATTTCACCCGAAGGGAGTTCAGACAAGGCCTTGATTAAAAAGTTCATACCGCCCTCTGCATTTTTCCAGCCTTCATCATTAGAATTCACAGGAATTGAAAATGTAGAGCCGGTAAAGGCGGACAGTTTGGAATTCATCCCCGATACAATCATGCCACCCTTCGAAAGAGCTGTCATTTCATACGTACCGCCAAGGCTATAACGATTAAAAGGAGTCAAATCTATAAGATTACCGGCTTCGAGAACGCCGACAAAATTGGAGCCAGCTAAAAAGATTTTATTTTCGCAACTTAAAACAAATCTCGCACGGCTCTTTCCTTTAAAATAAAGTTCTTCATTCTTTATTTTTTCTCCGTTAGCGATCAGCATCACGGAATCTTCGCTTGCAGAAAACTCCCTACCATTTTCAAAGTAATAAGAACCAGCAATAGACCTAGTCTTAAGTTTACCATCTAAAAGAGCCATTGAAAGAACCGGTTTTTCAAAAGGGATTTCTGTCCAAGAAGCCGGGTCTGCCAAAAAACGATCCGTACTCAAATTTTTCCAATCCATTTTGCGAAGAAACACGGAATTACCAACAGCAATAAACAAGGAATCATTCGAAACAAGGACGCTAGTCGGAGAATACGTACCCAGAACGATTGACCCTATTTTTGCAATACTTGTTAAATACGACTTGGACTTAACATCAAAAAATGCGAGCTTATTCCTGAAGGCAATAACCATGTAGTCGCCACCTACAGCAACTGCACCAGGCACGACATTTGCGCCAAACTCCTCATAAGAACGATTTACCTGTTCAAAATTCCACGAGCCCCCGATTTTGCGAGCAATAATGCCATTTTCCGATATTGCATAGAGATCCTCCCCCACAATAGCCAAAGAAGCAAAGCCCGTCGCTCCAAGACCGTTTGCCGAGGTTCGCATAACCGATGCTCCAGAGGCATCTACAAAACGAACACCGTTTGCCGTAGCCAAAACAAGAGTATTGTCAAAAATCTTGGCATCATTTACAGGATAGGGCTCTGCAAACCCTTCAAAGTAATTGGACTTCGCTGCAAGAGCAATGTTCAAAAAAAACAGAATAAGCAAACAAATTTTTTTCACGATTGTAAATGTACGAAATCTACGGAAGAATTTTGTTTAGAAGCCCTGCAGATTCAAGCCGTTCTGCAGCCTTGCGAAACTTTTTTCGAAGCGAACGAACTGATAATCCTAAAATTTCAGACAATTCCTTAAGCGAAAAACCTATATACAGGTACTCAAAAAGCATCCTTTCCAAGGAATTTAGCAATTCGCAGGTTTCTATGAAATTCAAAAATGGGTTTAAAGAATCTTCATTGTCGCTATCGTCAACCAGGTTGTACGCGGCCGTATCTTCATGACACTCCCAAGACACTATGGAAAAACCATGAAGCTGTTCCCGTAGCTTGGAGTTCCATGCATTCTCCACAACTCGTTTAAACCACAAGCCTGGTTTTGAATGATTAGCTACATTTGCAGCGTGCAAATGGTACTTTATGTATATTTCCTGGTAAAAATCTTGAGCCTTCTCAAAATCCCTGCATTTTCGAAGGCAAAGCTTGTATATATACCTGGAATATCGAGCCCACAATTCGAATTCCCTAGATTGCAGCACGAAACATTGAGTAGAACGATGTCGACCCATTTTTCCCTCAAAAAGATTCGTACTAAGCGGAGTAAAAATTATGAATTTTAAAATTTTTGAAAAGGTGTTGAAAAATTTTGCAACATCCAAGTTGCAAACGGCAATGCTTATCTGTGCAACTTTTGCATGTGCCGAAGTTGTAGAACTAAATGGGATGCCAGACCCGCAAATGCGTTTAAACTATTCTGAAGGCGCTCTAGGTGACAACAGCTATATTACGGCAACTATCACTATTCCAGAAAAATGGCATGTCAATGCAAATGTAGCGGCAGATGAATTTTTAAAACCCTCAAGCATAAAGATCGAAGCAAACGGCATAGAATTTGGAGAGCCTATCTGGCCTGTTCCAAAGGAACAGTATAGTGAAGCCCTTGACTTTGTAAACAAGATCTTCGAGGGCACGTTCCAAGTAAAATTGCCGGCAAAACCTGTAACAAGTACTTACGACACCCTGTCTACGAAGGCGACATTCTATTACCAGGCATGCAGCAATATCTGTCTTGCTCCAGATTCAGTCATGGTAACGCTAGACCCTTTTTTCAAGGGGCAAAAAGAGGCGGAAGTTCAAGGCCCCGCTAATGACGCCCCAGCCGCAGAAAGCTCCAAGGCAGAAGTTTTTGCTATAGAGGGCCTTGAAAAAATTAAGGATCAAGATTCAAAACCTGCAGAGGAACAGGTCCTGCAGAATGCGCCTGAACAAAAGAGTTCAGAATCCATCGCATTCATGCTCTTGCTTGCATTCCTTGGCGGAGTCATTCTAAACCTTATGCCGTGCGTGCTCCCCGTACTTTCGCTTAAACTTTTTTCACTGATAAGGCAAGCCGGTGAATCCAAGCCTCGCCTTATGGCGCTTGGTTTTTCTACAGTACTTGGAATTCTCGTATCATTCTGGGTACTCGCAGGCATCGTCATTGTCCTTAGGCTTGGTGGCGCAAACCCTGGCTGGGGCATGCAATTCCAAAGCAGTGGATTCTTGCTAGCCATGATTGCAATCCTTACACTTTTTGCTCTAAGCTTCTTTGGCATCTTCGAAGTCTGGCTTCCGGGCCAGGCACTCACGCAAATGGATGGCGCAACACGCAAGGAAGGCCTACCGGGAGCATTCTTTACCGGAGCGCTTCTTGTACTTTTGAGTACACCTTGTTCAGCGCCAATGCTTGGTAGTGCAATGGGCTTTGCATTCAACGAAACTGCACCGATTCTTATACTCTTCTTTACAGCGGCAGGCCTTGGTCTAGCTTCCCCCTACATAATCGTGTCGCTATTTCCAAAGCTCTTGAAATTCCTTCCAAAGCCAGGCAACTGGATGGTCACCTTGCAAAAGATCATGGGAGTGCTTTTGCTTGCAAGTGTCGCCTGGCTGCTATGGGTCGCCTACCGCTCCTACGCAAATTCTGGGCTTGTATTCTTTGGCGGCATATTCATTTTGAACACTGTCGGCGCATTTGCAATCGGAAAGTTTGCACCCCCAGGCATTTCCTTTAAAAAGGAGCTGCTCGCATTTACTGCAATCATACTTCTAAACATTCTAGCAAAGGTTTCCTTTGGAGGCACGCTTCAAGCAGCAACGCATATCGAAGACGGCTACATTGCCTATTCCGAACAGGCGATGAAGGATATCCAGGAAAAAGGTTCCATGGTATTCCTGGATGTAACTGCAGACTGGTGCATTACCTGCAAGGCTAACGAGGCCGCGGTGCTTGCAAATAGCGAACTTGACGAATTCTTCAAGAATAGCAATGTTCAAAAGGTCAAGGCCGACTGGACTCACGGTGATGAAGAAGTTACAAAGCTTTTAAAAAGCCTTGGTAAAAGCGGCGTTCCTGCCTATGCCGTTTATTCAAATGACAAAAACAAGGCTCCAATAGTCCTTTCAGAAATTCTTACTACGGCTAGCATCAAGGAGGCCGTAGAACGCGCCAAATAAAAGCGACACTTTCGTAATCTTAGCTCTCCATTTTGGAGGGCTTTTTTAATACTTATTTATTATTTTTTCAAATTTTCGACAAATACCCATTTTTTTCAAAAAATCTTGTATCACTTAAACAAATGTTAAGCTATTTTAAGGGTACTATGAAAGCAGCAATACTTACTAACGAATTTCCGCCAGAAATCTATGGTGGCGCAGGCATTCACGTAAAATTCCTTTCCCAGGAATTAAGCAAGCTTTGTCAAATCGAAGCCCGTTGCTTTGGCCCCCAGAATGATAACGAAAATAACATTCACGCAGTCGGCTTTAGCCGCAAGCTTGGCCTTTCTCCGCAAGACGACCGCTTCCAGAAAATTTTCAAGCCACTTGACATCAACTTGCAGTGGGCAGCAACCCTTGAAGGCGTAGACATTCTCCATTGCCACACATGGTACAGCCATTTCGGCGGCGTTCTCGCCAGCAAGCTTTTGCAAAAGCCTTTGATTCTTACGACGCACTCCCTGGAACCACATCGTCCATGGAAGGCTGAACAGCTCGGCAACGGTGGCTATGCCATGAGTTGCTGGATTGAACGTACCGCTTACGAAGCCGCCGATGGCGTTATCGCGGTGAGCGAAGGTATGAAGCGCGACGTAATGAAGCTTTATGGCGTTCCAGAAGATCGCGTTCAGGTCATTTACAACGGTATCGATCCAGACTTCTACAAGCCAACATTCAACGAAGAAATTCTTGAAAAGTGGGGAGTCGATCCAAAGCGTCCATACGTTTTGTTCGTAGGTCGCATCACACGCCAAAAGGGCATCAGCCAGCTTATCCAGGCAATTCCACAGATTGACCCGAAGGCTCAGGTAATTCTTTGCGCAGGCGCCCCGGATACAATTGAACTTGCAGATGAGTGCAAGAGCCTTATCGAAGAAGTCCAAAAGACTCGCGACGGCGTTGTATGGATCCAGGAAGCAGTTCCGCATGAAGAACTCCGCGTGCTCTACAGCCACGCTACAGTCTTTGCGACTCCATCCCTCTACGAACCGTTCGGCATAATCAACCTTGAAGCCATGAGCTGCGGCACCCCAGTTGTCGGCAGTGCGGTTGGTGGCATTCCAGAAATCATCGTCGATGGCGAAACTGGCTACCTGGTACCGCTCAAGGCAGTTTCTGACACGAACTTTGAACCAGCCGACCCGAAGGCTTTCCAGACCGACTTTGCAAACAAGTTCAACAAGATTCTTGGTGACGAGGCCCTTGCAAAGAAGATGGGTGAAGTCAGCCGCAAGCGCGCTGTCGATGTGTTCAGCTGGAAGGCAATCGCAAAGCAGACTTTCGATTTCTACCAGAAGACAATTGATCGCTACAACGCAGAAGGTGCACGCAAGTAAGCCTTAATCTGTTATTAAAGCAAAGTGGCGAGCTAAAAGCTCGCCACTTTTTTTCAAAAGTGACATACGTCCCGAGAAGGCTACAAAGAAGAATAAACAAAAAAATACCGCGCTTTCGCGCGGTACTTTAAAGTCTTTAAAAAAGAATTACTTCTTCTTTGCAGCCTTCTTAGCTGGAGCCTTCTTTGCAGGAGCAGCTTTCTTTGCAGCGGCCTTAGGAGCAGCCTTTGCTGCCTTTGCAGGAGCAGCCTTCTTTGCAGCCTTCTTTTCGTTTACGGCAGCCTTAAGAGGAGCGCTTGCCTTGAAGGAAATTGCCTTGGAAGCAGCAATCTTGATCTTCTTTGTCGGATCCTGCGGATTGATGCCAGTACGTGCAGCACGTTCCTTGACGTTGAAGTTACCGAAACCGATAATCTGAACACCACCAGCCTTGATACCAGCGGTAAGAGCGTCGAGAACAGCCTTTACAGCGCGTTCTGCGGCAGCCTTGGATTCAAATTTTGCGTCCTGGTTAGCAAGTACTGCTTCTACCAATTCCTGTTTGTTCATTGTGAACTCCTTGTTTTTTCAATGTTGCTTATTATTATACCTTTTTTTTTGCCTTTTGGGTAAAAAAACATTGCTTTTTTTTGAAAAATAATTCGTACAATTAATTTTTTTCCTTGTTTTTATCGGGATTCCCAACCAATGGAGCTAAAAATTCATCATTTTTATTGCTGATTCGCTGTAAATACACAAGGCAAAGGCAGGTAAAGGGGATTGCGACAATCAATCCGAGAAAGCCAAGAAGCTTACCCCACACAGAAAGAGAAAGCAAAATTCCAACAGGAGGCAAGTTCATGGTCTTACCAACAATCGTTGGCACAAGCACCAGGTCCTGAAGCAACTGGATTACCACATAAATGCCAGTCAAGATTAACGCTACCTGCCAAAAAGGCATGCCGGAATCAATGGAATATATGATTCCAAGCAGCAGGGCAACTGGAATGCTAAGCAACTGCAAGTAGGGCACCATATTAAGGGCTCCGATAAATACGCCAAACATCACGCCCATCGGAAGACCAAAAATCATAAACGCTATGGCAAAAAGCAGGCCAACGACAAGCGCTACAAGTGCCTGAGATCTAAAGTAAGAGCCCATAAAGCGATCCATTTCATGGGCCATTGCTACTATGTTTTCCCGATAGCGCGTAGGAACAAGGTTTGCAAGACCCTTTCTAAGCTTTGGCATGTCAAGCATAATGAAAGCCATGTAAATAACAATCATGACAACACTCACAAGCCAAAAAAGCAATGTTGCCGTTCCAGAGAGTACTCCTATAGAGCCGCTTAACACCTTTGAAGCTACTACTTGAACCCCATTCCAAAAGTCCATAGTCCGCATCATTTCAGAAAGCTTATCCCAAGAGACCATGTGCTTTGCAGCCGACCACAAATCTTTTGGAATAAATTCCATAACCTTTTGGCCCCATTCCGCTTCTGTAAAGAATTTTGCAATCCACACACCAAGCAAGTGTATTTCACGAATAAGGCGAGGTATAAAAAGCCACCCGGCAAGGGTAACGAGCCCTATGCCAGAAAAGATTACCGTAATGACCGCAAGAATTCTGGAATGAAACTTTTTATGCAAAAGATTCACAAACGGATTGAATATGTAGGCAATAATAAATGCGGCAAAAAAAGGCGCAAGCACACCGCTCAAATAATTAAGCAGAACAATCAAAAATGCAACTGCGCCTGCCACAAGGAAAAAGCGCATGATACGGTCTACATTCCAGCGATTCGTCATCAGCTTTTACCGAAATCCTTCTTGTAAAATTCCCTGTAAATCCTCTTGCATTCGCTCAGGTTTTTAAACCCAGCACGAACAGCCATTTCAGTTGGCGACAATCCCTTTTGATTTTGCAAGTCGGCAACCGCCTTTGCGTGTTCAACGTCAAGTGTTGTAATAAACTTTCTTGCTACCACAAACATGGAAGACGCTAGGAGCAAGGCTAGAACGGCAAACGCAACAAGCAATGCTCTTAGCAAAGCATGGTTCGTTCCATAAAATTCCACTTCGTCAAATTCAAGTTCATCAGGAATGCCAAGCATAGCTCCATGAGCGGTCAAGACTTCAAAACGCATGCCATGGTCTAAAAAAGTGTACTGATCTGGCGAATCAAAGCCCATCTGCGAAAACCACCGTTCAGAAACTTTGAATTCAGAAAGGGCTACCCGAACTTCGCGTGTTGCTCCTGCCGATTCCACAATACGTTCCACAGGGCGGGCTGTGTAAAGCAATTCCGGCCTTGTAACACGCGAATCAAAAGTCGCCATACGAAGAGTCATGCGGGGCATGCGGCCTGAACTAAGCTTTATTCGCAAAGAGTCATAACTACTGAAATCGAAGAACTCATTTTTCAAAGCCTGTTCGGCACTTTGCATTCTAAAAGAGACACCGGCATAGGGAGAAGGAGCTCCTGAGCGCAAACGGAAATTCAAATGGAACGGAGCATCGCCCGAAAGCTCTGCTTCAGAATAACCATTTTCTCGAGCATCCGTAATTACAAAATGTTCAAAGGAACCTACTTTTAAAGAATGCCTAGAAAAAAATACTGCCAAGACACCAAGTAGAATCGAACCTAAAACAAATGCGACAATAAAGGCCGCCTGCCACGGAGCCTTACTTTTTACGATCACGTTCAACCACCTTGTGTCTAAAGCCTACGGCAATGGTAATTATTGCAAAGAAGAAGAAAATCATTATGCCAAGGGCAAAACTGCTCACGCCCTTGCCCTCGATGGAATGAATCTTGATTGTAAAGGGCTTGCCACGCTTTGCGTTCCAGCCGGCTGTGATTTCGAAACGGGCTACACTTTCCTGGTGCTTCAACTCCAGGTCCTTACTAACCTTTTGATCCTTAAACCAGAACTCCGGAACATAAAGTTCAGACACTGGGATAACGACCCGCTGTGGGCCTTCAACAACCTTCACTTCCTTGATCAACGGCCTAAAGCTGAATTTGTTCTTTTCATCGGTTACATCCGGATCAAACGTCCAGAGTTTCATTAAGAATTCATCGGTACCATTGACTTCAATATTAAACACGATAGAATCGACAAGCATCCAGTTGCGGTATTGTGCAGCAGAATCCGGGGCAAAGTTCCACAAAAGGCCGCACCATGCAGGAGCATCGCCAGTATGCAATTTACAGGAGAACTGGATTGTAGAATCAACCATCGAAAGCATGGCATCTGAAGCACCGCCATCAGCACGGTCGTCGTAAACAGCGAGAACCGTGGGTTCTTCTAGCGGGTAGACCCTATCAAGAAAATAGCGTTCCGGAACAAGCCAGTATACAAGAACCGCTATTACGCTTAAAACAGCAAGAACATTAAAAAGTCTTTTCATGCTTTACTTTTCCAAGACATGCTTAAAGTGAAGCTCGTATTGGATCGCTTCTATCGGATCTTCTTCAGGTTCTACATTCCCTGTAAGTTTGTTAATAAGGCCATCAAGCGCACGGATAAATGCAAAATGGTGCTTGCCTTCTTTTTTTAAGTCGGCATTCACAAGAGACCGCTGCAAAATTTCCTTAGTCATATCGGCAGTCAAGTGAAACATGCCACAGCATGTGGTAACCTTCCCCGGAATTCCATAATCCGGCAGCTTACCATCTTCAAGCAGTTCGCCATGATCTATGCAGCGAACCTCGGCAGCGACATTTTCTCGAGCCCCTCTGCTTTCTAGGACTGCAAGCCATTTCTTTCTAGTAAGCGTAAAAATGTCATTTCTAAAGCTCATTGTCTTGTTTGTCGGGAAAAACGTTGCTAGGCAACCCGGACAAATTCTTAAGTCAAATCGCAAGTTTTCAATTTTTGCGACCTCTGTGCGGCAAAATGGGCAAATGTTATTCATTGTCACTAATGTAGCAAAAAAGAATACAGAGGACAGAGTACAGGAATCAGGAATTAGGTCGCACCTTCGGTGCTTTG
>DCGZ01000109.1 GCA_002314675.1 Fibrobacter sp. UBA1765 | reverse complement strand
TTATGAACGAGTCCGATACCAGACGAAAGAAGATTGACCCGAAGCTGAAAGACGCGGGTTGGGAAGTTGTACCAGAAAGTGCGATTTTTACGGAACAATCTGCCTATGAAATTTCGCCAGGGCGCATTGCGGCCCGTTCAGAACGAAATCCCAAAAAGATTGACTACCTGCTTGTTTACAAGGGCATCAAAATTGCCATTGTAGAAGCAAAGAAAGACGAGCTGGATGTAAGCGAAGGCGTTGCCCAAGCCAAGGAATACGCCCAGAGAATGAATATCCGTTTTACTTATTCCTGCAACGGAGACAAAATCTGGGCCATCGATATGAAAACTGGCAAGGAGGGTTTTGCAAATACCTTCCCGAGCCCCGATGAACTCTGGAACGAATTGTTCCCGATGGAAAATCCATTACGCGACAAGCTAAACACAATTCCATTCAATCGCGATGGAGGGAAATCTCCCCGCTACTATCAGGAAATCGCAGTGAACAATGTGATGACTGCTGTCGCGAATAAGCAAGAACGCATATTGCTAACGCTTGCAACAGGAACCGGCAAAACATACATTGCATTCCAAATCTGCTGGAAACTTTTTAACGCCCATTGGAACGTCAGCGGCTCAGACCGCCTGCCAAGAATTCTATTTCTTTCGGACCGTAATATTTTATCAAACCAAGCCTTAAATGATTTTGGACAATTTGATGAAAACGCCATGTGCCGCATTACGCCGGAATCCGTTCGCAAAACCAAAGGGAAGCCACCAAAAGGCCGTAGCATCTATTTCACTATTTTCCAGACCTTTGTCACAGAACAAAATGGTAAACCGCTTTTCAAGTCCTACCCGCAAGATTTTTTTGATTTGATTATCATTGATGAATGCCACCGCGGTGCCGCCAACGATGAAAGTCGCTGGCGCGGAATTTTGGAATATTTTCAAAAGGCGTATCACTTGGGGCTCACCGCAACGCCAAAGCGTAAAATCAACGGAAATACCTACAACTATTTCGGCAACCCTGTCTACACATATTCTTTGAAACAGGGCATCGAAGATGGTTTCTTGACTCCCTATCGCGTGCGCATTACAGAAACTAACATCGATACCTACATTTACAGCGAAGAAGATGAAGTTGAAAATGGCGAAGTGGATCCCAACCGCATATACAACGAACTGGATTTTTATCGGGGAAACATTAAGATACGGGAACGCGATGAATTCCGCGTCAAGGAATTTTTAAATCAAATTGACCCTGATGAAAAAACTATCGTATTTGGTGCAACCCAGGCACACGCAGCCATTATTCGCGACTTGATTAACCAGCATTCAAAACACCCCAATGTCAACTATTGCAAACGCGTTACCGCTGATGATGGCGATAAGGGAGAACAGGACTTGAAGGATTTTCAGGACAACGAAAAGATGTTGCCCACAATCCTTACCACATCTCAAAAACTTTCTACCGGTGTTGACGCAAAGAATGTCCGAAACATCGTGCTGATGCGTCCGGTGAATAATATGATTGAATTCAAGCAAATCATCGGCCGCGGAACAAGACTTTTTGATGGAAAGTTCTTTTTTACCATCTATGACTTTGTAGGAGCCTACAAGAACTTTACCGACCCTGAATGGGATGGCGAGCCTATAGACGCTACTGTTCAACCCAAACATAAAGGCATAGGAAAGACTCCTCCACCCAAGCCTTGCAAAATCTGTGGCAATCTGCCATGCACTTGCCCCGCAGAAGATCAAAACAAAAAGTGCGTTGAAATTAAGCTTTCAAAAAATCACACGTTAAAACTGTACGCTACTACGATCGAAAAATTCATGTTTGATGGAGAACTCATTACCATTGAGCAGTTCATTAAAATTCTCTTCGGGAAAATGCCAACCTTCTTTAAGGATGAACAGGATTTACGAACAAAGTGGGCTGACCCTAAAAGCCGTGCAGAACTTCTGGAAAACCTGGAAAATGCAGGCTTCAGCATAGAAAAACTCCGTCAAATTCAAAAGCTGACCAATAGTGAAAAATGTGACCTGCTAGATGTCCTTGAATTGATAGCCTATCAGATTGACCCTATGGAACGCGCCGCCCGCGTCCAGTTGATGCACGACAGCATTATTAATGAACTGACAGATAAGCAAATATCTTTCGTAGAATTTGTTCTGAAGCAATATGTGGAAAACGGTGTAGATTCGCTCGCTCTCAAACAGTTGCCGGAACTCGTCAAGCTCCAATACGGAACCGTAAAAGACGCTTGCAACAAAATGAACGTGGACGCAAAAACCCTAAACAGAATCTTTGTGGATTTCCAGAAAGTTCTATATGCGTAGAACAGTTTGTGAAAATTTCTACAATCCATTTGACTCCATCTTAAATTCTCCCCACTTTTATAAAATAATTGCACAAAGATTAAGTTAAAATTTTATTTTTTGGACTGGATTTGATTGGGGTTGTTTTATGAAACAATTTTTGTTCGCTGTAGCTGGCCTTTGTGCCGCAAGCTGTTTTGCCATTACGCCAAATGCAAACTTGAGCATCGGCAAGAATCTCTATGTAGATGGCGCTGTGAATTCAAACTGGAAGCCAGAAGTCTATACCGATGGCAGCCTGGATTTTAACCAGATAACGTCGGTTTCTGATTTTGCTTTGAATGTTGGCGAAGGTCCTTCAAAGATTTTCATTACCTGGGAAACCCGCGGCGATGGAGCGTGGCTTGGCGATAATTTTGTGCATGCGGCTTCTTGCCAGCACATGCCGCAGTACAACGAAAGCCTTCATCATTTTAAGGTGATGACCTCTGCTAATTCTACAAATGGTGCTGACGGCGATTGGGAAACTGTTGCCGAGGTTGGCGAAAGTGGCGCTATGAGTCGTGGCCTCGCTATTGATTTTGCCGGTAAATCATGGTTCAGGATTGTTGCCGAAAAACCTGTGACTAACCTGCAAGAAGTCGGCGCTTACGACATGAGCGATGGCGGGAACGATACCTGGTTCTTCATGGGCACAAGCATCAGCCAGATGGGCATAAAGACCATTGATGTGGATTCAAATTTTGCGCAGTTGATTCACGCCCGTTACCCTGATTACTACCCGGTAATGCTTCGTGGTGGCATTGGCTGCGTGAATACGGATGGTGTTGTTGATGGGCTCAAGTACTATGGCGAATATGCCGGCAATGTAAAGTACTGGGCTATCGAAATGGGCACAAATGATGCCTGGGGTGATGAAACCGGTTGGAACGTGGATCACTTCAAAGAAAATATGCAGCAAATCATTGATACTGCAAAGGCTCACGGCGTAACGCCGATCATTGCACGCATGATTGCTACGAACCCCGAAATTGCAAAGTGGCAAGTGTACAAGGGCTACCAGGATGTGATTGATGAATTGACCGAGAAAAACAACTTGCCGAAGGGCCCTGATTTCTTTGAGTATTTTTCAAAGCACCCTGAAGAACTTTCTTCTGGCGATGGCGTCCACCCGGCAGAAAAGGGCGCTCAGAGCATGCATCGCCTTTGGGCAGAAGCCGTAGCGCCGCTGTATAAAGCTGGCGTTACCGATGAAGACAAGCAGCAAGCCGAAAAGCCCGAAGAAAATCCAGAGGAAAAACCAGCGGCAGTCAAGCTGAGTGCGCGCTTTGCGATGCCGAAAGTTTCTTTGAACGGTCGCGAAATTTTTGTAGGCGGCGTTTCGCAGAATATGCAGGTAAGCCTTGTGAACGTGGTTGGCCAAGTTGTTGAACTGCATAATGTGCGTGGCAACGAGAGCTTTACTACAAACGTACCGAGCGGAAACTACCTGCTTGTAATTCGTAGCGCGGGCCGTGCCATGACAATGCGAGTCTCGGTAAAATAAGATTTCTATAAAAATTATTTTTTTTAATTGCCTTTTTATTGGATTGGAATATATCTATAAATAGTTAATCATTGATGTTCAAGGAGAACGTATGAAATCCTATTTGAAAGAGGCGGTCGTTATTGCGCTTGCCATTGTGAGCCTTGGTTTTTTTGGCTATTGCGCCGTGAAGGATTCTGCAGAAAGAGAACGCCTTGTAGAAGTCCGTGGGCTTTCGACAAGGGTCGTCGATGCGAACCGTTCCGTATGGAACATATCCCTCGGTTATAGTGGGTTGAAAGACGGCTGGAGCATGTATGATACTTTGGAAAACAAGACGAACCAGTTGAAGTCATTTCTTGTTAGTGCCGGGTTCAAGGAAGAAGAACTCAATTTGACTCCACCATCCATTCAAGAATATACGGAGTATTATGACGACGATAAAAGGGAAAAATTCTACAGAACCACTGCTGAAATAACGGTTATTTCTCGTAATATCGATCTTGTTCGTAAAACGATTGCCCGCCAGAGCGAAGTCCTTAAGCTAGACATTCCTATTGATTGCCATGACTGGCAAAATAGAGTGTCCTATGATTATACAAAGCTTGGTGCGCTCAAGCCTGAAATGATTGAGGAGGCTACAAAGAACGCTCGTTCCGTGGCCCTCAAGTTCGCAAATGATTCTGGCAGCAAGCTTGGCAAAATCAAGAGAGCTTCCCAGGGCTACTTTACCGTAGACGACCTAGACAATAACACGCCTTTCAAGAAAAAGGTGCGCGTCGTGACTAACGTAGAGTATTATCTCCAGGACTAATTACTAGTTCGTTACTTGCCTATGCAGAATCCGGCGAAGATGCTTTGCAAAACGTCTTCGCTGGAAATTTCGCCTGTAATGGATTGCAGGGCGCGGCGGACAGTTTGCATTTCGAATGCGATGAGTTCTACTGCCGGGTTTGTGGCAAGTAGTTCCTGGGCGCGCCTGATACCTTCGGCTGCTTCTTCGAGGCATGCCTTTTCTCGTTCACTTGTTACCCAGAAGTCTTCGGTTGCTGTCGCGGTTTCTGGGTAGAGTTTTTCGTTTAGCAATTCACGGAGTTCTGCAAGGCCCTTGCCTGTTTTAGAGGATATGCAAAGGGCGTTTTGCGGAATGTTTTCGGCGTTTTCGCAAGTGTCGGCCTTGGAGTATACGAGGATTTCCGAATCGTCTGGATTGCCACGGCCTTCGGCCTCGCAATGACATGGGGAAGCATCGGCCTCGCAATGACAAGTGGAAGCACCGGCTTCGCTGAGACATTCATGCAATCTCTCGTCTCTCGTCTCTCGTCTCTCGTCTATATCAACCAGGTGAATTTTCAGGTCGGCTTCTGCAAGTACCTTGCGGCTCTTTTCCATGGAGAGCTTGTCGAGTTCAGAAACTGGAACGTCAGAAAGGCCTGCCGTATCGATCAGGCGGATTTCTCCACGGGGGAGCATCAGGCGCACTTCCACAAAGTCGCGGGTTGTGCCTGCAACGTTGCTTACAAGCAGTCTTTCATCTTCGAGGAGTGCGTTGATGAGGCTTGACTTGCCTGCGTTCGGTGCGCCGTAAACAACTGCCAAGGGCAACTTGTTCATGGATTCTGCGCTGCGGAAATTTGCAAGCAGGCGGTTTACTTCGCCAAGCATCTTGTCAAGCTTTTCTTGCCACCCGGCAACATCCGGGTCGGCTTCTTCTTCGGTAAAGTCTACGTCGAGTTCTACGCGGGCAGAAAAATCGAGAACCGTTGCGGCGAGCTCCTTGACCTGCTTTGAGAACTTGCCGCCAAGTAGCTTGCGGGCGTTTTCAAGGGCGCTTTGTGAGGTGCTGTGAATCACGTCGCCAACAGATGCTGCTTGCACAAGGTCAAGCTTTCCATTCAAAAATGCGCGTTTTGTGAATTCGCCAGGCTCTGCCAGGCGCACGTTTGCAAGCGTGGTGATTGCCTGCAAAAGCTCACGCACGATTAACGGGTTCCCGTGAGGGTAGATTTCAAGCGTGTCTTCGCCGGTGTATGATGCAGGACCTTCGAAATAAATGTAAAGGAGAGAGTCTATTGCCTTGCCTGTTTGCGGGTGCTTGGCCGTGCCGTAGCTTGCAAGGCGTGCCGTAGGAGCCTTGCCAAAAAGAGCCTTTGCAACGTTCCTTGTTTCTTTGCCGCTCACGCGGAGTGCGGCGACTGCCGATACTCCAGCCGGGGTCATTGGCGCAACAATAGTCAAATCGTTCATGATTTAAAATTTAGAATTTTATAAAAAGAGACCCTCTTGCGAGGGCCTCTACATGTGTTTAGGAGGGAGTAACTAAACTGCCGAGAACAGTAGTATCGCTAGCACCTGTCCGCTCAAAATTCTAAGAAGCATTGTGAGCGGGTAGACCGATGCGTAACCGACGTTTACCGCCTCGCTGTTCGAAAGTCCGTTTGCAAATGCAAGTGCCGGAGGGTCTGTCATGGAACCTGCGATTGCGCCGCAAAGGCTCAAGTAGTTGACCTTGAAGAATATCTTGCCGACAAGGCCCACGACAATCAACGGAATGAACGTGATTAGCGCTGCAAGTGCCATGTAATGGAAGCCGTCGCCGTTTAAGAGAACGTCGAAGAACTTGATGCCTGCATTCAAGCCGACACATGTAAGGAACAGCGTAATGCCGAGTTCGCGAAGCATCAGGTTTGCGCTAGCGGCCATAAAGAAGTTCAACGGACCGATCTTGCGCTTGCGCGAAAGAATGATCGAAACTACGAGCGGACCGCCGGCAAGGCCAAGCTTTAGCGGGGTAGGCATGCCTGGAATTGCAATTGGGATCGAGCCGATGATTATACCGATAAAGATGCCAAGGAATGCCGGGATGATTTCTGGATGATCGAGTGCCTTGAGGGAGTCGCCAAGCTTGTGGGCTGCGGCGTCAATGCTTTCTTTAGGGCCTACGACCAAAACCTTGTCTGCAAACTTCAAGCGCAAATCTAGACGGCCGGTGAACTTGAATTCACCACGAACAACGCGGCTCACCGTAACGCCAAAGCGTTCAAGGGCAAGCTCGCCAAGGGATTTTCCAAGAACCTTCTTGTTTGTTACAAGGATGCTTCTTGTTTCGATTGCAGAATCAATTTCGCTGATCGATTTTTCGAGTCGTGTGCCAATGATTTTTTCCATTTCGGCAACAGCGTCCGGGAAGCCGACAATGTGCAGGCAATCGCCTTCTTTCAATTCCACCTTGCCGTCTGGCATAGAAACCTTGCCGTCGCGAAGCAAGCGCGTAATGACTACGCCGCTTGTGCGGATTCCCGGGATTTCCTTGATCTTGGAACCGAACAAGTTCTTGTTGTCGAGTGAAAGGCTGCAAGATACAATATCTTTGCGGTTTTCGGTAAGCTCTTTGGAATAGTCTTCTGCTGCCTTTTGCGGATTCTGCTTGCAGAACACGCGAATTAGAATCATTACAAGGATAATGCCGATTACGCCGAACGGGTAGGCTACCGCGTAACCGATGCCTGTGAGAGACGTGTCTGCACCGGCTGCTGCAAAAGCAGAGTTTGCGGCACCAAGCGAAGGCGTGTTTGTTACAGCGCCACAAAGCATGCCGATTAGAACTGGCACGTTGTTGTGCATGTCTGTAAAGAAGTATAGGCAAAGCGTTACTCCAACGCCAAGGAGCACGACGCTCACCGCAAGAATGTTGAGAACAAGGCCGTGACGGCGAATGGAGTCAATAAAGCCAGGGCCCACTTGCATACCGATTGTGTATACAAACAAGATCAAACCGAATTCCTGCATAAAGTGCAGAACGTTCGGCTCTATGCGAAGCCCAAGATGGCCTATGAGAATGCCTACGAACAACGCACCTGCGCCACCGAGGCTTACTCCCTTGATTTTGATTTTGCCAACCATGAGACCTATGGCGGCTGTAAATGATAGCACGACAACTTGTTGTGCTACAGAAGATCCAGTAAAGAGATTAATGAACCATTCCATATTTAATTTAGGTTGGGGTGTTTAAAGGGAAGGCGCTAACGCGAGTTATAAAATGACAAAGGTGAATCCGCGAGTCGCGCCCGAATTTCTTATTCCTTGATGCAGCGGATGGAGAACGCGATGTTCTTGCTGAAGTGTTCATAAGCTACGCCGTCTTCCTTGACACGGACGATTGTGCCGCGGGCATCATCGAATTCCTTGTTGGTCCAGAAGCTTGCGCTTACGCCTTCGTCTGCGAATTTGCCGTTACTTGCATAGCGGTAACCTGCGTAAATAACATTGAGTGCCTTCAGGTCGGCTGCTTCAAAGTCTGCCTGGCTTGGGAGCGTCCAGCCTTCCGGGCAAATGGTCTTTGCAGATTCGTATGGGTAAAGACGACCGTACTTTTGGCAATTTTCGAAGCTATTATTATAGCAGAAACTGGAATCGGAATCGAAACGGGCGAGGTTTTCTGCGAGCCAAACCTTGTTGCCTGTTTTTACGGTTTTGTAGGTCTTTTCAACGCATGTAAGGGTGTTTGTGTTTTCATCGTAAGTGCAGACTTCGGAACGGTCGCATGCAGTGAGTGCAAGTGCGGCAAGTGTTGCTGTTGCAAGAACGATGTTTTTGGTATTCATATTGATTGCTCCTGATTTGGATTTTGTTTTTTTTACAAACCAAATCTAGAACTAATGATAACTTTTGACTAATAATTTCTTTATATCGCGTTAATCATTAATTCTTATTAATTACACTTTATTTCATTAATTATTGTTATGTTATCATAAATTAATATTATTAATAAAATGTCTAGAAACTAGAAAGAATATTGCTTATATTTTACCACAATGGAACTGACTCAACTTAAATACTTTTTAGAAGTTGCACGTACAGAACACGTGACACAGAGCGCCAAGAATCTTTGCATTGTACAGCCTGCCTTAACGCAAGCGATTCATAAGCTAGAAGACGAACTTGGTGTATCTTTGTTTAAAACTGTTGGCAGAAACATCAAGCTAACCGAAAGTGGCAAGTTCTTTTATGAAAAGCTCAAGCCGCTTTATGAAAGCATGGTTGCCCTGCCTGAACAGTTACGTGTTGCGGCAGATAAACAGAACAATAACATCAAGCTAAATGTGCTTGCTGCTTCTACGCTTGTCACGAACGCAGTCATTGAATATAAACAAGAAAATTCTGACATTAATGTTGACATGGTGCAAAACGAAGAAAAGAATGTCTTTGATATTTGCGTTAGAACCTATGCCACTTACAAGCCGGAACTTGACAATACCAACAGTGACGAAACATTCGTTCATTCTGAAAAGATATTCCTTGCCGTGCCAAATGTTGCGCAGTATAAAAAGCTCAGTTCTATTTCTTTATTTGACCTTAAGGACGAAAAGTTTATTCGCCTTTACGGTTCGAAGCAGTATCGAAAAATCTGTAATGAGCTTTGCGATCGCATTGGGTTCCGTGCCAATGTGACTTTTGAAAGCGATAATGCAGCAGCTGTCAAAGAGGCCGTTGCTGCGGGTATTGGCGTTGGCTTTTGGCCAGAACTTTCTTGGGGCAAAATGGACCACAAGAAGGTTAAGCTTCTTGAAATTACCGATACCGATTTTAAGCGAGATATCGTGGTATCGCTACGCCGCAACAAGCAGGATAACTCCAAGACCGAAGAATTCTTTAATTACTTGACCAAGTATATAGAACATCGCCAGGCGAAAAAGAGAAGGTCATAACCCCTGACTGCATGTTGAATTTTTAATCGATAAAACAAAAAAGGACGCATTTGAATGCGTCCTTTTTCGTAATGCCTTAAGGCTTACTTGGCTGCTTCTGGAGCTGCTTCTGTCTTGACTTCTGCTGCCGGGGCTGTTTCTACAACCGGGCTGGCTTCTGCCGGAGCTTCAACCTTGACGGTGTCTGCTGGAGCTGTTTCTACGACTGGAGCTGCAGCGGAGTCTGCTACTACAGCTTCTGCTGCTGGAGCTACTTCAACTGGAGCTGCTGCCGGGGCTTCTACGACCTTTTCTGCAGCTACTGGCGCTGCGGCCGGTGCGTCTGCTGCCTTAGGAGCTGGAGTGCCAAAGAAGTGGAACTTTGCAAGGAGCATCATCATGACCCAAGAAAGTACAAGACCAGAGAGGCCCATTACAACACCAGTCTTTGCCATGCCGTTTGTATCGGTGTAACCGGTAGCGTGGGCAAGTGCGTTAGGAGGTGTAGAAATCGGGAGGCTCATGCCAAGGGAGCTAGCAAATGCAACAGAAACGAGGAGAGCAGTAACGCCACCGAGGCCAACGAGGTTGTCCTGGCAAGCAATACCGACTGCGCAAAGAATTGGAACAAGGAGTGTTGCTGTGGAAGTGTGGCTCATGAAGTTTGCCATGAAGAGGCAGATGATGCCGCAGCCAACCATGAGTGCGATCGGGGACCATGTTGCAAACGGGATAGTTTCGATGAGGTGCTTTGCAAGGCCTGTTGCGTTAAGTCCAACGCCAAGGGCAAAACCACCAGCTACGAGCCAAAGAACATCCCAGCTCATTGCGTTCAAGTCTTTCTTGGTGATAACACCGGTCAAGGCAAACACTGCCATAGGAATCATGGCGATAGCGTTATCGTTAATACCATGAACGCCCTTGCCGGTTACCCACAAAGCTACGCAAACGACGAAAGTAATGTAAACGATGATAGCCTTAGGACTTGTATCGAACTTGCCTGCACCTTCAATGTTAAGGATCATTTCCTTCATCTTGATCGGGTAAATCTTGAGGAGGAGGAGCCAAGCGATAACCATCAAAATAATAACGTACGGGATACCGAAAGCCATCCACTGGCCAAAGGAAATCGGAGCTGCATTCAAGTCGCCACGAGCGATAGCGTCGTTGAGGGCGCCAAGGGCGATTGCGTTAGGAGGAGTACCGATCGGGGTACCCATACCACCGATGTTAGCACCAAGTGGAATAGCAAGTGCAAATGCTGCCTTACCGCGGTCGTTTTCGTCGAAAAGCTTAAGAACCGGAGCAAGGATAGCAAGCATCATTGCTGCTGTTGCGGTGTTGCTCATGAACATGGAGAACACGGCAGTAATGAGCATAAGGCCAAGAAGAACGAACTTCGGGTTCTTGCCGAATGGCTTCAAGAGAACGCGAGCGAGGTTCAAGTCCATCTTGTACTTGGTGGCTGCTGCAGCGAGGAAGAAGCCGCCAAGGAAGAGCATGATGATCGGGTTTGCGAAAGTGCCCATGACAGCCTTGTGGCTGATCATTGTTACGCCGTCAACACGGAACGGGGTAAGGGCAGAATCGGACATCGTGATGATCATCAATACGATGACGAGCACGGATGTGGACCAGATCGGGAACGGTTGAAGAATCCAGAAAAGGGCTGCCATGACGAAAACGCCAATGACGCGGATTTCGAGCGGGTTCAACACGCCCATAGGGCTTGCAGCATCGAATCCGAGGGATTCGTACGGCAAGAAGAGAGCAACGATTGCAAGAATCGATGCGATAACGAATTTGATGAATTTTGCCTTTGTCATAGTGCGCGCAAATTTAGAATAATCATTGAAATATGGCAAAGCAATAATTGGCTATTATGAATTAATAATGAAATTAGCTGTTGGTAGAAAGTAAGTAGTTTGCAAAAACTACAACTTTGTATTTAATTTATATGTAATTCAGACCAAAAAAAAGCGAGGCCGTCATGGACCTCGCCTTTAAAGAAATCTTGTGACTTATCCGCGAGCGTAACGAGGCACAAACTTGCGAGCCGGTTCGCCAATGTAGAGCTGGCGAGGACGGTTGATCTTTGTGTTCTTGTCGTCGTGCATTTCCTTCCAGTGGGCGATCCAGCCCGGCAAACGGCCGATTGCAAACATCACTGTAAGCATGTCTGTCGGAATGCCCATGGCACGGTAGAAAATGCCGGAATAGAAGTCTACGTTCGGGTAGAGCTTGCGTTCAATGAAGTAGTCATCCTTCAAAACCTTGTCTTCGAGTTCGATGGCAATGTCAAGAAGCGGGTCGTGAACATGTTCGCCGCAGTCGAGCAATTCATTGAGCAGGGACTTGAGCACGCGAGCGCGCGGGTCGTAGCTCTTGTAGACGCGGTGGCCAAAGCCAGAAAGACGGTATGGGTCTGTCTTGGACTTTGCGCGTTCAATAACCTGTTCCACGGTCATGCCGCTCTTCTGGATATCGAGCAAGGTTTCGAGCACGGCCTGGTTTGCACCGCCATGACGTGGGCCCCACAATGCGCAAACGCCAGCACAGATACTTGCATAAAGGCTAGCGCCGGAGCTACCCACCATACGTACCGTAGAAGTGGAGCAGTTCTGTTCGTGGTCTGCGTGAATGATAAGGAGCGCATTCAGGATCTTTTCCATGACAGGATGCGGTTCGTAGTGGCGCGTGCGACTAGAGAACATCATGTTCAGGAAGTTGCTGCAATAGCTGCGGTCTGCTTCCGGGTAAACGAACGGCTCGCCGATGCTTGCCTTGTAGGAGAATGCCGCAACGGTACGGATCTTTGAAATAAGGCTTGCTGCGGTAATGTTGAACTGTTCGGAACCGGTCTGTTCATCATCGTAGAACTTGGTGTTGAAAAGTCCAAGCGCGTTCATCACGGAAGCGAGAATGCCCATCGGGTGTGCGTTCGGCGGAACTTCGCGGAAGAAGCTGAGCAGGTTCTCGTGAATCAGTGCGTTTTCTGTCAAGAGCTTTCTAAAGTGGACGACTTCCTGTTCGGTTGGAAGTTCGCCGTGAATCAAAAGCCACGCAACTTCTGGGAATGTTGCGGAAGTGGCCAAGTCTTCAATAGCGTAACCTCTGTAGCGAAGAATTCCCTTTTCGCCATCAACGAAGGTTATCTTACTCTGGGTGCTACCGGTATTCAGGTAACCGTAGTCCAAAGTGACGAGGCCAGTGTCCTTGCGGAGCGTGGAGACGTCAACGGCATGTTCGCCTTCAGAGCCCTGGAGCACAGGGTATTCAAAGGTGTTGCCGTTATAAAGAAGAGAAAGCTTATCTGCCATAATGTTTTCCCGTGTTAGTATCAAGTTTTAAGATGCAAGAGCCAGAAGCAAGAAAGAGGCCTGGTATGAGGAACGCACCTTCGGTGCTTG
>DCGZ01000127.1:2339-2555 GCA_002314675.1 Fibrobacter sp. UBA1765 | reverse complement strand
AGCTGAAGAGATTTGGCTATTCTCATCCGAAGGTCAAGTAAGTAATTTAAGTGCCGGTACTCAAAAGTGCTGGCACTTTTTTTTAGAAAAAAACAAAAAAATATATAAGACCCCTTGCCAAGACTTTTCAAATTACTATAATTGAGCGCGTTGGAAGAACGACCCCTTCCGAGTCATTAAATTGACAAACGTAAATGGATGATTAGCTCAGTTGGT
>DCGZ01000127.1:0-2307 GCA_002314675.1 Fibrobacter sp. UBA1765 | reverse complement strand
TTAATCAGCGGGTCGAAGGTTCGAGCCCTTCATCATCCACTTAAAAGACCACTTCGAAAGAGGTGGTCTTTTTTTTGTTATTCAAGCCGCTAGATCCTTGTTTCTGCTATCTTGTTTCAGGTATCTTGTTTCTTATTTCTAAATTTATTGCATGTTCTTTTCTTTAACCAATATGTTTTTTGGAATGCCTTTGTGGGGCATGGCCGTTATTTGGTGCGTTTTAGGGCTTTTTCTAGGGGCTTTTTGGAACCGCCTTGTGGAACGCATGCCTTTTGACAAGTCCTTGCGCACTCAGGAAGTTTGCCCCCATTGCAGCAAGCCGGTCTCGATTTTTAAGCTTTTCCCAGTATTTGGTTACCTGTTTTCTAAGGGCAAATATGGCTGTTGTGGCGGTAAGAGGTCTGGCAACAGCGTTGTAATTGAACTTGTAACGGCTTTTTTGGCCGTCGGAACATTTCTTTTGGCTTGTGTGCTGCAACTTTGCATGTGCTCTAAAAGTGTTTGCTTTGGCTGCCTGCATTTTTTACTTGCGTTGGAATGGCTTGTTTTGACATTGGTGCCTGTTTGTATCGTTGATTTCAAGTACCATTTGCTCCCGGATACAGTGACTATTGGCGGAATTGTTGTTGGCGTTCTGCTTTCGTTCATGGAGGGCGGCGTTTCTCCTTTGTGGAGTATTCTTGGCACCGTTATTGCAGGCGGTGGCCTATGGGTTTTTGGAAAGGTTGTTGCCAAGTTACTTGGAAAAGAAGCTATGGGTGATGGTGATGTAAAGCTTTTGGCTGGCTTTGGCGCCATTATGGGGGCCCCCCTTGCCATAGAGACGTTGATTTTGGGATCATTTCTTGGAATTTTAGTAATTGTTCCTGCTCGCATCATAAAAAAGAATTCCTTTTCTACAGAAGAAGAAACGAGTGTGGGGGAGTTCCCTTTTGGACCGTTCCTTGCCATTTCCGCTCCGATTATATTCCTGTTTGGAAACGAAATTTTGGATTGGTACATGGCGATGTTTGAAGTGTGAGAAGACAGAGAACAGAAGACAGAGAACAGAGTACAGAAGACAGAAGAAGGAAGATAGGAATTGTGACTTATCATGTCATGGCGAGCTATGCGTGGCCATCTAGGGCAAAGTTCTGGATCACCACGCCTACGGCTCGTGATGACAGTTAAGAAATAAGAAGACAGAATACAGAAGATTGTGTTTAAGTATTTTGTTAGATTGTTGGATGAAGTTTTTTTAAGGAGATAGTATATGAACTTGCTAAAATTCTGCGTTCTTAATTCTGCATTTTTAATTGTTTTAACTGCTTGCGATGACATTCGTGTTGAAAAGTATCCTAACGGTCAAACCCGTTTTGAAACTCCTTATGTAAATAATGAAAAGCAGGGGCTCGAAAAGGAATATTACGAATCCGGCGCAATCAAGCGTGAAACTTTCTATGATTCGGGTGTTCGTCAAGGAACTTCAAAAGAATTCTATGAAGATGGAACGCTTGCAGCAGAGTTCCCTTATGAAAAAGGCTCCATTGAAGGCGTTGTAACTCGCTATTACAAGAACGGCAAGCTTTCTAGCAAGGCTGTGTTCAAGCAGAACAAGCAGGCTGAATTCGGTGAATATTACGATGAATCCGGTGAGGCTTCTACAAGCGGTTCCTACAAGGACCCGCGTGACGGTGTTGCGTACGAATGGGTTCGGGTCGGAGAACAGCTTTGGATTGCTGAAAATATGAATTTTGCGACCGCGCAAGGCTCTGTTTGCCAGCAGTGCAACAACTGGGGCCGTCTTTACAACTTTGAAAATGCGAAGGTTGCTTGCCCTGATGGATTCCACATGCCAAGCAAGGCGGAATGGCAGGCTTTGCTAAAGTTCGCTGGCGAAAAGCCGGGGCTAAAGTTGAAGGCTGGGTTTGGCTGGGATCCGCTCAAGGGTACTGCTAACTATGGCAATGGCAAGGATGACTTTGGCTTTGGTGTAAAGGCAGGGGGTGCTCATTTTGAAAAGAGTGATGTGCCGCTGCAGAACAGAAAGTTCAAGGACGCAGGACAAAAGGCTTATTTCTGGACTACCGAAGGCGACGTTGCTGTATTCCATTACAATAAGGACGTTGTGACTTTTGAAAAGTTCAATGCTGAACACGGTGCAAGCCTTCGTTGCCTAAAGGATTAGTAGGAAGTTGGCCGTAATCAGGTCGCACCTTCGGTGCTTTGAGGCGTGAGGTCGTCGCTTACGCGCCTAGAGGAAATGTTGTAGTCAGTCGGCAGTAGTCAGAGATTGTAACTTCCCATGTCGTTGCGAGCGAAGCGCGG
>DCGZ01000194.1:1265-4624 GCA_002314675.1 Fibrobacter sp. UBA1765 | reverse complement strand
GAACGCATGAAGAACGACGCTCCAAAGATCTACTCCGACCTCGTTCCGGCTGCAACACTTTCAAAGATTTCTCCTAAGCATTCCGACAACCTGAAGAGCCTTGCTCTCAATACCCTCAGCTTCCTTGCCGAAGCAACCGTATGGGACAAGGAAGACCGCTTCCTCGTTCGCGAATGTGCAGACTATCCGTTCTTCAACTCCCTCGATGTTTACTTCTACGGTAGCTTCAGCTTGTTGAACCTTATGCCGCGTCTCGACGGTGCTGTAATGCTCCGCTTCGCTGACGCAATCCTTGCAGTCGACGAAAACCGCCGCCGCCACCACGAATTCGTGAACCACCCGTTTGCAGACCTCCCGGATCCAAAGCTCGAAGGCCCGCGCGCAGTTTACGGCGCAGTGATCCATGACCTTGGCTCCCCGTTCGACGCAAAGCCGGACGCATACGACTGGCATAACGTTAAGGAATGGAAGGACCTTGCTCCGAAGTTTGTATTGATGGTTCTGCGCCACTACCGCCACACCGGTAACATTTCCGTTCTCCAGGGTTGCCGCGAAGCCGTATACGCTTGCATGGAATACCTCGAACGCATGGTTGGCGAAGGCCAGGCATTCCCGCTCACACACGGTACTGACGATACATTCGACAACCTCTCCAGCCACGGCATTTCCGTTTACTGCGGTTCCCTCTGGATTGCTGGCCTCCGCGCAGCAGCAGCTATCGCCGAAATCCTTGGCGATCATGACCGCGCAACCGATTGGAATGCAAAGTCCGAAGTTGCTGCAGAAGAATTCCACAGCGCACTCTGGGACGAAACCGAAGGCTACTTCCATTTCTTCGTAACTCCGATCGAAGCAAAGGATATCAAGGATGAATTCCTCGACGCTCTCCGCAAGAAGCTCGAAGGTACTCTTGAACTTCCAGAAAACAAGATCGACGTGGTCGCATGCCTCAACGACTGGCTCAACTCCTCTGACGTTCCAGAAGACGTAGAACTTTCCCGCAAGGAACTCCGTGGCTTTAAGAAGGAATGGCTCTACGGCACATGCCCTAAGGCATTCAACGACAGCTTCAAGGCAAAGCTCGACCTCGACAACGATGACGTGTTCGCAGACGCAATGCTTGCAGACACCAACCTCCGTTTGCTCGACCTTTCTCCGCTTACCGATTCCGAAAAGGCAAAGCGCACTCTCAAGCGCATCTTCGACACCAACTACAAGAAGAACAGCTCCCTCATTGGCGCAGCAAACCTTGTTCACAAGGATGGCGAACCGCTCGACGAATTCAACTTCCAGGCTCACGACGTTTGGATCGGCATTCAGTACAGCATCGCTTCTGCAATGGAATTCCACGGCCTCAAGGACGAAGCAAGCGACATCATCGACAGCATGGTTCGCAACCTCTATGACGAAGCACGCATCCCGTTTGCAGCTCCGGAAGGATTCAACGGTTCTTGCCGCCTCCACCCGGAAGCACTCGTCAAGGCATTCGGCCTCAAGGAAGCAGCCGCAAAGAAGCTCCACAAGAGCCTCGTAACCGGCAAGGCACTCCTTGCAGACAGTCGCATTTCTCCGACACTTCCACGCACACTCCCGCTCTTTACCAAGGCTTACGGTAGCCTTGCAAAGACAAACAAGATCGATTGTGAAAAGCTCTTTATGCTTCTCCACAGCACAGCCCTCAAGTACACCGCCGGTAAGTACTTCCGCCCGGGCATGATCTTCGCAGTGCTCGAAGCTGCCGAAAAGTAATCGCGCTTTAAAGCAAATTCAAAAGGCCTTGGAATTTTTCCAAGGTCCTTTTTTTTGCACTTTCTTTCGGGCGTAACCTCGCCAAAGGCGCGAGGTCCGGGCTCTTGCCGTATAAAGTCTTCGATTACACATCGAAGACTTTTCGGTTCAAAGAGTTCGCCTTGCACGCCATCTACAAGGCGAATTCTTCGAACGCATTCGCGCTACGATCCCTTACGCGAACCGCACTTACACAAGCAAACGCGGCGGGTTTAAACCCGCCGCGTTTTTTAAGCCTTAAGGCAATTTCTCGTTGATTGCGTAGAACTCGTCTAAATGTTCAAGCAAAATATCAACAAGCCTGCCATCAAACTGCTTGTCGCGTTCCTCGTCAAAAATCTTGATAACCTTTTCACGAGGCCATGGATCCTTGTAGCAGCGCTTGTTCGTAAGAGCGTCAAACACGTCAGCAACGGAACAGATACGGGCCCACAATGGAATTTCTTCACCGGCAAGCCCTGTAGGGTACCCCTTGCCGTCATAACGCTCATGATGGAACTTGGCAATGGCAGCCGCCTTCTGCAACAATTGGCTTCGGGAATGCACGAGCATTTCATAGCCCATCGTAGAATGGTTCTTCATGACGGCGTATTCCTCATCGGTAAAGCGCCCGGGCTTATTCAAGATATTGTCAGGTATACCGATCTTACCAAGGTCATGCATTGAGGAAGCTTGGCGAAGCGTATTCAATTCTTCTTCTGGCAAACCAAGATAACGGCCAATCGTATAGCACATTTCGCCAACACGGTTAACGTGGTTGCCGGTCTCGTGGCTACGACATTCGGCAGCTTCACCTAGGATCAATGTAATTTCATTCTGAGTGCGCTGCTGTTCCATAAAGAGCTGTGCAGATTCAATGGACTTTGCCGAATACACAGCAATCAGGCGCAAATGTTCAAGGTCTTCTTGCCTAAAGGCGCAACCATGCAAACTATTGATCGCCTGGAACACGCCCATCACTTCGCCCTGGGAATTCTTGAACGGCACGGCAAGCACGGAGCGGGTTCTATAACCGCTCTTCTTGTCTACGCTAGAATCAAAACGATTATCTTCATAGGCATCAGGAATAAGCAAAGCCTCGTCATTCCTCAAGGAATAGCCAACAAAACCACCTGTCGAAGGAATACGAATTTCAGAAATGCCGTGAGCAACCTTGGTCCAAAGTTCGGAGCCATCTTCAGAGAGCAGCCAAAGGGAGCAGCGGTCCGCCTGTACCAGAGTACGCCCCAAATTTGCCATAAGCACAAGTAGAGAATCCAGGTTTCGTTCTTCCGCGATGCGCGGAGTATACGAAAAAAGCAGGTCGAGAATTTCCCGATCGTTCAAATACTGGAGTTCAGCTTCATTTGCCATATACACTAATATAATAAATTTCAAAATTTAGTTACAAAGCATACCCTGGAAAAGGCATTAAAAAGCGCTATTGCTGAAAATTGCATAAAAGAAAATTCAATTTTGTTTTTGTTCCTTTTTAGGAGTTTTCTAAAAATATTCTAAAACAAAAAAAATCCCTTGACAAGTACACCCGTTTAACTATATTTGCGCTCGTTGAATCAATCAACCACGCGGTC
>DCGZ01000194.1:1026-1170 GCA_002314675.1 Fibrobacter sp. UBA1765 | reverse complement strand
GGCTTCGAGAAATCGAAGCCTTTTTCATATTCCCCAAAAAATCTCCTTACCCAAAACAACATTTCGAATAATTTTCCAGCACCCCTTGACAAGTACACCCGTTTAACTATATTTGCGCCCGTTGAATCAATCAACCACGCGGTC
>DCGZ01000194.1:0-937 GCA_002314675.1 Fibrobacter sp. UBA1765 | reverse complement strand
GGCTTCGAGAAATCGAAGCCTTTTTTGCAGCCCATCATTTTACAAACTCGCTAAATACTAAAGATAAAAGAACTACCGACATCAACAGCATTTTTCTAAATTATGAGCAAATGCGTTTTTTGAACCTCATAAAAATTTGTGCCGTTTTACTGTGCCTTGCGACCATTGCAAATGCAAAGGCGATTCCGCCGCGGCCCCACAATTCCTATGTATACGACGAAAACAGGATTCTGAACGCAAACGAGACACACGCATTCAACACGATTGCCCAGGAACTGTACAACAAGACTGGAGTCGGTATTGCGGCAGCCATTTTCCAGGATATCGAAGGAGAGGACTTTCGTGATTTTGCCGTATCTATTGCAGAATCCTGGAAAATCGGTTCCAAGGGCAAGGACGGTATCTTAATTTTCGTTACGCTAAATGAAAAGCGTCGCAGCGTAGAAGTTGGCTATAGCGTAGAAGCGATTCTCCCGGATGCACTCGTAGAACGCATTCAGCAACAAACCCTTGTTCCGCAGTTCAGGCAGGGGAATTATGCCCAGGGAATACTCTCGCTAGAATATGAACTTTCCCAAAAAATTGCCGATCACTACAATGTCGAGCTGCAATTCAAGGGCAAACGCCCACAAGAACAAGCAGGCCACATATCCCCATTCCATTTCGTTTTATTGATACTTGCTCTAGCGTTCTTCCTAGGGACTCCGATCGGTAGGCAAATTCTTTTGTACATGCTACTTTCGGGCATTCTGCGAGGCGGTGGCGGTGGTGGCCACGGAGGCCGAGGTGGAGGCTTTGGAGGCGGTTTTGGCGGCGGAAGCTTTGGTGGAGGCGGCTCCGGAGGCAGTTGGTAACATCAGAGGACAGAAGACAGAAGACAGAGAGCAGAAACTAGGAGACGGAAGATTGGAATCAGGAATCAGGTCGCACCTTCGGT
>DCGZ01000149.1 GCA_002314675.1 Fibrobacter sp. UBA1765 | reverse complement strand
CATCACGAGCAACGCGAAGTGATCTAGAACATAGCCCTGGATGGCCACGCTACGCTCGCCATGACATGGAAAAATACAATTCCTAGTTTCTGGTTTCAAGTTTCTTGTTTCTTTTCTGCCTTCTAAAAAAACTGAAGTAAATTATTTCTTGTATCTTGGATTTGCAATATGCACAAAGCAATCGTTCTTTCTTCTGGTGGAGTAGATTCCACTGTTTGCGTTGCAATGGCCGTTGAAAAGTTCGGCGCAGAAAACGTTGCAACTACGTCTATTTTTTATGGTCAAAAGCATAACAAGGAACTGGAATGCGCACGCAAGGTTGCGGCACATTACAACCTAAAGCATTATGAATTTGACATTTCGCCAATCATGCAGTATTCCAACTGCTCGTTGCTTGCAGGTTCTACCGTAGCGATTGAACACAAGAGCTATGCAGAGCAGATTGCTAATAATAAGAATGATGAATCCTTGCGAGGAACTGCTGCTGCAAATGGCAAGGTTGCAACGTATGTGCCGTTCCGCAATGGATTAATGCTAAGCGTTTGTGCAAGCCTTGCGCAGAGCATTTTTGAAAATGACGAAGTGGATATTTACCTGGGCGCACATGGCGACGATGCGGCAGGCAACGCTTACGCTGATTGCAGTGAAGAATTCGTAAATACAATCAGCAAGGCCATTTGCATAGGAACCTACAATCAGGTTCGTGTGATTGCTCCGTTTGCTGGTTTAAGCAAGGCGCAAGTGGTAAAGAAGGGCCTTGAGCTTGGCGCTCCGTTTGAACTGACCTGGAGCTGCTACGAAGGTGGCGAAAAACCTTGTGGAACTTGCGGCACTTGCATTGACCGTGCGCGAGCATTTGCCGAAAACAATGCCGTTGACCCTGCACTATAAAATTTTGCATCTTATCTATGAAGCCAACAGCAAATAACTTGATTCTTTTGAACATGATGTTTACCGTCCCGCTCGTGATTTCGAACGTGGTAACGGCAAAGCTCATGTACACGGGCGTTGAACTTTTCGGAACTCCTGTAGCTCTCCCGGGCGCTGGAGTTTGCTATGCGTTTACGTTTTTGGCAACCGACGTGATTGGTGAAATCTGGGGCAAGCGCGAAGCGAGCAATGCCGTGCTCTTTGGTTTGTTTGGGCAGATTCTTGCGTCGTTACTTATTTTGCTTACGCAGTATTTGCCCGCGGTCGATGCGAACATGCAAGAAACGTATGAAAAACTTTTAGGGCAGAACTGGGTGTTTGTAACGGCAAGCGTCGTTGCCTACTTTGTTGCTCAAAAGTGGGACATCTGGATTTTCCATAAGATTCGCGTACGTTACGTTGCAAAGCATGGCAACACGAGGCATCGTTGGATTTGGAATAACGTTTCTACAATGACTAGCCAAATCTGGGATACCGTGATTTTTGTGGGCATTGCTTTTGGCTTTGGCTTTGGTTGGCTCTTTCAGGCGGAAATGCGCCCTGTGCTTGCTAGCATGATGATAGGCCAGTATGTTTTCAAGATGCTTCTTGCCGCTTGCGATACTCCATTCTTCTATTTGCTTACGAGAAATAAAAGGTAAAACAAACTTTGTAATATTTTTGTCATAAACTCCGAAGCAATAAAGCCAAAAAAATTTTGGTTTTATTTGCACTTTTTTAGAAAATCTAAGATAGATTTCTAAAAAAATAGGAGAGTATTATGACCGCGCTAATGATTATTCAGTTGCTAGTAGTTTTACTAGCGTTATATGTGGGGTCTCGTTATGGGAGCCTTGCTTTAGGTGCGATTTCTGGAATTGGCCTTGCTATTTTGGTGCTTGGTTTTGGCATGAAACCAGGTAAGCCGCCTACAGACGTGATTTATATCATTATCGCGGCTGTGACATGTGCTGGCATTATGCAAGCTGCAGGCGGTATGGATTGGCTTATTCAAATTGCTGAAAGGCTGCTCCGTAAGCACCCGAACCAGATTATTTTCCTTGCTCCGCTTTGCACATTCTTCTTGACTGTGCTTGTCGGAACTGGTCACGTGGTTTACACTTTGATGCCAATTATCTGCGATATTTCTCTTAAAAAGGGAATTCGCCCAGAACGCCCGTGCGCTGTTGCTTCTGTCGCTTCGCAGGTGGGCATAACGTGCTCGCCGATTGCAGCAGCTGTTGCAAGTTTTGTCGTGATTTCTAATGCAAATGGCTTTGAAATCAATAACTTGCAGGTGATTGCCGTTACGATTCCTGCGTGTATTTGCGGATTGATGGCTGCTGCTTTGGTAAGCTATAAGCGTGGTCTTGATCTTGATAAGGACCCGGCTTTCCAGGCACGTCTAAAAGACCCGCAAATGAAGGAATATATGTATGGAAACACAGCAAGCCTTTTAGATAAGGAAGTCCCAAAGGAAGCAAAGCGTTCCGTATATGTCTTTTTGATTGCTCTTGGTGTAATTGTACTTTTCTCTGTTCTACAAATTATTGGTCACGATATTCGCCCGCAGATTCCTACCGGCAAGATTGTTGATGGTGTTGAACAGGTCAAGCCACTTGCAATGAACATTATCATTCAGATTGTGATGATTTCTGCTGCTGCATTCATGATTATTCTTTGCAAGGCTCAGCCCAAGAAGGCTGTTTCCGGAGCAGTTTGGCAATCAGGCATGGTTGCTGTTGTCGCCATTTATGGTATTGCATGGCTTGCCGATACTTACTTTGCAAATTACATGGATGTGATGCAGGGTGGCCTTAAGGATATCGTTCAGCATTATCCATGGGCGATTGCTTTTGCTTTCTTTGCAGTTTCTGTTCTGATTAATTCCCAGGGAGCAGTTGTTGTTGCAATGTTACCACTTGCTTATAGCCTTGGCATTGAAGGTGCTGTACTTTTAGGCGTTTTGCCTAGCGTTTATGGATATTTCTTTATCCCGAACTATCCGTCCGACATTGCAACAGTGAACTTTGATAGATCTGGCACGACCGTTATTGGCAAGTATCTGTTGAACCATAGCTTTATGTTGCCTGGTATGACAAGTGTTATTGTTTCGACTATTGTCGGTAGCCTTATTGTGAAGGTGTTCTTTTAAGTTTTTTTAATAACTTTAAGAATTGCAAAGTCCCTTAATAAGGGGCTTTCTTTTTTTTGAATACATTAAATTTTTAAATTTGAAAAAAATCTGGAATATTAAATATTATGCAAATCCTCATTCTCGCTGCAGGCCTTGGCACAAGACTCCGCCCACTGACGGATCAAATGCCAAAGCCTTTGGTCCCTGTTGTCGATGCCTCTATTTTAGAGCATCAGGTGCGCTTTGCTAAAACTCTTGGCAATGTGGAACTCCATGCGAATGCACACCATTTGGCTTCGCAACTGGAGGCCGCAGGCGCAAAGCTTGGCTTTAAAAAAGTCTGGGTGGAGTATCCTGAAATTTTAGGAACAGGTGGCCCGATTCATCGCATTGCAACGGAAGGTGATGCCGATGAACTCTTGATTTTGAATGGCGACTGCTATTGCAATTTTGACTTGAATGCCTTTGTGAATGCGGCCCGCAATTCAGGTGCAGAATTTGCACTTCTTGCTCGCGACTTCAACAAGGTCAATACCTTGCAGGTTCGTAACGGCAAGTTGTGCGGCATTGCAAATCGCTTTACCTTTGCCGAAAACTTTGGTAACGATGCTGCCGACGAAACTGCGACATTCTCTGGAATTTCTTGGTACAGCAAAAAGGCCTTGCAAGAAATCAGAGCAGAAGAACGCGATGTGCGTGATTTTTGGAAACGTATGATTCAAGCTGGGCGAGGGCCCTTCATTTGCATTAATCGCGATGCGAATGCAACATGGATAGACATGGGCACTCCAGAGGGCTTGCGAAACGCAGTGAACGCTCGCCTTGCGGAACTCAAGGTTGAAAACTGGATTGATGCTAGCGTTCAAAAGAATTTTGTTGCCGCAAATGGTACCGTTGTAAATGCCGGTGCAGTTGTTGGCGAAAACGCAATGTTAGATAACGTGATTCTTTTGCCAGGTGCAATCGTGAATGCGGGGGAGACCTTGCAAAGCGAAATCCGCGGAAAAGACTTTAGTTGGAGGTTGTGATTTTTTTTACAAAATTTTAACATTTCCTGACTTTACGATTTTTCGTACTATTGCTATAAATGTTCTTGCGTTACGAATAGTCTCCGAAACACCTGAAAAACAGGTGTTTTTCTTTTTTTTATAGGAGATATTGTATGAATAGTAACGGTAACATTCTCATTTACGAAACCGCAGATGGTTCTACCCAGCTGGATGTTCGTCTTGAAAGCGATACGGTGTGGCTGTCGCAGGAGCAAATGGCTCAATTGTTCCAAAAAGACAGAACCGTAATTGGCCGACATATTCGGAACGCCATTAAGGAAGGCGAAATTGAAGAAAATATCACATGTGCAAAATTTGCACATATGGGTTCTGACGCTGATCAAACATATACAACGACGCTGTATAACCTCGATGTCATCATTTCTGTGGGCTATCGTGTAAAAAGCAAACAAGGCGTCATGTTTCGCCGCTGGGCTAGTAGCGTGTTGAAGGAATACTTGCTGAAGGGCTATGCGGTAAATCAAAAACGCCTGCAGGATTTAGGGCAGGTAGTAAAGCTGTTGAAGCGAACGAAAGATTCCCTTGATGCTTCGCAGGTGCTTTCTGTCGTTGAAAATTATGGTAAAGCTCTCGACTTGCTGGATTCTTATGACCACCAGACCCTTGTTCGCCCTAGTGGAGATGCTCCGACTTATGTCTTGACTTATGAGGAATGTCGCCAGGTTATTGATCAAATGAGCTTCTCTGAAAAATCCGATGTGTTTGGCAAAGAAAAGGACGATTCTTTCAAGGGTAGCATTGGCGATATTTACCAAACGTTTGACGGAATTGAACTTTACCCGTCTTGGCAGGTAAAGGCTGCGAATCTTTTGTACTTTGTTACAAAGAACCATAGCTTTTGGGATGGAAACAAGCGCATCGCAGCCACCATGTTCCTTTACTTTTTAGACAGGAATGGGGTGCTTTACAAGGATGGTGAAAAGACGATTGATGATGCAACTCTTGTTGCCTTGACCATTATGATTGCAGAATCCAGGCCCGAAGAAAAAGAAGTAATGGTGGATGTGATTGTGAATTGCCTGTAAAATTCTAAATTGCTTGCCATGAGCAAGTTTATTGTAATTCTTGTAGAACCGGAAACCCCGCATAACGTGGGGTTCGTTTGCCGTGCCATGCGTTGCAACGCCCTCACGGAACTTCGCATTGTATATGAAAAGTTTGGTGAAGTCCCTGCGGATGCGTATCACACGGCTCACAATTCCAAGGAAATCCTGGACAATGCAAAAATCTGCAAGTCGCTTTCTGAAGCCCTTGCCGATTGCCAGTTTTCTGTTGCCTTTAGCCGCCGCGTTTTCAATAGCGTTTTGCCGCATGTGATGCTCCCGAAACTCCCTGCAGCAATTCCACAAACGGCTCTTGAAGGCGATGGTAAAATTGCACTTGTCTTTGGTCGCGAGTCCAAGGGCCTCTTTATGGAAGAGGTAAACCTTTGTGCGTTGATTTGCGAAATTCCGGTTCCTGGTTTAATGAGCATGAACCTTGCCCAGGCCGTTTCTGTTGGCTGCTACGAACTTGCCCGTGAAGGTTTGCTTGACAATGAAGGCCGCGCACATAGGCCGATTCAAGACGACACTCCGGCAACGGTTGAACAGATCGAAAAGTTCCAGGAATTTTTGATGAAGCACATGACGGGCCGTTACCAGAACCAGACCTGGATGGAATCCTTTGTGCATCAGTTCTTGCAACGTGTGCAGCCAACGCGCAATGAAATGGGCGCACTCTTTGGCGTTGCCCGCAGTTTAAGCGGTGCCTACGCAAGGAACGAGAAGAAGGGGAGGGGCTAGTGGTTAGACGAAAGACCGCTTTGCTGGTAGATGAAAGAGGATTGTTAAATTCCATAGTTTTAGAGGATAGGGTTCAGTGTGTAGGGTATAGTGAATGTAAATATTCAATGTGTCGGCTGTAGGCTGACGTCTGTCGACTGAGAGAATTTGATAATTCAGAATTAAGAATGCAGAATTATGAATAAAATGTCATTGCGAGGACCTTTAGGTCCGTGGCAATCCTGAGATTATGTAGTCAACAGTTTCTTGTATCTTGCGTCTGGCTCTTGCATCTGATTTTGGGTCGCTTCGCTTTGAGGTCGATGCT
>DCGZ01000017.1:2231-4885 GCA_002314675.1 Fibrobacter sp. UBA1765 | reverse complement strand
CCGATAAACATAGGCAATTAATAAAGCTTCTTCATGTCAACCATTTCACCATCCTTTTCATGGAAAAGGATGGCGGAGCCTCCGTTTGCTTCTTGCAAAGCGGCCTTGATCATGTCAACAGCCTTTGCTTCATCAAACCCTATCTGGTTTGTTGCATTGCTGCTAATTACAACCGCAAAGTTATTTGCTCCAGGAACCGCACGCTGCAAGTATTCCATAAAGTCTTCTGCAGTGCGAATCTTTGTAGTCGGCGTTACACGATCAAAGTTTTCAGTGCGAACAAACAGCGGAAACATTTCGCGATCAGTCAGTTGGTTTGCGTTCAAGAAAAGCATGTTGTTAGACATAACACCAACGGTATCATCTTTCATATAACGGACTTCAATGGTCAACTGACAATCCACGGCAGCTTCCTGGATTTCAAACTTGCTAGCGCCACAGGCGCTCAACACAATGGCAGCAACAGCTGCAAAGCCAAACAAAAACTTTTTCATAAAAGCTCCAATTTTTGATTTTTCTTAAAATTATTAATTAATAAACAAAGAAAATATTCGTAAATACAACAAATGGCATTTACACCGACAAGTAACTATTTATTATCCAAAATTTTCAAGGCTTTCTCAATCAAGTCCGGAGACAGATTAAAAATTTTACTTAAAACTTCGCCTTGCTTATCTCGCTCTATCTTTTCCATTTTGGAACCTTCAACAGTACGCGTCATCAAATTCCCTTTCTGGAAGTAATATTGTACACCACGTTCACGATCAAGTTTATTTAAAACCGGGTAAGTCATCATTTCACGGTCAAAACTTTCGCTCCAATGCGCACGGAATTCATTTTCATCAACGCCCCGTGCATCAAACTCAAAACGCAGCTTCAAAGGACCTTTCAACGAACCTGTCCAAAGCTCGACAGTCTGCGGAGTACGACGCAAGCGCACCACATTTGGAACAAGCGGATAAAAGGCTTCCGTAGGTTCCGTCGCAAACGCTGTCGGGAGTAACGGCAATTCAAGCGGATCAAAAATCAAGTAACCCGGGTCAAACAGGAATTCCTTGCCTTCGTACGGCAAGTACAAGGCACAATGGATATTGCGTTCCTTGCGTTTGTGGCCCATCCAAAGTCTAGGCTTCAAGCCAAACTCCAACAGTTCCTTGTACACGAACCAGGTCATACTGAAGCATGTGCCACCGCCCATCCAATGGTCCACATCGTTCTGAAACGAATCGTCAAGATTGCGCGCACCATCGGCAGAACCGGAATCGGAGTAGCGAATGATTTTGGTCAAGTTCTCGTAAGTCACTTGCGAAAACCTGTTACAAAGTTCTATTATATGTTGCCAGGTATTGTCCATAAATCAAGATGCAGGAATTTTAGAAAACTTCCACAGTAACTGGAATTTTTGCGCGAATTTTTTGAGCCACACTTTCAAGGTACTCAACAGGCAAGGGTTCCACATTCACCAAGGCCGTATGCCTTACAACGCCATACAGTTGAACACCTAAAAAGTTTTTCGGGTTTGCAATGTACACACGTTCAAGACGGTCCAAGTACAAAGGCAATTCAGAATCATCAAGATAGCGGCCACCAACTTTGCAAAGCATCGTCTGAATTCTTAACGGGAACTTTTTTACAGTGGCTTCTAGATTTGCCTGAATTGTTTCAAGCGAAATTTTCGTTTGGTCAATAACCTTAAGCCATTCTTCAGAACCGGCATCAAGCTTTGCCCATATTTCGCCATGTTTTGCAGTCAAGCTTGCAAGGCCTTCAAGAACACGCGATGATTGCAAATGCGTCGCATTCGTAATGAGCGTCAAGCGCAAATCAAGGTCGGCATAAACATCTTGCAACTTGCGCATAAGCGTACAGACTTCAGCAAATTCAGGGGCAAATGTAGACTCTCCATCGCCAGAAAGGCAAAGGTCACGGATAATTCGTTTTTCTTTAGGAATGTCCTTAAAGTTCGAAAAATCCACAAGACCGTTACGCCTGTATTCTTCAACAATTGCAATCAATTCCTTTTCAATAGCATCGACATCGTTGCCGATTGTTAAACCGGGAACAGTTCTATCCACCTGGCAATATGCACAGCGAAACGTGCAACTTTTATCCAGGTTCAAGTTAATGCCAATCGAAATTCCATGGGCACGACGACTAATAACCGGGTACACCCACTTGTTACGTTCCCACAATTTGGAATGGTCTGCCCAAGCACTACGCAATGCGTCTTCAACGCTCATGACTAGTCTTCTTTAATGTAGCCGCAATGGTCGCAAGTGAGCTTGTAACTGTTATCTGGGTTCACTACCAAAATGCCGTTGCAATCAGGCTTTGGGCATGGGAGTTCACCGATTTCAAGTTCTCTGTATGTTTCTTTTTCTTCCATAAGTTTATCCTAGAAATTCATTCTTGCACCGCAATAGAACCTTGTTCTATCGATACCGCCACCAGGCACTTGCAAACGGTCCTTGCCAATGATATGCAAAAGCGTTCCTGTAAGCGTAATTCCATATTCAGGGAAATTCTGTTCTGCTGTCAAGTTCCAATACCACGAGCCCTTGACGACAAGCGGGTCTGAATAGCGCAGGTTCCAACGGGCATCACTACGGTAATTCCAGCTTTGTGTTATGCGCAAGTAATCCGAGAAATTCCAA
>DCGZ01000017.1:0-2059 GCA_002314675.1 Fibrobacter sp. UBA1765 | reverse complement strand
GCATTATACTTATTACCGCTTGTTTCTGTGGTATCAAAGGTTTCTGCACCTTCTTCAAGCCAACCTGTAATGCGTCCACCAAGTTCAAACGGATTCAGGTTTTCATTTACATCAAAGTATGCCCTATGCAACTGAAAATGCCCAGAAGCGGTAAGGTCTATGGTATCGCCATCAAAGAATTCATACGTATCGCCAAGAGGATTCAAGCGGGTACCAAAACGGTTGCCAACACCAAGCAAGATATCCGTATCGTAACCAGGCAAGAACTTGAATTCAAGGCTATCCTGAACAAGCCAATCCCTATCGTTTGCGCCAGCATTTGCCGCCACAGAAAAATGTTCTTCTGGGGTAAAGCGGAGTTCAAGGAACGGCCAAGCCACAAAATCTTCTTCTAGGCCAAAGTAAACTTCGCCATCACTGCGTGTTGCACGGAACTGCGCACCTGCACCAGCCTGTAGCATCCCCTGTTTGCACGCCTTGTCACAGGCATAGTAAAAAGATCCACTAACTTCTTCACGGGTGCCAGATTCTTTTTCAGCCTTATTTTGGTATTCACCCTTTTCGTAAGCAACCGTGGCTTGAATCGGCCCAAAGTCTACTCGACCTTCTACACGCGGCGAATACTTGACCGGAATCCAACGGCCACTTTCGGCAAAAATCCAGAGATATTCTTGCCCTGCCAAAACAGAAGCGTTTAACTTACCCTGCGTGTAACCAAGACCACCGTAGGCGGTACTAAAGAACGCAAGATTTTCTCCAAAGAATGAATATTCTGCGCCGCCCACCTGTTTTTTTCGAGCACTAAAAGTACTTGATGAATAATGGTCTACCTGGAAATACCTTGCTGTAGCCCAGAACCCATGAAAATCAGGACTTCTAAAACCAGCTTCAAGAATCGGTGTCCTATTTTCTTCATTTTCTTCGGTAAGCAAATCCTGGTAAATCATATCGCCAATTTCGTTACCGGTCTTCATCCAGATGCCAGCTTCTAGCGGAGTCCAAGAGGGAGTTACAGAAAAACGGTTCATGAGCAAGCGGTAACGCATTTTTTCTGGAGACCAAAGTTCGCCAGAAGAATGTACACCGTCGGAACCAGAAGGACGTTCCCAAATGTATGTCGGGCCAGCGACAAGGAATGTTCCATCTCCACGGAAAGCACCTTCCATGCCCTCCGTTTCTGGAGCTATCGCGGCAAGGGAAAGCGTAACAAAAGAAAGAGCGGCAACGGCAATATTTTTCAAGAGCATTAGCGAACCTTCCTTTCAATGTACATACCAACCCAGAGCATATTCGAGCGCTCCGGAGTTGTCCAGATTTGCTCCCAATAGGTATTCAAGCCAACATTCCAGTTTTCGCTTCGAATCACAGGAAGGCTTAACATTGCGTTCCAACCAAATTCAGATTCATTGTCGCTTAGCATGCCACCAAGCTTTGCATTAGGATCACCTCCATCGGAACGAGTCCAAATACAAGAGAATCCACCGCCTAAACGAAAGCCCGGAGTCTTGGGAATTGACCACAAAAGACCAACACGCCCATTGAACTGGTGTACGCCTGGAAAATCTACGGCTGCATCGCGAGTTTCAAAATATGTGTAGCCAAAATTCACATAGCCGTCTAGCGACTTGTAATAGTTATAGCGAAAATTCAACTGGCCATACCATGAATTATAGAGAGCGTCTTCGAGATCTCCCCATGGGTAAATATTTCCACCTTCGAGCCCAACATACACATCATCAAAGGGCTTGCGTTCTTCAGCAAACGAAAATGCAAAAAGGGTGCATAAAATAATCAATATTTTTTTCATACAATACAATGTAGAAATTGAAGAGACGGTTTTATTTAGGATCTAGGATTTAGTGGTTAGTATCTAGGGGGGTAGAATAGACGAGAGAACGGCACTACGTGCCTACAGACGAGAGACGAGAGAAGATTGTGGTTACAATTTCTTGCCTCTTGTGTCTGGCTCTTGCATCTTAAATTGCTGGCAGTAGGCTGACGTCTGTCGGTTGAAAGGTATGAGGTCGCTTCGCTTTGAGGTCGATGCTTCGCATCTAGA
>DCGZ01000178.1:3491-3647 GCA_002314675.1 Fibrobacter sp. UBA1765 | reverse complement strand
GCGTCGTCTATACGTCGACCGAGGACATGTTCATCACGCTTCGTTCTCCAAACGACAGCTCCATCACGAGCTTTGACTATTACCAGGCAAAACTTCCTGCAACGTCAAGCATTATCAATGCCGATGTTTCTTGGGACAAGTTTGTGCAGCAGGGCT
>DCGZ01000178.1:623-3392 GCA_002314675.1 Fibrobacter sp. UBA1765 | reverse complement strand
AGATTTTTGCCATCGGCAAGCTTGGGACTTGCGACCAGTGACAGGTTTTTGATATTTTTGCTAAATCTCCTAAAATTATTGTACTTTCCTTTTTAAAGTTTTAGACTATATAGTATTGGTAGGAGAATTATTATGCAAAGTCAGAACATAAGAACAAAACTTGTTACAATTTTTAGAGACACTCTTGAAATGATTGGCGAGTCCGAAAAACTTAAGAACGCTGTCCTGGATGCGAGTGGAACAGTATTGTATTTAGAAGGTGAAACACCAAAATTTGAACATGGTAATTGTAAGACTACCTATGACGTGACGAAGCACAGGTCCTTTGAAGCTGCAGGCCTTTTGAAAAAGCAATTCCCGAGTTCAAAAATTGGCGTACTTAATTTTGCTTCGGCTACAAACCCTGGCGGCGGCGTGGAATTCGGTAGCCGCGCGCAAGAAGAATCGCTTTGCCGCTGCTCGACTCTTTTCCCGTATCTTAGTAGAAGGGAACTGCGTGATAGATATTACAAGATTCACGACAAGGTAAAAAATCCGCTTTACACGGACGGCTGCATTTATACGCCGGGCATTTATGTGATTAAGTCGGATACCGATTTCCCGGAACGCTTGCCAGAAAGTGAATGGTTCGCTGTTGATGTGCTGACCTGCGCCGCACCGAATTTAAGATTGGTGGATTCCTTCCCGGATGAAGAACTCTACAAGTTGCATGTAAAAAGAATTCGCCACATTCTTTCGATTGCGGCGGCGAATAAAGAAGAAATTCTTGTACTTGGTGCTTTTGGCTGCGGCGCGTTCAAGAACAATCCGAAGGTTGTTGCAAAGGCATTCAAGGATGTGCTAAAAGAATTTGAAGGTTGCTTTAAGCACATTGAATTTGCAATCTACTGCAATTCAAGGGAAACCGAGAATTTCGATGCGTTTGAACGCGAGTTTGCCTAAAAGAAATGAGCCCGGTCAAAAGCCGGGTTCTTTTCTTTTTAACTGTCAAGCTTTTTGGGGCGGTTAAAAAAGCCGATTTTATTTCTTTAACAGGTTTAAAGGCTTTCTTCCTGAACTTTTGGGTCTTCTGGGACTTGCGAATTTTCCTGGACTTCTAAAATTTCTGCATCTTCGGGAACATCGTTTGCCCCTGAAATTTCCCTGTAGAAAATGGCTGCTGCCGCGGCGATATAAGGCGCTATCCAGAGCAGCGCAATTCCGAATGTAACGATGCAAAGTAAAAACCAGCCGGTAAAACGGAATGAAAGGCACCAGAACTTCCAGTTGTTTGGCGAAACTTCATGGAATGTTTCCTTGATAGCCGCGATTGCCTTGATGTCATTGTCGCTTGCGAGTTTGTATAGAAGCAAAGTGGCTGTCGGTAGCCACTTGTAAAGAATCGCGGTGATGGCTGCAGTCCATACAATGCAAAGTACCACCATGATGATGAAGTATGACACTTCCTTGTTTTCGGATGCAATGCTTGTAAAAATTCCAAGGAAAGCAGCGGCTCCTGCAGTTATTCCGATAATGACTGCTATAGCTATGCACATAAGTGCGTTAGCCACAAAGCAAGAAAGCGTATTGCGCCAAATTTTCTTGAAGCCGTTCTTTACAAGTTTCCAGTTGAACTTCCCTGTTTTAACGAAGTCAAGGTATACGGAGCAACTGCCGATAGAAACTGCGTAGCTGATAATCATTTGTGCTGCGCTGAATGCTATGGCGAGCCCGACAAAAGCAAAGAATATTTCAAAACCGTAGTGGGCAAATCCGTTTACGGTGATTTCTTCTTCTGTGGGGAGTGTTATAAAATGGTTTGCGTCAAGGATTAATGACAAGGCAACTAAAAAGATGGACATCCCGGCAGTAAAAGTTGCAGCCTTGCCCCAGTTACCCTTTAGCGCGGTGCGCGCTTCTTTCATAATCTGTTTGTTTGTAAGCATAAATACCTCTTTTATGGAATATAAAAAAGACGCGCCCCGTTTTGTGGTAGCGCGCCTTGGTATGAATGCGATTTGCCAGGGAATTATTCCTGATTCATCATGCGTTCGTAGAACTTGCGGTAGTTATCCTTGTCTTCGGTCTTGCGGACTTCGATAGCATCCTTCGGGTGCAAATTCAAGGAACCGGTAATCATCTGCGGAATGATGTAGCCCCATTCAAACTTCTGCTGGAGCGGGAGGAAGAGTTCCTGGATTGCGTCGAGAACCGGGCGAACATCGAATTTCGGGTTCTTAAGGAAGCTGAGGAGAAGTTCGGTGCAGCAGTTGCCAGCGCCACGGCCCATACCAGAAACAGAGGAATCAAGGAAATCGATGTGGTTGAGGATTGCTTGTATTGTGTTAGAGAATGCGAGCTGCTGGTTGTTGTGACCATGGTAGCCAAGGGTCTTGCCGGTATGACTGCGGTAGCGGCGAGCGAGCTGGTCGATGTCTTCCTGGTAGAAGTTACCGAAGGAGTCGACGAGGTAAAGAACGTTTGCCTTGCATTCCTTTTCAACCTGGTCGAGTGCTTCATCGAGGCCCGGGCCACGGTCACGGCTTACTGCCATGATGTTGAGGGTAGTTTCAAAGCCGAGGTCGGCAAATGTGTTTACAAGTTCAATACCCTTGTCGATATTCTTGACGTAGCTTGCTACGCGAACCATCTGGTACGGGCTTTCACTTGCCGGCTTGATAGCGTCGAGGTTTACGCGGCCAACGTCTGCCATGACGGCGAGCTTCATCTTTGTTTCCGGCATGCCGTCCTTAAGCTTCCACAAAAGATCGTCTTCGCAGAACTTCCACG
>DCGZ01000178.1:0-594 GCA_002314675.1 Fibrobacter sp. UBA1765 | reverse complement strand
GGCCGTATTCCTTCGGGTCGAAAAGATCCGGGGAATTCTTGTAGCCGACTTCCATGTAGTCAACGCCTGCGGCGCTTAAGTACTGGTAAAGACGGCGGACAAATTCGAGGCTAAAATCGTGCTTGTTTACAAGACCGCCATCACGGATGGTGCAGTCAAGAACCTTAATGCTTTCGTAGTACATTTTTACTCCTTTATATGTTTTGTGGCTCCTTTGACTGATTTTCAGTTTATAGAGCCTGCCGAAGTGCCTTGAAAGAAACCAGAAGCCAGAAACCGGAAACCAGGAATTGCGATTTAACGTGTCGTCCTGGGCGTTCCCACCAGTGTCATCCCGGGCGAAGTCGAAGGATCTAGACTTAGGATTTGTGGCACTTCGTAACTTTTGCCGCAAAGATACATTGCTTTTTTCAAAGTTCCAATAGGTTTGGCTAAAGTTGTTGAAAATACCTTGTTTTATACGCATAAAATGCGTTGAATGGACGTAAATTGTTGACTGCTAAGAGTTTTAAAAAGCCGGATAATCATTCATATTATAATTAGGGTTAAATTTATCTTTCAATAAATGTAGTTGTATGACTGCTTCGAATGTTG
>DCGZ01000130.1:9007-9950 GCA_002314675.1 Fibrobacter sp. UBA1765 | reverse complement strand
TGGTATACGGATGAATCACCAGGCTCTTCACGTCAGCAACGTTTGCCAGCAAGCTAAAGATCTTCAGGCTATCAATGAACTTCCAGGCTTCGGCCTGACCGCCCTTGATTTCGAAAGTAAAGATGGAGGCGCCACCCTTGGGGAAATACTTCTTGAAGTTTTCGTGGTCCGGATGAGACGGCAGGCTGGGGTGGCTAACAGAAGCAACCTTCGGATGCTTGGAAAGGAATTCCACAACCTTCTTGGTGTTTTCAACGTGACGTTCGATACGCAGGGACAAAGTTTCAGTACCCTGGATGAGAGCCCATGCAGCAAACGGGGAAATTGCAGCGCCCTGGTCGCGGAGGAGGATTGCGCGGATGTAGGTCACGAATGCGGCACCCGGAACTGCATCGGCGAAGCTTACGCCGTGGTAGCTAACGTTAGGGTTAGCGATTGTCGGGAACTTGCCAGACTTCCAGTTGGTCTTGCCAGATTCGATGATGATACCGCCGAGAGTTGTGCCGTGACCGCCGATGAACTTGGTAGCGGAATGAACAACTACGTCTGCGCCGTGTTCAATGGGGCGGAACAGGAAAGGAGTACCGAAGGTGTTGTCGACGATAACGGCGAGGCCGTGCTTGTGGCCCAGTTCAATAAGTGCGTCAATATCGGAAACGTCAGAGTTCGGGTTGCCGAGAGTTTCCAGGTAAAGGATCTTGGTGTTTTCCTTGATGGCAGCTTCAACTTCAGCGAGGTTGTGAGTGTCTACGAAAGAAGTGCTTACGCCGAAAGGTGCCAAGGTGTGCTTCAGCAAGTTGTAGGAGCCACCGTAAATGGTCTTCTGGGCAACCACGTGATCGCCAGCCTGAGCAAGAGCTTCAATGGCATAAGTAATGGCTGCAGCACCAGATGCAACGGCCAGAGCCGCGGAACCACCTTCCAGGGCAGCGATACGCTGTTC
>DCGZ01000130.1:0-8969 GCA_002314675.1 Fibrobacter sp. UBA1765 | reverse complement strand
GGGTGGAGTTGGTCAAGCGACCGTAAATGTTACCGGCATCGCGAAGGCCGAAACGGTCAGCGGCATGCTGGGAGTTGTGGAAAACGTAAGAGGTTGTTGCGTAAATAGGTACTGCGCGAGAATCGGTTGCGGGGTCTGCGGTTTCCTGGCCAACGTGGAGCTGAAGAGTTTCAAAGTGAAGATTCTGAGACATGTGTTATTCCTCCGTACTGGAATGTTTGTCATTATTATTAAAACTTTCAGGTTTGTTTCCTACCATTTTTATAGGTCTTTCAAACCAACGGCTATAATGTAAAACCTTTTTCCTACAATCCCAATAGGTTTAGTAGGAAAATCACCAACTTTTTTCATAAAATCCGCTTTTCTATAGAAAATTCCTATAACAAAGCTGTAATTTTTATAATAACAACAGATAACGGGGGCTCAAATAACATTTTTTCAGCACAAAACTTATATTTCAACCTGTATTTTAGGAGGACAACACCATGTTCAAGAAAATTTCTGCACTTTCCGCAGTAGGCCTCACCCTTTTCGCCATGAGCGGCTGCTCCGACGACAATAGCACCTCTCCCAACGCTCCATCCAACGACCCTGTACCCACCTGTACTGCCAACAAGAAGTCCAGCGACGCCGTAGAAACGATTATCAGCGTTCCGGGCATTTCAACATCCACCATAACAACAACTCTCAATGGCGACAAAGTCACAATGGAAATATCATCCACCTACAGTACCAGCGTTCCGATGGAAGCCATTCGAGAAGAGTGCGAAGAGAACAAGCGAGAAGCCGAGGAAGACCACGACGAAGCTACAGTCACTTGCGACGGCAGAAACATCAAGATCGTGAGTGTAGAAGATGCAGAAGGCGTCACCGTAGACAAGCTCTACGAAAAGGCCGTCGGCGAATGCCAGGTTTTCGAGAAAAAGTACGACGAAGGCTTCGATGAAGATGACAACGACGGCGACGATTTCCCCACCCACGAAAACAACAATCCTGGCTTCACCGACCCATCCACCCCCGGCGATAACGACGACAATCCCATCGCAAGCAACAGTCCCGTCGGCTGCATGGTCCTGAATGATGTCGAAAACGAATTTCGTACCAGGGCCGTAGCCAGCGATTCCATAACCATCGAGACGGCCGACCGTTTTTCAAACGATTCCATTTACTCAACGAATATTTTCACCTTTGGACCAAAAGTTTCCCAAAGCGAAATAGACAATTTCTGCGAAGACTACAGAGTTATAGAAATCTATGATTCCAACGCCAAGGTCTCCTGCGAAGACAATATCATTACCTTTTCCTACATCGAAACCGATCCCTACTCCAACTTCAAGCAATCAAAGGATGAAGCAATCGCCGAATGCAACCTGATTCAGCAAAAAGGATCCTTCAATACAGAAGACACCGGCGACACCCCGCTTCCTGGAGACAACAGTTCCGACAACAGCAAAGGCAAGGCCACTTGCAAAATCAACAAGAACTCCAGCACAGAATTTGAAATGGTTGTCTCCGATGCAGATACCGCAACCATGTCCATCTCCGTGAAATACATCGACGGCATCCTCGAAGAAGGCACCACCACGGTATTCAATGAAAACCTGCCCCAGAGTTTCATCGATCAGGAATGTGCTGAAGCCAAGGAAGACGCACTTGCAGAAGATGACGGAACAGTCATCACCTGCGACGGAAACACCGTCTCCCAAAGTTTCAAGATGGCATATCCATTTAATCCGATTTCCTTCATGGTAACGGAATCTGTCGCAGTGTGTAACCAGATTCAAGAAACCGGAATCATCCCCGACGAAGACGAGTAATCGCAGAAACACTCAGCAATCTTTATAAAAAAAGCCAGCGCAATGCTGGCTTTTATTTTATACAAACAACATTTTATTCATAACGAAAAAAGTGTCGTCTCTATACTATAGCCTGCAGCTTTATAGGCCACAGCTCCAGTTTTTGCCATCGGGAACCTTCCCTTCAGCTTCTTCCGTCCCGCGCACAAACTGGTCCAGCTTAACGCTATCCAGATAGCCACGGATCATGGAATCCAATTCCTTCCATACAGGAAGCGTAACACAAATGTTTGCGCGTTCGCAACGATTTTCTGCATCATCGAGGCATTGTACCGGCGAAACGGAGGATTCAGTCAATGAAAGAATGTCCCACACAGAACATTTCTTTGGATCAACATTCAAGCGGTAGCCACCTCCCTTTCCGCGAGCTCCATCAAGAACTTTCGCACGCACAAGGACCCCTAAAATACCTTCCAAGTATTTTTCCGATATATTCTGGCGTTCCGACAATGTGTGGAGCGGCATATATTCATTGGCCTTGCACTTGGCAAGTTCAATCATCACGCGCAACGCGTAGCGGCCCTTCGTGGAAATTCTCATAATCTACCTCGCTTGTATAAATATAGATTATTGCTTCGAGAAAATCCTACTTTACCTATATGATTTATAGTCTATTCAAGACGCTTAATGCGCTATCAGCGTCAAATTTTTACGAACTATTTCCAATTGGTCTGCACTAAAACTAAAATCATCGATTTCATCCATATCGTACGGGTACATTACGTTCCTACTGTCAGGGCAATCAAAAAACACATTTACGCCAAACAGTTTCCGCCTGTTAAAATAAGCCAAATCAACAGACTCCCCCTTAAGGGCAATTGGCGGACACCACGGCGTATCCCCAATGCCATCTTCCTTTACCGAAAAGTCATGCGAAACGTCAGCATCAGCTTTCGTCTGGGTCGTATGGCGCAAGCCAAAGAAATGTCCAGATTCGTGAATTGCAACCATTACCACAGATTCCGAAGACTGCTGCACAATGGCAAAATCTGTAGTTTGATGAGTTGCAATCACAACGCCGCGGCCTCCATCCAACATACCCATGCCAAATATTTCAGAAAAGCCAAGGACATTCTTTTGTTCAATTCTATGGACTAAAATCAAGTCAAGGGCAGCACTTTTTTTAGAATCAGGCCACACATTGAAAAGTGCCGGGAATTTGCCTTCCATTTGATCCGCAACATACGGTCTGTTTTGTGAAAAATTACGACCTTGTTCAGGATGTTCAGAAGAATAAGAAATAAAGATTGTATCTATCTTGGTCTTATAATACTTTTCAAACCCGTCTTTAATTTTTTTCGCAAGCTGCTCTACACTTAGGCTGTCACTTGTGTAGGTATATTCGCCAACAACAACCAGGTTCAGGTTAAAGGATTGTGAATACATGCCTTCACCCTCGAAGCTCACTTTTTTTAAGGAACCTGTATAACGTTCGTTATCGGAGCCTACCAAAGAGGTAAACCAGAAAGTAGGCGAATTCTCTTCACAAATAAAATTATACGTTACACGACCGTTTTCTAACGAGCCTTTCAGCGAACGCGCCAACTGATAATACCAGCTTCCATTTTTTTCATAGCTTCTAAAAAGCTGTAGTTCCGGAACTTCTTCTCCTGCTATTTCAAAAGAGATTGTATAGCTTGAATTCGGCGAAACTCGGAGCCTAGCGCCGTTTGCAAAATGGGAGGCTACGGAATCAGAAAAGGCAGCATCATTTGGAATCATATCATAAAAGAAATTTGCATCCGGGAATACAGTCTTACTTCGATCTGGTGCAGTCGGTTCATTAGAACAACCAGCAAGAACTGCAGCAACGCAAAGAGTAAACAATTGTAAAAAAACAAAAATTTTCATTTAGCGTGGTCCCAAAAGGCTAAAAAAAGCGTTTCTATAGGGGAAATTCTTTTTCATAAAGAATGTACAAAAAAATCAAGGAAAACAAAGTGCAAGACTCCTTAAGTCCATTAATTAAACGCCCCGCATTGACAGCATTTGCTGCAGTCGCCATGCTTTACGCCATTTACCAACATCCGGTATATTCCATCGGGTTTATTCCAATTGCAATTTGGGGAGCCTTGCATGTGCCAAGGTGGCTGTTGAAAACATGCCTCATCGTTTTAGTTGTCGGCGGAGCCGCTTTGTTTTTTGAAGAGCGAGGCAAGTCTGAATACGCGATTCAACTTGCAACTGATATTTCAAGCGAAGGAACAGGCATCGTGGAGCACGTGTTACCGCGTGCAAACGGCATGGCGGTCATTTTAAAAACAGCGAACGGGAATATTCGCTTGACAAGCAAGGATTCAACGCCACCGCTCCCCGGGGATTCCATTTGGTACAAGGCGAAGTTCTATACCGTGGAGCGTCCAACTGTACCAGGGCAATTTGACACGCCCAAGTGGCTTGCAGGTTCTAGGCTTAGAGCTTTTGGCAGCCTTGAAAGTTTCAGGATTTTGCGTGAAGGGCATGCGCCTGAGCGGTATTTTTTGAGTTTCAAAAAATGGCTGCAGGGGCGGCTTGCGCCCTACTGCAGCACGCCTGCCACGGGGCTGCTAATGGGCCTGTTGGCAGGCGACCGCTCAGGAATCCCCGATGCGCTCCAGAACGACTTCCGTCGTTCCGGGCTTGTTCACGTTCTTGCGATTAGCGGTTTTCATGTCGTGCTGCTTTCTGGGCTGCTCATGCTGTTTTTAAAAAGCTTAAGGCTCCCGCACAATGCTGCCCGCATCGCGGCCATCGTTTTGCTACTGCTCTATATCCCTGTTACCGGCGGCTCCGCCGCCGTGACACGCGCAGTCGTCATGTTCAGCGTTGTAGAAACTGGAGCACTTTTACAGCGCAAGGCAGACAGTTTAAACAGCCTTGGCGTTGCGCTGCTTGTAATAATATTGATTTATCCTTCAGAACTGTGGAGCCCAGGCTTTCAGCTTTCGGCAGCGGCGACCGCCGGGATTATCGCAGGCCAAAAGGCAAACCCTCTCGGCAGTGTTTCAAAGCTGCTTTCCAAAAATGCACTAGGCAAACTTTTCGACACTTACATTCTGCAAACCTCATACGTTACATTTTGCGCAACGCTTGCGACAGCGCCATTCATGGCGTACCATTTTCAAACATTTTCTCCAATTGCTTGGCTTGGTAATATCATCGTTGTTCCTTGCGTTTCGCTTGGCATGTACGCAGGTCTTTTTCTTGCAATTTCTCCACTTGAAATTTTGCAGCAGAACTTTGGAGCCGCAGCAGACACATTTTTAAGAATTGCGGCATTCCTTACAAAACTTCTTTCAGACTCCCCCAGCGCGCAAGTTACCATTGGCCCATTCCCGGTTCCAATTCTTTGCCTTACCAGTCTTTTTTGCGTTCTGCTTACACTTTGGAAAATCCAGTTTTATAGGCGCATCGCCATTTTGATTTCTTGCGGAATAGCGATTTTCTTTTGCGTAGCCGTGATAAAATTCTACTTGCAGCCGGAATGGAACTTAACGGTTCTCGATGTGGAGCAGGCCGATAGCATTTTACTCGAAACACCAAACGGTAAAAACTTTTTGTTCGATGCAGGGCTCGGGAACCGCAAGCCAAATGGAAGCGTTTCCGAGCACAACAACGCTGCAAAGAATCGCATCGTGCCTCACCTGCGTTACAAAGGCATCCGTTCGTTGGATGCTGTAATCATCACGCATGCAGACGCAGACCATTACGGCGGCCTAGAAGAACTGATCAAGACATTCCCTGTGAAAGAAGTCTGGATTAGCGAATGCGCCCATACAGAAAACAAGGTAGAATGGCAAAGTGTTTTAAGCAAGGTCTACCAGGCAAACATTCCCGTGCGCGATGTTTCTGCAGGCTTTTACTACCGCGAAAACTGCCTTGGAAAGTCATGTTTTGAAATGCGCGCCCTGCACCCAGTTTCTAGTGCATTTGGCTGTGGCGAAACAAACAAGGAAAGCACAACATTTGCCGTGCATGGCCTTGGTCACAGCGCCCTATTGACAGGCGACTTGACCAAGGAAGGCGAAAAAGAAATTCTTACGCGATTGCAAAACAATCCTAAACTTTCTCCAGACGTCGACTTTTTAAAGCTCGGCCACCATGGTTCAAAAACATCCAGCTCCGTAGAATTTTTGAATGCAGTTTCTCCATACTACGCCGTGGCGAGCGCAGGTCGCAAGAACATGTACAGGCATCCACACAAGGCCGTTACAGACCGTCTGGATTCACTCCACATTCCTTGGCTTAACACAGCTAAAGTAGGCTGCGTCTACTTGCATGTGGATGGCAACGGCATGCAGCTTTCCACAGAACTAGGAGGCGTCGTGAAGTTTTGGAAGTGATAAAAACAAAAAAAAACACTCGCCCAATTTCTTGGAGCGAGTGTCTTTTAGGCGTTGTTAAGAACAGAATTTTTTACTAAATCCTAGCCCCTGGCAACTAAATCCTAATTACTTGTAAAGCGGATGCTTCTTGCAGAGTTCGATGATTTCCTGGCGGATTGCCTTGAGGCCTTCTTCGTTTTCTGCATTCTGGATTGTACGGTCGATGATGTCGCCAACCTTACGTGCGTCCGCTTCGTCGAAGCCACGGGTAGTGATAGCGGCTGCACCGATACGGNNTCGATGATGCGAGCCACTTCGCGGGAATCTTCTTCGTCGAAGCCGCGGGTAGTGATGGCAGCAGTGCCAAGACGAACACCGGACGGGTCCATGGGCTTGCGAGTGTCGAACGGAATGGTAGAACGGCTTGTAGAAATGCCAACCTTTTCGAGAGCGACTTCAGCAGCCTTACCACCGATACCCTTAGAGGTCATGTCAACAACAACGAGGTGGTTGTCAGTACCGTCAGAGATGATCTTGTAGCCACGCTTCATGAGTTCGTCAGCCATAGCCTGCATGTTCTTGATAACATTCTTGGCGTAGGTCTGGAATTCCGGCTGGAGAGCTTCGTAGAATGCAACAGCCTTACCAGCATTGATATGGTCGTGCGGACCACCCTGCATGCCCGGGAAGAGGCCCTTGTCGATTTCCTTTGGCAAGGAAACTTCCTTGAGTTCGCCCTTGACCATCTTCTTGATCATCTTGTCCTTGCACATGATGATTGCAGAACGCGGACCACGGAGGGTCTTATGGGTTGTTGTAGTTACGATATCGAAGTACGGAACCGGGGATTCGATTGCCTTACCAGCAATGAGGCCAGCAACGTGGGAAATGTCTGCCATGGTGAGAGCGCCAACTTCGTCAGCGATTTCCTTGAAGCGCTTCCAGTCGAGGTTACGGCTGTATGCAGAGAAACCAGCAAGGATCATCTTCGGCTTTTCACGGAGGGCGATTTCACGGACCTTGTCCATGTCGATGCGGCCAGTTTCCTTGTCTACTTCGTACTGGACGAAGTTGTAGAGCATACCGGAGAAGTTCACCGGATGGCCGTGGGAAAGGTGTCCACCGTGGTCGAGCTTGAGGCCTAGGACCTTGTCGCCCGGATTAAGAACTGCGAGGTAGACAGCTGCGTTTGCCGGGGAACCGGAAAGCGGCTGGATGTTAGCATGTTCGCAACCAAAGAGCTGCTTGCAACGTTCGATGGCGAGTGCTTCCATCTTATCGATAACTTCGTTACCACCGTAGTAGCGCTTGCCAACGTAGCCTTCGCTGTACTTGTTGGTGAGAACGGAACCCATGGCTTCCATAACAGCCTTGGAGGTGTAGTTTTCGGAGGCGATCAATTCGATGCCGTATTCCTGACGTTCAGCTTCTTCCTGAATGATAGCGTAGATAGCTGGGTCGGTCTGTTGCAATGTAGATTTAAGCATTTTAGCTCCTTGAATTGTACAAGCCAAAGATAGAAAAAGAGACGAAAGACGAGAGACGAGAGACGAGAGAAAATAGACTTCTATGGTTTATTTTTTGATTTTTCTTCATTTTTGTTGGCCTCGCTAGCGTTCGCCTCGTCGGCCTTTTTGTTAAAAATGATGGAAATGGCAGAAACCGAAGCCATAAAGAAACCGATAGCACCGGCGATGCCCAAGACTTCTGAACCCGTAAGGCCAGAAAGCCAAATAAAGATGCCAATGGAAATCGGAGTGCTAAGTAAAAAGAGAATCGCCGGTAATTTTTTATCCATGGTGGCAAATTTAAGAAATTAGGTCCAAAATTAGCCCTCGAGCAGCCCAAAAATGTCAAAAGTACGGATAAAACGGGGGATCCAAGAGCATTTTATCCGCCGAGCAAGGGCCATTTCACAAAAATTTCGACAAGAATCACAACTTTTGGCGGATAAAAGCACAAAAATGCGCCGATTTACACGCCACAAACGGCATTGTTCTATGTTTTCACCCAAAACATTCTCAAATTTTGTCATTGTCGGCGGATAAGACAAGGTTTTCAACACCATTTTATCCGCCATACCATTAAAAAGCATCTAAGCCAAACACGAAAAACACTAATCCCAAGTTGCAAACTTCTAGTTTCCGGTCTCTTGTTTCTTCAAAGAAAAGCCTCTTGCATCTTAACACCAGACTCCACTTCCGTCTTACTTCTAACTTCTTCCATCTTCCATCTTCCGTCTTACGTCTTACGTCTTTCCTCCTAAATCACCATTTCTTGCCTCTTGCATCTGGCCCTTGCATCTATTTTACTACATTTGGCCCCGGGCAGTGGATGACCGCCGGTGAAAACTGGAGGAAAGTCCGGGCACCGCAGGGTAGAATGCTGGATAACGTCCAGGCGCAGTAATGCGACAGATAGCGCAGCAGAAAACAAACCGCCCGCAAGGGTAAGGGTGAAAAGGCGAGGTAAGAGCTCACCGCGCTTCTGGTGACAGAAGTGGCACGGCAAGCCTCATTCGGTGCAAGACCAAGCAGAGATCCGTCCTCGTGACGTGCGTGACCCGCGTATTTGGATTTCGGGTAGGTTGCTGGAGACTACCAGTAATGGTAGCCCTAGATAGATGGTCATCAACGCTTTTGCGTACAAAACCCGGCTTATAGCTGCCCATTAATGAAGGCCTCGCGTAACAGCGGGGCCTTCTCCTTTTTTTATTTGGCTCTGTCCCCCCAAAGTGTTGAATAAATAAATCCGAACATATAAACTGCTAGGTAGAGATACATGGCGTTTTGTGTTTATGGACCAATTT
>DCGZ01000114.1:2077-3935 GCA_002314675.1 Fibrobacter sp. UBA1765 | reverse complement strand
AGATTCCTACGTCGCAAATTCCTGCGATGCGTTTGCTTGCGAATTTGGGCTATAAGATTTTGACTCCTGCAGAAGTCAATTTGCAGCGCAAAGGAAAGCTGACGAATGTTCTTCTTGAAGATATTCTAATGTCCCAGCTGCGCAAGTTGAATTCCTTTACCCATAAGGGAGTCAAGCATGACTTTAGCGAAGAGAACCTGCGCAACGCGATGCTCAAGTTAAAGAATCAGCAGTTCGATGGTCTTGTTCGTACGAACCTGAAAGTTTATGACATGCTGACTCTGCCCCAGTCCGAAGAAGAATCGGTAGAAGGCGACAAGCGCAGTTACAATATTCGCTATGTTGACTGGCAGGAACCCGAAAACAATGTTTTCCATGCCGTGGCGGAATATTCCGTAGAGCGTTCCAAGTCAACGAAATGCGCAACCCCAGACATCGTTCTCTTTGTAAACGGAATTCCCTTCGCTGTCATAGAAAATAAATCCCCCGAAGAAGGTATTGGGCAGGGAATTTCTCAAATGCTTCGAAATCAGAGTAAGGATTTCATTCCGGGATTGTTCATTTATTGCCAAGCATTGCTTTCCGTTAGCATGAATGATGCAAAATACGCAACAGTGGGAACTCCTGAAAAATTCTGGAGTTATTGGCACGAACTGGAAATTAAGGACTCCGAAATAGAAAGAACGGTAAACAAGTTCCTTTCGGAAGAGGATGAAGATAGACTTTTTTCTGAACCAAAATTTAAACAATTCCGCAAAACCTGTAAGCAGACAAAACGCAAGGTCACCGAACAGGATAAATTGATTTACAGTCTTTGCAAGCCATCTCGCCTGTTGGAAATCGCTTATCGCTACACATTGTTTGATGAAGGCAAAAAGAAGATTGCCCGTTATCAGCAATTCTTTGTAGTCCGTTCCGCACTTGAACGCATTCAAAATTTTGATAAAGAAGGTAAACGCAAGGGCGGCCTTGTTTGGCATACGCAAGGTTCGGGCAAGTCTCTTTCCATGGTAATGCTTGCCAAGGGCATTGCACTTACAGCGACATACGATCCGAATACAAATATCAAGAATCCTCGCATTATACTTGTAACCGACAGAACCAATCTGGACAAACAGATTTGTGACACCTTTAAACATTGCGGGCTCGATGTAGAAAAGGCTACCTCTGGCAGGAATCTTTTAGACTTACTGGACTCTGACAGCTCCGCTGTCGTCACAACCATCATCAACAAGTTTGACAAGGCTCTAAACGTTCGCAATTATACGGAGCCTTCTGACAACATTTTCCTTTTGGTGGACGAGGCTCACCGCACTCAATTCAAGAACCTTAATGCTCGCATGAGACAGATGCTCCCTAACGCCAGTTACATCGGCTTTACGGGAACCCCGCTGATGAAAAAGGAGAAGAATAACTTTAAAAAGTTTGGCGGCCTTATTGGGCCATCGTACACTATTCGCCAGGCAAACGAAGATGGCGCCGTGGTGCCGCTGCTTTATGAGGGTCGCCATGCGGAACTAAAGCAGGACAAGGAAGCGATTGACCTGTGGTTCGAAAGATATACTGCCGGTTTGACGGATAAGCAGAAGGCCGATCTTAAGAAAAAGTACGCCCGCGCAGATATGCTCAACAAGGCCGAACAAGTCATTTATATGCGGGCCTTTGATATCAGTGAGCATTTCCGAGCAAACTGGCAGGGAACACCGTTTAAAGCACAGCTTGTAGCGCCCAATAAAGATACCGCCATTCGTTATCATGAATTTTTAGAAGAAATCGGTTATGTTTCATCTGAGGTGATTATTTCGGGCCCAGATGAACGCGAAGGCTACAGCGAGGTCGATGAAGAACCTACTGATCG
>DCGZ01000114.1:0-1965 GCA_002314675.1 Fibrobacter sp. UBA1765 | reverse complement strand
TCCTGAAATTTTAATTGTATGCGACAAGCTTCTGACTGGCTTTGATGTGGAACGAAATACTGTTTTGTATTTATGCAGAACATTGAAAGAACACACGCTTTTGCAGGCTATCGCTCGTGTAAACCGCCTTTTTGAAGAAGACGGCAAAGAAAAAGAATTCGGTTACATCGTTGATTACGCCAATGTTCGAGACGACTTGGATTCTGCTCTAGCCTTGTACGATTCCCTGGAAGGATTTGACCCAGCAGATCTTGAAGGGGCTTTTACCGACATTTCTTCACAAATAGACAGATTGCCCCAGTTGCATTCTGCTGTTTGGGATATTTTCAAGGGTGTAAAGAACAAGCAAGACCCAGAACAGATGGAACGCCATTTGGCAGATGAAAAACGCCGCAATGATTTCTACAAGGCCTTGCGTGATTTTGGAAAGTGCTTGAGCATCGCAATGTCTTCTCAAAAATTCCTTGAAAAGACTCCGAAAAAAGATGTCGATCGTTACCGTCAGGAATTCAGAGCGTTTACAAACCTGCGAGTGTCTGTGAAGCATCGTTATGCCGACGATGTTGACTATAGCGAATACGAACCAAAAATCAAGAAACTGCTGGACACCCATATTAAATCCAATTCCGTAACGCAAACGCAAGCTCCCACAAACATTCTTGATAAATCTTTCCGCAATGTTCTTTGTGAAAATGAAGCTGGTTACGACGCCAGAACTCCGGCCGCCCGCGCCGATGCAATTGCCCACGCTTTGAAAAAATCCATTTCAGAAAAGATGGAGGAAGATCCTGCATTCTACGAGAAATTCTCCAAGATGATTCAGGATGTTATTGATCAGTTCTTGGCACATAAAATTTCCGATGACGCTTATTTGAAGTCTGTAACGGAATTGCAGGAACAGGAACGGAATAAAAAACGCGATGATCTTCCCGAAGAATTGATAGGGAACGATGATGCTGCGGCGTATTATGGCGTAGCTCTAGCTGCTTTTAAAGAAAAAGACAAATGTTCAACAGAAGATGTCAAAAGTTTCGCAGTGAAAGCCGCCAAATTTATCGACCAGGCTTTTATTGATCATAACAAGGTACAGTTCTGGGAAGATACGGACGCCCAAAATCGTGTTCGGGATGAACTCGACAATCTGCTGTACGACGAAATTGGAGTTCGTGAAAATCTAGGTTGGTCTAGTGAAAATATTGATGATTTTGAAGACAAAATTATGAATGTGGCAAGGCGACGCTCTCATGAATAACGAATATCGCATAGCCTATGGTAATCGACAAATTTCCTATCGAATTGCGTTTTGTGAACGAAAGACCATGGAAATTTCTGTATTGCCAGACCGATCCGTTGAGGTGAAGGCTCCAGTTGGTTCGTCACAAGATCTTGTTGCTGCTAAGGTAAAAAAGCGAGCTGCATGGATTGTTGAAAAGCAGGATTGGTTTGCGAAGTTCCCTCAAAAAAAATCTCCACGGCAATATTTAAGCGGAGAAACCCATCTTTATTTGGGTCGCCGATATCGTTTAAAAATCGAAGTTTTGGATGCGCGTGAGCAATGCAATAAACCTGTGAAAGTTTCAGGCGGATTCATTGTAGTTTCCTCAAAGCAAGATAATCCGCAAACTGTAAAAAAATTACTTGATGGGTGGTTGCGCGAAAAAGCAGTGCTCAACTTCGGAAAAATTCTTGATTTTTACAAGGCAAAATATGCCATAAAAGCGCCCCTACAAATGCAAGTGCGCTTTATGAAAACTAGGTGGGGGTCTCTTTCCAAAAATGGAATTCTGACACTCAATTCAAAACTTATCGCAGCACCCAAGGAATGCATTGAGTATGTGGTAGTTCATGAATTGTGCCACCTAGTTCACAACGATCACGGAAAAGCTTTTTATCAACTGCTAGAACGCAGAATGCCAGACTGGGAACGAAGAAAAAATCGTTTAGAAAAAATGGGATAAGCAAAAG
>DCGZ01000185.1 GCA_002314675.1 Fibrobacter sp. UBA1765 | reverse complement strand
AGATCATTGGCGGTATCCACTCTGCCATGGGTTACGCAGGTGCTGCAAACTTGAAGGAACTCTACGACAAGGCTACATTTGTTCGCATCACTGGCGCTGGCCTCCGCGAATCCCATCCGCATGATGTGACAATCACCAAGGAAGCTCCGAACTACCGTTCCGAAGGCTAATGTCGCGGACTTTAATTGTTCGTTGATATCTGAAAAATCCCGTTGCAGTTTTAAGCTGTCGCGGGATTTTTTTATGGTTGAACTTTGCTGTTTCGTAATTTTCTCATGGCTTCGCTAGCCATGTCGTGAACTTCTTTTTGTCGCGGGAATTTGTGGTAGGGGAGAACTCTGACGACTACAGAATCAAAGTTTTGTTTGAGTGTAATGCATTGTTCAATAAGGTCTGCGTTTGTCGTGTCGCCTGTGGTTGGCTTTTTGTCGAAGTTCAGCAGATACTGGACATTGGAAAGAAATTCGATTTTTGAAATTTTTTGAGCAGTGTTGCCGGTAAATTTTTCCATGGCGAAAATCATTGACTTTAACATCATGCGAAATTCTGTTGTGCCAAATTCTGCGCAAGTGTAGGTGTCTATGATTTTGCCGGTTTGTTCGTGAAAGGTGCCGCGCTTTTCGTGAGTAGAACGATGTTTTTCGTTTGATGAGCCGCGCATCATATTTGATGAAGCGTGCGAAATTTCAAAAATTTCTGCAATATATGCTCCACCACCGGCGCGCTCTTCGTGACCGTAGTCGCAGCTGCCGCCAACCCAAATATAAAGCGTGTCGTTGTTGAATTTCACGCAGGCAAATGTAGATTTTTACAGCAGGCTTAATGCTGCTACGAGAGGCGCGTTCCAGTTGATTGCAGTTTCGTTGCTTGCAAAACTGCTTTGCTGGTCTGCGTAAGAAAGCCCTGGCAAGTCGCTGGAATAATGCGGTGGAGGATTTCGTCTTAAATCCTGGCGGTCGCTGTTTATGCCGCCTGCAACAAGGCCTGGGATTGGTTCGTCGATGCCATCGGTGTGGCAAATGCGATGGTGCGGGAATTTCGGGGAACTCCAGGCGGCTCCTGTTACAAAGCAAGTGTTTACCGGATTCTTGCCGTAGATGAAGTCCATCAAGTGGTCTGCTGTTGCCTTATATTCTGCCTTTGGAAACCAGGTGTTTACAAGGAGCAAGGTGAGCGCGTGGTTTGCGACATCGCCGTTGGAACCCCAGACAAATGAGCGAATGGCAATTGCGTACGGATCTTCGTTACAGAGTTTTACAACGTCATTTGCGGTTGCCTTGAGAGCTTCGCGAGCCTTGCTCTGCAATTCCATGTCATGATTTTGCATTGCTAGTGCAATCCAGCCGAGGTTCTGTGTGTCGCGCCAGTCAAGGCCAAGCTTCGGCGGATTTTCTTGCATGTCGTTGAGCAAGTTTTTGCGTAGTTCGGCAATGTCAAGCGCGCTGTAAGTTGCGTTACCGGTTGCTTTGTTTGCTGCGTTACTTGTTGCTTTGCTTGTTGCGCCAAGTTCACGATAAAGCATTGCACGGGCCCAAAAGAATTCGTCTTTAAAAACTAGGTCTGCGTATGGACCGCTGCCTTCCGTGTTGTTTGGGTACGGAATGTCTGGATTTGCCTTTGCCCAATTGTATGCTCCAATGCTAGCTTCAATGCAAGTCTTTGCAAATTCCGGGTTAGAATTTTTATAGACATTGTGAGCCTGAGCCATTGCGCCTGCAAAGTTCAAGGAAGATGTTGTTGACTTGCCAAGAACACGGCGTTTTTGGTTTGCGTCAGATTCTGCAGGTGTTATGAAAGGATCCCAGCGCACTGGAGAAATCTTGAAGAATGCTCCGCCATCATGGTCTTGCATGCGCAAGAAAAAGTCTAGTTCAAAACGCAATTCTTCTAAAAGCGTTGCGTGGAAGGAGTCGTTGTCAAAGGAAGTTTCACTATCAATAACTTTTGGCCTGTCCTTTGAAAATTCTGCTGCAAGCAAAAGCGTTGCGACAGAGATTCCGCCATTAACAATGTACTTGCCGTAGTCGCCTGCATCGTACCAGCCGCCGTGAGCGTTCCATGTTCCCTCGCGTTCCATGCACGGGTGGAATTCAATGCAATCGTCAAGATGGTGCGCTTCGCGCGCCCATTTGCCTGCGCGATCCTTGGTGAGTTTGACACCGCTGCGCTGGTAGTAAAAAGATTTGAGCGTGCTTGCAAGTTGCTTTGTAACCCAGGTGTCTGAAATTGCAAAAGTATTTGATTCAACATTTTCTACGCGCAGCTTGTAATTGCCAAGTTCGGCTACGTTTGAAAAGTCGCCACTCCAAACATATTCAGCAGAGTATTCGCAAAAACTTTTTTGCTGCAATGGGCCCTGAAAAACAACTTTGCCAGATTCCGTAACAAGTTCAAATTTGCTAGGAATATTCTCTGAATCGTTGCTTACGACAAGGAATTCCTTGGATGCTTTTGGTGAATAGCCAACATGGTTGTAGCGAATAGAAAATGACATGCTACAAAGATATTAAAATGGACATGAATTAACGTTTTGCTGTGACTGCGAGTTTGTTAAACAATTAAAATGTGTTGTTACTGTTTTTAATTTAGTTCCTGAACCCAGTCGAAATCCGGGGTGACATGGATTGCGCTGATTCCACAGCTTTCTGCCGACTTGACATTGTCTGCATTATCATCTAAAAAGACTGTGTTTGCTTTGTTAAGCGATGTGTTGCTGCAAGTTTTGCCGGCTATTTTATATTGTGCTTTGTTTTCAGTTTCGATGTTAGCCTGCATTGCGGAAATTTCACGAATGGCTTGCTTGAAAATTTCTGTATTTGGTTTTTCCAGGTGCATTTCTTGGCTTAGGAAAATGTGGTGGAAACATTCGTTAACTTTGTTTGGACCAAAAACTCCGCTGCCTGCGTTGAACCAGTTGTCAAGGCATTTTTGCCAATGGAGTTCGTTTGTGTTGCTTAGCAAGTAAACATTTGCCTTTTGCTTGAGTTTTCGCAATGCGTCGATTTTTCGTTGTGGAATGTTGAGAATAATGGAATTCCACGCGTCGGCAACTTGCTCGCGAGTTGGTTTTGAACTGCCTGTGTTTTGCGTAGTGCTAGTTTGGCAGCGGCTAATTATGGAATCGCAAAATTCATCTGTAGTCAAAATACCCAATTGATAATTCTGCATGATCTTTGCAGTTTCGCCTTTATCAAAACGAAGCTCCTCTTCAGGGACTCCGAGTGCACGAAAACCGTCCAAGGCATTTTGCATGTTAATGTCTAGAATTACGCCGCCCAAATCAAAGATGTAGTTTTTGAAGTTCTTCATAGAAATTGCGTTGCTTGCCCTGAGTTATATACTGGCGCCTAGTTTATGAGCCTTTTCAAGTGCGTCTGTCTTTTGAATGTCGCCCTTGTCTTTTACGCCTGGCACTAAAACGCGGCCACAATCTTTGATGTTGAAGTAGCGTAAAACCATTTCGTATTGCGTAGTGATTGCGTTGAACAGGTCGGGGAGCGTTGCGGCTCCGCAAAGTAGCAGGCATGCTTTGTGAATGTGGAACGTGTTGCGAAGCGGCGTGTGCAAACGGTCAATTGTCGCTGCCATTTGGGAACTGATTCCGTAAAAATACACAGGGGAAGCGATGACCAAAATTTCTGCGCGGGCGAGAGCTGCATAGACTTTGTCCATGTCATCGTGGCGAGCGCAGGCGATGCCTTCGTGCGAAAAACATGTGTTGCAACCAGAGCAATGAGCAATGTTCATGCGAGCCACGTTCAGAATCTCCACTTCGTGGAGTGGGTTTCCGTTGCAGTCAAGCTGTTTGCGAACGCCTTCCGCAAAAGCTTCCGCCAAAAGTTCTGTGTTGCCGTGAATGCGTGGACTGCCCACAAGAATCAAAACTTTGCTCATGGCAAGAAAGGTAGAAAAATTCCGATGCATGGGCTCATTTTAAAAGGGCGTAGCAACAGGCCTTTCCTGCCCCTTCTAACTTAGAAGATAAATTTTTTCACAAAAAAAATCAACACTTTTTATTCGAGAACTTCTCAATTTCGAGATTTTACCTGAAGAGAACTGCTTGCCTTCTCATGCCTTCAGCAGCTTTTCTGCAATCATTTCAACGTATTGACTGTTAAGCGGCATGTCTGTCGTTTCCGTTGTCGCAATGAAGTTTACCCCTTGTACGTATCCGGCACTTGCATAGATGCGTTCTTTTTCAACGGCGTTCTTCGCGTATTCGGAATCTTCCATCATGCCAAAATGCTCCCAGATAAATTCCTTGCGCGTTCGAATGTTTAGGCATGTGAAATCAGGGTAGAATGTTGCCAAGCGTTTTGTTGCTTTTTTGCCTTGAGAGCCACTTGTTCGGTGGTGCGTTTTGGGGTCATCTTGGTCCATAAACGTTGTGCCAGTTTTTAACTGTGCTGAAATTTCCAGTTTCAAGGGCGCTTCGTAACGGTATGGAATCCCGAGCCTTGCAAGAGTATCTGCAATAATGATTTCTGACTTGGAGCGAACGCGCTCGCCTTTTGCCGTCATTAGCAGGGGAGTGTTTTCGGCAAAACTCTTGCCCGTGTAGGGCATTGCTTGCCATCGCTCTGCATATTCATTGTCTGGCAATCGGATCGGGGTCACAAGTTCTTTGCGCTCTTGTTTTAGGGTTGTGTATGCTTCTTCTAGTTCATTTGGCTTGTAGCTTTTAAAAAATGCCTTGACTTGTTTCAGTTCTTTTTGCGCCAGCTTGCAAATTTTTTCAAGATAGTCTTTTTGTGCTAGCTCCTTGATAAAGTCCATTTCGCTTTTGGGGATGTACGTACCGATGGAATCGCCCGTTTGCGAGATATGAAAATACTGGGTGTATTTCCCTCGCGTCATAATTCTTAAATGCCCAGGGGTGAGCTTCTGGATTTGCTGACTCGCGCTTGTGTAGATTGCGGTGAGTTCTTCGATTGAATGAAGAATTTTTTCTTTGTTTTGTGTGGAACGTGCTTTGTTTTGCATGATTTTGCTTTTGAAAATGCGTGTTTTTGCTTTTCAGGTGAAGTTTTTGCTTTATCGGTGCCATTTTTGCTTATAAATTGAAGAATTTGTCTTGTTTTATAAGCAAATTTTTAATTTGTCCGAAATAAAAACGACCTGCTAACACATGACTTTGCTTATAAATTGAGATTGCAATCTCGTTTTATAAGTAAAACTTTAATTTGTATTAAGCTAAAATCTGTTTTTTTGCATGATGATTACTTATAAATTGTGCTTGACGCTTGATTTTATAAGCAAAAAAAGACAACTCCAGTTTTGCTTTACGTGAAAACTGCTTGATTTTGCTTATAAAAATACATTTCAACTGAATTTTATAAGTAAATACAACTTTTTAGCTTAAAGTGGATGCCTGATATATTTAATATTACTGCTTAAAATCGAGAAATTCGCGAAAAAACAGTAAAAGAGGGGCGCTTGGTGAACGAAGCGTTTGAACAACATACAAAAAATGTTCACGTTTACGGTCTAATTTACGAAAAATGTTAAAATAGACCGTAAATGCTTCAAATTTGCATATCGTTTGCCGTCAAAATAGAAAATTTTGGTTCCGGTAAACAACAAAATCCCTGCGTGAAATCGCTAAAAACTAAATTTTAAGAAAATCGTTGCTCTTGCCATGCATTTGCGCGTAATGCGTTGTGCGAAAATGGCAAAGTCACTAAAAAGGAATTTTATATGTTCATGGATATTGATTCTGCGCTTTCTCATGTAAAGAAAGTTCTCGCCGAAGTTCGCGTTTACAACCACGCCTGTGCAACCCTCTCTTTTGACCAAGAAACGATTTGCCCGTCAAAGGCAATGCAGGAGCAGGGCGAAGTTTCTGCGTTTCTTTCGAACAAGGCCTTTACCTTGCAAAAGGATGAAAAGTACCTTGCTGCTTGCCGTTATGTTCACATGCATCGCGACGAACTGACAAATGATTTTGACCGCGCTCTTGAAGAAAGCCTCTACCGTGATTACATCCGTGAAAAGAACATAACGCCAGCAATGCAGCACGAGGCCTCGCTCATTTACAATCGTGCATACGTCAACTGGCTAAATGCAAAAAAGGCAAAGGACTTTAGCATTTTCGCGCCGAGCTTAAAGGAAGTTCGCGATATTTCACTTCGCGATGTGCAGCTGAACGAAAAACGCAAGCCGCTTGCCTACGATACGATTTTTGATGGCTATGAACGAGGCCTTACAAGTGCCGACCTTGATGCAACATTCAACAAGTGCAAGGAACGCCTCGTGCCGCTCCTAAAAAAGATTGTCGCTAGCAAAAAGAAAATCCGCACAGATTTTTTGAGCCGCATTGTAACAGACGAGGCGCAAACGAAAATGTCTCGTTACTTGCTCGAAACCATGGGCTTTGACTTTGAACGCGGCGCCTTCACCACGACGGAGCACCCGTTCACTTCGGAGCTTGGCAAAAACGACGTGCGCGTGACAACGCACTATTACCCGAACATGTTCTATTCAAGCATGTTCAGCATTATTCACGAGGGTGGCCACGCGCTCTTTGAACAGAACCAGCCAAATGAAAACTTCGAACATTTCATAGAATACAACAAGACCATGGGCATGCACGAATCTACGAGCCGTTTCTATGAAAACCGCATTGGCCGCAGCAAGGAATTCATACACTTGATCTACCCAAAGACTTGCGAGCTGTTCCCGGAAGCAATGCACGACGTGAGCGAGCAGGAATTCTACGAAGCCATGAACACTGTTTCTCCGTCGCTCATCCGCACGGAGGCCGATGAGTTCACTTACACGTTCCATGTAATCATTCGCTATGAAATCGAGAAGATGATTGTGGACGGCGGGGTTGAAATTGCCGACTTGCCACGCATTTGGAACGACAAGTATGAAGAATATCTTGGCGTGCGCCCAAGTAACGATGCCGAAGGCATTTTGCAGGATGTGCATTGGTCAAGCGGTTTTGGCTATTTCCCGACATACGCCCTTGGCAACATGTACAATGCGATGTATTATAACAAGATGCGTGAAGACTTTGACCTGGATGCCGCCGTGCTTGCCGGAGATTTTAAACAAATTAACGGCTGGATGACAGAAAACGTTTGGAAATGCGCAGACCGCGTTGACCCGAAAACATGGATAAAGGGTATCACGGGTCGCGATTTTACCCCGGACGATTTCTTGGATTATTTGGAAAAGAAATATTCAGAAATTTACGAGTTGTAGCGAAAAAGGGCCTTCCTGATACGGAATGGCCTTTTTAATAGCTAAATCTGCCTGAAAACTTACTTTTCGTTTACCAAAAAACACAAAATAAACTACTTTTTATAAAAAATAGGCTCTGTTATTTGGAGATGTTATGCGTTTGAAATATGCTTTGGCTTTTGGTCTTTCTTTGACCGCGTTATCATTTGCTGGTACTGACAGCAAGTACCTCGTAGAAAAGGATAACTTTAGAATTGGCGAAGAAATTAGACTTGATGTAATGACCGCCATTGGTGAACCGGACCAGAAAGTCCGTTCCATAGATCCGCAGAAGGTTGATGAACAGCATTTTTATATGCGTCGCAAAATCGATGGCAAGATTTATGGCATCTATGAAGGCAAGTTGAACCCGGAGCCATATCGCCATTTCTTTGCATTCGATCTCGAAAGCAATAAGATTTCTATGAAGGAAGCCATGGGAATGAAGTTCTATGGCAAGCGTCGCGCTAAGCCTTACCGTGATGAACCTGAACTTTATTTTGATGGCAAACGCATTTATTCTCCGCACGTGCCGGTTCTTTATTTTATGAAGAATGGCGAGTGGGAACGAATCGAAGCAATCCTTGCTCCGGGCATCGTTTCTTTGAACTCTGTAGTTCCGAAAGTTCAAGTGAAGCACAATGATGGAAAAACTTATGATTTGCCTCAGCAGTTTTTCCCGGTAGATGCAGGCCTTTATTACGCAGAATTCAACTCCGAAGGCTATTTCCCGTTTGTTGAAGCCTTTAACGTGATTCCTAACAAGATTAATTCGTTCCGTGTAAAGCCGACAAAGTCTGTTGCACCGACAGTTTCTTTCTTCCCGACACATCATGAAAATGAAATTGTGGCTGCCGATACCTTGGAACGCCTTGAAGCTCTGTACGATACATTCCGCAAGGATTCTCTTGCTGTGATTGATACGCTTTCTGGCGCTACTTTCGAGCAGATTTACACTCCGAAAAAGAATTATGCGTATATAGATTCTGCAAAGAATGCGGAGTATTCCAAGCTTTATGATTCCTTGTATACTGAGTCCTTGAATTCATGGAATAAAAACCGTCTTGCTCCTGTAGTCGAGATGTCAAATCTTTACGCAAGTCGTTTTGCAAAGTTTGAAACGGGTGAAGCAAGGCTCGTTGTTGTTCCGGTTAATGTTAAGGCATTTAAGCATGTAAATCCAAATCAGTCGGCAATTGGTGCTGTCGTAACAACGGCACAAACAACACCGGATACTACTGCAAAGGCTGATTCAACTGCTCCGGTTCAGGTTGCAGTTCCTGATTCCATTACAGATTCTCTCGCTTTGACATTCAAGACCGAAAATGGTCGCATTGACTTTACCTGGCAGGGCTTTGTTGAAGGCGTTCCTCAAGATGCCGTGCTTGATGCTATTGCTGATGGCAGCCTCCAGATTTTTGCAAAGCTTGAAAACAACAAGCCGGTTTGGATTATCCAGAACGATACTGTAGCAGCTCGCAAGCACTATCGCTACATTGGTCTTGAATTCCTGGTGAATGGTACGTTCATGAAGGGCGTTGGCAGCTTTACCTTGCCTGAAGATGTTCTCAAGGAACCGGAAGTACAGGCCTGGTTGCACCCTGTAAAGGAAGAAGCAAAGCCAGTTGAAGAAGCAAAGGTTGATACCGCTGTCAAGGCTGATTCTATTGTACTTAATCCTGATTGGGGCGAAGTTGTAAGGACAGACTCCGCTAGCTTCCGTTACCATGGCAAGGTTGTAGGCATTTCTGGATTCTACATTCAGGCTAAGGAAGTAAGCCAGGAACAGTATCGCAAGAATATCGTGACTTACCACTTGAAGCAAAAGGACCGTTCCACCTACGAAGGTGGTGCTCGTCCGGTACACAATATCACTTGGAATGACGCTCGCGAATATTGCCAGGCTCTTGGTGGTGACTTGCCGACCGAAGCACAATGGGAATTCGCTGCCCGTGCCGGTGGCAATGATGGCTTTGTATGGGATGCACTTGGTGGCAACGCAAATGACTACGCCATTTATGATGAAAACGCAGGCAAGGAACAGAAGGGACCGCAGAATGGTGGTTCCAGAAAGCCGAATGCCTGGGGCATTTATGACATGGCCGGTAATGTTGCTGAATGGACCCGCGATAGCTATTCCTGGTTCAGCTTCTATGATGAAGATGTAAACCCGACCGGCGCATTGCTTGGCTATACCAAGGTATTCAAGGGCGGATCCTTTGATGACAAGGCTAAGAACTTGAATGCAACTCTCCGTGATGATGAAGATCCTCGCTATTGGAGCGAACAGATCGGCTTCCGTTGCATGTTCCCGTTGACTGCCGCTCAAAAGGCTGAAACGGCTCCTGCAGAAAAACAGGAAGAAGCAAAGCAAGAAGCCAAGTCTGAAGAAGTCAAGCCAGAAGAAGCAAAACCGGCTGAAGCAAAGTAACCTGTAAGCAAATATTGCATGTTATCGGGAGATGCTTTGAAAAGTGTCTCCCGTTTGCTATTTTTATAGACTAGAATACAGATATTATAAAGGAATTTACAATGGCTAAAGAAGCGAAGGTTGTAACGGAAACGGAAAAAAAATTGACAAAGTTCAAGCGCTTGACCTCCATTCCGTATTTGCTGATTTTTGTTGCTTTTTGCTTGCCTCTTTTGACCTTTTCTTGTGCAAACAAGGTGAATTCTACAGAAGAAGCTAGCGAAATAGCTTCTTACAATGCCTATGAGCTTGCATCGGGCTTGAAGATTGATGATATAGATAACAAGGAATTCAAGATGTACATGAAGAGTGTGCAGACTTTGAACCCTGATGCGGCTGCGCAATTCAAACAATTAGAACAGCCGAACATGGTTTTGTTCGGTGTGTTTGCAGGCATTTTGATTGCTTCTATTTTTGCGTGGTTTACTCCGCTTGGCTCCTTGATCATGGGCTTTTGCTCCATGACGGTCATGTGGATGTTTATAAACCAGGTTCAAATGATTATGTCTGATATTGGGGTCAAGTCATTTGTATTTGTAGATGCCGCCTACGGAGCTTTTGGCGCTACAATGCTTTTTGCCATAGCGTTTGCTATGAACCTAGCCGCCATAATTAGGCCGCTGGTAGATAAATTTAAGAACAGAAAAAAATAGGGTTAATCCACTTTTTCTGGCCAAGGATGCTTCGGGTAGCGACCCCGAAGCTCTTTTCGTATTTCGGGGTAGGTGTTCTGCCAAAAGCCGGTCAGGTCCCAGGTCTTTTGCACGGTTCTAAAGTTCGGTGCCAAAATGTCGTAGCGCACGGGAACCTTGCCTTGTGCAATAAAGTGCTTGCCCTTGTTTTGCATAAAGTCTTCGAGGCGTGCTGAAATTTCAACGGGGCCTTCTTCCGGGTATGCGTAGCGGGCCTTTTTGCCGTTCGGGAGCACCATGGAATCCGGGAAGTTCTGTTTTAGCCATGGCATCATGGAACTGCCGAAATAGTCGATTAGAATGTTGCGGTAGCGTTCCGGGTTCAAGTCGCGCTGCATAAAAACATTGCTCACGAACTCGTCCATGATAAGTTCCATGTCTTCGTCGGTCCAGGTGGGGAGACCAAATTCCGGGAAGTGTTCTGCGGCAAGCTTCATTTTGACAAACAAGGTTCTGTTGTCGTCGTCAAGGTACAGGTGCGTGAGGTTTTCGCGGTTGAAGCGTTCTAGCCAAGTGGGTGCGCAGAGTTCCTTTAGCTTTGCTAAAACTTCTGGCGAAGCTTCTTGTGGCAAAACCTCCCTGCGCGAAATTTCGGTATCGCCGTTCTTGCGGATTTCAATGCCAATGTAGCGTTCCTGGCCGCTGCGCCAAAAGAGCTCGTATTCAAAGGTGTCTTCGGAACTGTGAAGCAGGCTTTCTGGAATGTCGAGGAATGCCGCCGTGTGCAATTCGTTCTTGTTGCCACCGCCCGTGCGTAGTAGCGAAAACGCTAAGATCGCTTTTGAATTTTCGGCGTCGGCAAGGAGCGTCGTTCCGTTTTGGAACTTGAAAGCGTTGCTAGCGCGCGTGGCGAGGTTGTCTGCAAAATGCGTTAAAAGTTCCGGCAGAATTTCGCTGAACTTTTTGTTTGGATATTTTTTTGCTTGTGCAAATTTTGTGAGCTTATCGAAAATGTAGGTGACTTCGCGCGGGGTGCGTCGGCTTTGCATGTCGTTTGCAAGTTCCTGCAAATTCTGTGATTTCTTTTCGCGCGCAAAGAATTCGTTGCCTGCATCAAGCCATGCAAAAATCGCAAGAAGCTCTGCGTTGATGCTTTGCAGGCGAAGGAATGCCTCGGCAAGTTTCAAGTCGCTGAGCGGAGTTTGCAATGCGACTTTGCCAAGTTCCGTGATGGAGCCGTTTTCAAGGAATCCGAGCTTTGTGAGCGACGTACTTGCGCGAGCAATTTTAGAATCTTCTGGGCTGCTGAGTAGCGATAACGCGTTGCCAGCTTCACCATTTTTTTCAAGTGCTGCCTTGCAAAGCAAAAAACGCTGCAAGTCCATCTTGAATACTTCTGGAATAATGCCTTGCGGCATGCGCATTTCTTCGCTTTCGTTCCACAGTCGAATGCACACGCCCTTTTGCGTACGGCCCGCGCGCCCTGTGCGCTGCACCGCGTTTTGCAAGCTGATTCTTGCAAGTCGCAGAATGTTCAAGTTTTCTTCTTCGCGAAATTCCGTTGTGCGTTCAAGGCCACTGTCTATGACGCCTGTAACGTTTGGAACTGTCAAGGAAGTTTCAGCGATGTTCGTCGTAAAAATGATGCGTGGTTCCAGCGTTTCTTCAAAGATCTGGTCCTGGATTTCGCGGGATTGCCCTCCGAAAAGTTCAAGGCATTTTACCTTGCCGCCATAGGCGATGTCAACGGCATCGTGGGCGCTCTTGATTTCGCCCTTGCCTGGCAAAAATACGAGTGTCGTTTGCCAAACATCGTTGCGCTCCAGGGTTCGCAAGGCCTTGATGATTTCATCGTTTAAGCGCGAACCTGCGTTTTGCTGCTGGTGCAAAATGCTAACGGGGTAGAGAGGGATCCCGGCTTCAAGGCATTTTGTTTGCAGTGCTTTTTCGATAGGTTCGATATCTAGCTTTGCAGAAAGCACGGCGATGCGTGGCGCGTTCGGCTTGTTCCTGCGTGCCGTAAAATAGGCGAAGAGCAAATCCATGTCGGCGCGGCGTTCATGAAATTCGTCAAACAAAATCCAGTCGGCGCTTTCTTCGCCATGCAAAAGTTCTTGAAGGTAGTTGCCGTATGTCTGGAAAATGATTCGCGTTTTGCTACCTACGGCGCGTTCCATGCGGAACTTGTAACCTGCGGTTTCGCCACACTCTTCACCAAGGCACTTTGAAAAATATTTTGCAAGCTCGAGTGCCGCAAGGCGTCGCGGTTCTAGAACAATGATTTTGCCAGTGCACTTTGTAGAAAGGTAATACGGGAAAAACAGGGATTTGCCGCTACCTGTTGGCGCTGTGAGAAGAATGTCCCGATTGTTTTCGAGATGCGCGTCTAGTGCAGGGACTGAAGTTGCAAGTGCAAATTTTTCAAAGGCTTTGAGCATGGGGTAAATGTAGAAATGTAGATTATGATTCCATAAATTCTATGGGTATATAGTATTGTTAGTTTTTATTAAATTTCCGTAAAGGAGGTCTCTATGGCTTTGTCAAAGAAATTTATAACTGTTTTTGCTAGCGTGCTTTCTGCCAGCGTGTTTTTTGCTTGTTCGGAGTCAAATGACTCGCCGACTGGAGCGGAAGGTGCTGTTGAAAGCAGCTCCGATGGTGTGCAGTCTTCTAGCAGTAATACATTGGGTGTTAATGTTTATGCAACTTTAGAAGACCTGCCTAATTGCACTACATCCCGTGAAAACCAACTGGTTGTTGTTGCAACCTCGAATACTCCATATACCTGTACTGATGGACGCTGGGTTGTTTATGGAACTTCATCCAGCAGTTCTTCCTCTAATGTCATTGCGAGCGAAGCGAAGCAATCTAGTAGTTCTGTAGTAAGTTCCAGCTCAGTAACTTCCTCTAGTTCTGTGGAGTCATCTTCGTCGGTTGTTAGCTCCTCTAGCGAGAAGAGCTCCTCTTCTGTTGCAAGTAGTTCCTCGGTAAAGAGTAGCAGCTCTGTTGCGTCATCCAGCTCCGCGAAGTCTTCTTCGTCGGTTGTAAGTTCTTCCTCGTCATTTTCGACTCCGATTGAGGATCTCAGCAGCTCATCCAGTATTAAGGTCCCTGAGCCAGCCGAAGGGTCTAGCAGTTCCAAGGCGAACTGGGCCTACCTGAATCCGAACATTGACTACGGCACCATGACCGACACCCGCGACGGCCAGGTGTACAAGACCGTCAAGATCGGCACCCAGACCTGGATGGCGGAGAACCTGAACTACGACCCGGGCGACGTTTCCAGTATGGGCCGTCATGCGTGGAGCGGCTGCTATGGAGATGGTAGCTACGATTATTCTAGTGGTAAAAATTTGACTGATGAGGAAGTTGCAGCAAACTGCTCCAAATACGGTCGCCTGTACACCTGGGAAGTTGCCATGGACAAGGCTAATTGTGCCTATGGCAAGAAGTGCAATGCTTCACTTAATCCGACAACCCCTGTTCGTGGTGTTTGCCCACAGGGCTGGCACCTGCCAAGCCATTACGAGTTCGAAGAGCTGGTCAATTACATTGACCCTTCATTCGGATACGACCATACCACTGACGCCTCTTCATCTACTGCGGGCCAGTACCTGAAGTCCAAGTCCGGCTGGCACAGAAACGGTAACGGAACGGATGCCTACGGCTTCTCCGCGCTCCCCGGTGGCCTCAGGGGCTACAGTGACTATTTCTACGAAGACGACATATACGCCTACTTCTGGTCATCGGGCGAGTACAGTAGCGACAACGCCTTCTACTTGGAACTGAGCTACGATCGCGAGTACGCGCGCCTCTACAGGGACTTCGAGAACTACGCAAGGTCGGTTCGCTGTCTCAAGGATTGATGCTTTGCATCGGACCTGCTTGCTCGTCAAATGTAGGCAAGCAAGCTTGCCTACGCTTTCCTCGCTTCTCAGGACTCTAACTAGACCGACGTAAGTCGGACTAGCGGTTGGCTAATTTAATCCAACCAAAATAGGCCGCCAAGCCGTAAGGCAAGGCGGTCCGATTTTTTTTACCATTTTTAATGTCATCTTTTGTCATTTGAATGGTCCTAAATTACACATCGTACGATTTCAACTCAACTCAAAACTCAATATGCCTTGCAGTTTCCGCTTGTTTGCAAGGAAAGGAAAATCTATGAATGCAAAAGACCACGATGGCGTGAGCAGCATATTTTGAAATGCACTATCCATAAGACATTTTTTTGACACGCCTTTTGTTATATGGCGTGCTAC
>DCGZ01000163.1 GCA_002314675.1 Fibrobacter sp. UBA1765 | reverse complement strand
TACTTGGCGACTTAAATTCGCCACATAAAGAATTGCGTCTGTTAAAAAATAACGGAAAACTTAACATAAAAGCCCCGGGATTTTTCCCGAGGCTTTCTTTACTTGGTTTGATTTTCTTTTTTTCGTTTGAGTAACTGGCTGTATTCTTCGATGGTTGGAACCTGGAGTGTTCCTTTGCCATAAGGATTGGGTGATCTCATGTTCGGGCAGCCTGTTCCAAGGTTCTTGGAAGTCTGGTATTTCTTGACCATTTCCTTGACTTCGAAGGCGTTGAAGGGGTATTCAAAGCGTTCAAAGCCATAGAAGCTGAGGACAGTCCCAATGGCAGGGTCTTTGAATGTAAGGTCCTTTTTTTGCTTTGCCAGGTCTGCGGTTTTCTTTAGAAGGAGGGGCAGGAGAAGTTCAAGCTGGGCTGTTTCTTCGGGATTTTCCTGTGGTTTGCCAGCGCTGAAGTCCTTCCAGTTCCTGAGGGCTGCTTTCCAGTCAGCAAGGGGTATGCCGCTCTTCATTTTCCAGCCGCTCATGGAGTAGTAGTTGAAGAATCGCTTGGCACAGTCTTCGGATCGTCCGATACTCAAGGCGTATTCAATGGCTTCGGGCTCGCTTGCAGGCTTATTCCCGGCGTTTGTACGGGTGTTCTTGCCGCTTCGCTTGACACTTACTACGCAGTAGTCGTCCTTGATTCCTTCGGAGTCTACGGCGTGGCAAATGAACGTGATTCTTACGGTGAGGCTTCGGCCTGTTTCCTTGCCGTTCTCCTGTTCGAAGAGAATGAGGCGGTCACCAGTGCTGTAGATACGGTCTACCTTGTAGATTACGAAGGTCAGCTCACCGTTCAGAAGGGCTTCAAATTCCCTTTTCTTGACTTTAAGGATGTGTTCCATGGTGGTTATCTCCTGAGGTATTGCCAGGACTGAGGCGCTCTTTGAATGCCAAAGTCTTTAAGGCGTAGACTTTCTTCGAAGCATTCGGCCTGTTCGATAATCCAGCCGTAAAGCTTGCCGTCTCCCCTGTATTCCCGGATTTCTTCTTCAGAAATGCAGGCGCTATCTGCCAGGGTCTCGGTAATTTCTTCCATCTCCCTCACTTCTGCGATAGTGATCTTTCCGGAAACGCCCTTGGTGTCTGTGTTGTACAGATAGACGATTATTTCGTTTTCGCCGGTGGAAACCGGAGCCGTTTTGCGTAGCTCGATGGTCTTTTCTCCACTGAAAATCATGTCGGCGAACTTGCCGTGGATGCTCATGAGTATTTCTGCCATAGTTTTTGCCTTTTCTTGTTAAAAAAGACCGCATAAACGGTCTTTGGATTGTCATATTTTTTCGAGTAGAGATTTGACTATCTCGGTGAATATTTTATAGTAGTGGTGATTATCTTGCTCCTTTGCACTCCGTTCTGCTCTTTCGAGGTGGATTGCAACAGACTTCGTGAAGTTTCTAAGAATGTTTAGTTCCGTGTTGATCTCGGATAAACCTTTTTCTTTTTTCGGTAGAACCACATTGTACAGGTCAATGTACTTTTCGGCAAGGACTCTTTCCCAACGGGTCTTGTACGCACCATCCTTGAGCATTTGGGCCGCATTCGATACCATTTGGCTGTGATCCTGCGCGAGTAGTCGTTTTTCCTTGTTGATGCGGTTGATTTGATCCTGCTCTGCCTGGGAAATTGCCGGGGTTATTGGGGTGGTGCCGTGAAGCTCCGCCTCAACCTCGGCAAAAATCTGATCCAAACGAGCTAATTCTTCATCAGATTTGATCTGTTTCATTTGCCCTGTTTTTCATTTCGTTGCAGTTGGCCTTGTAAAGCTCTGCTCCCAAGCGCTTGATTTCGTTTAGGTGATTGTCCTTTTCAATGAGGAGCCTGTTAACATCGATAAGGTTCTTGTGGTTTTCCTCTTTCCATTGTTCGGCTTCCTGCTTGTAACGGATTGCAATTTCCTTCCAGTTCAGACCGTCAATGAGTTCAACCTGGCACGCATCTTGCGGGGGGGGGGTAAAAATTTTCTGGAGAGTTTCGAAAGCTGATTTTGCCTTATGGAAAAGTTCGCTTTCATGGGCATTATTGAGCGCCATTCGTTCATGCAGTTTCAGGGCGTAACGGATAAGAGCCTGTTCGAAGAGGGTGTGTCCTTCTTCCTTTTCCAGCTGCTTGAGCTTTTTTCTGTTGAGTTCAATATTCATGGTTATTTTCCTTCTGCTTCCGAGATTTTCCGGTTTACTTCGTCGGTCTTGTAGCTGATGCAGAACCGGCATACATTGTAGGTCTTGCCGCTGTCGAGCTTGAAGCCCAGGCCGTTTGGAAGTCCTTGAGCGTTGTTTCCTGGCATGAACTTTGCCCCGCAATTAAAACACTTGATGATCATGGTTATTTTCCTTTCCGCAGTTCACGGATCGTCTGTTTGAGTTGGAGTATGGTGTTGTGCTGCTGCTTTCGGATGCTTTCGCTTTCGATGAGTCTTCTCTGGAGGTTACGGAACCCTGTTTTTAGGGTTTTGAAACTTGCCGACAAATCTGAAAAGAGCCGCTTGTACTTTTCAATTTCGTACTTGTAGTCGTTCATGGATACCTACAGCAATGCATTGACCTTGGCCGCGATGTCAAACATCCGTTCTTCCAGGTATTCTCCTGGACATTCCTTGGCGGCGAACCACTTGTGAATCGTCATATTCTGGAGTAGTTCACCGTCTTCGTCCACCTTGCCCATTAGTTTCTTGTCGTGGCTCCAGAGGAGTTTCTTGATGTAGTTCCTTTTGCAGATGTCGGCCACCAGGTAGATGAGGCTTGCGTAGGCTTCGTCGGTCACGGCGTAGGGAGCCTTGGTTTCGCTTGCAACCTCGATGGTCACGGCCCTATGGTCATTGGCGGCGTTGGAGCTGCACCAGCTGCGGTCAGTTTCAGAGACATAGAGGCCGATGCGACCGTCGGGACCGATACCGTAGTTGCTGGAAGCCTTGCGGCTCTTTTCGGCAAAGAGCTTGCCCAGGGCTTCGACACTCGACTGGCCCACCACGATGTGGATGGTGATTGTGTCAATTTCGTGGTTTCGCGGAGATGTTCTGCTGGGGCTTATGTTGGTGTGTGACACCATGGGACTGTTGGACATTTGTTCCTCCATTAGATTGTTAGCATGAGATAGAGGGTCAGGACGATCATTCCAACAAAGGAAATGCAGTAAATGAACATCCCGGCCTTGATGAAAAAGTTCTGAATCTTTTGGCGCGTTTCCTTGGTCATGCTGCGTATTCCGAAATGAGTCTTTTCCCGTTGAACCTCTTGATGGTTGCGCCCTTGTTGTCGAGCCATTGCATCTTTACGAGGGTCTTGTTGTGGTTGTAAAGGTCGCCCTGATCATCGTCGAGGTTGCTGTAGTGGGAGCCTGCAAAGAACTTGACGGAGTAGTAAACGGCATTCCTCTTGACCTTGCCCATTCCTGCATTTTCAAGCATTTCGAGCAGGAGAAGGTCGGAATATTTCTTGCTGAGGAATCCGTGATAGTTTACATCGTGGATAAGCCAAGCCATGGCGGTTAATGTGTCGCCAATTTTGGGGATAAAGGGGTTCACGATGGATGGACCTGAACGGAAGTCCGTGAAGAATCCGGGCATGATGTCATAGACAAGAGTTCCTGGAATGTTCTTGGCCTGGATTTCGATGTGGAGCTTGTTCTTGATGCTGTAAAGCTCGGTGTTCTTGGTGTACTTTTCCCAGGTGGGAATGTCTGGGCGGTAATAAAGATTCATGGTGATCCTTTGAAAAAGAAATGGCCTCCGGCAGCGGTATATGTGTTGTGTGTTGTGTAGTGAAAGGAGAAATGCTGCCATCGGCCCAGGGAGATTAGTTGAGGTGCAGGGGCTCGAACCCTGCCGTGCGCGTCCACTCTACCGCGCCGTGTCCACTGCAACCCCGAAAGACCTAGAAGGTCACTGTGATAGAAAGGATTGCCGCCGCCACCCAATAGATGACCTTGCGGGCATCGTGGTCCACGATTCCATAGACCAGAGCCGCCAAAAGGTCAAGGATGATCAGCAGCAGGGGGAATAGCTGGGACTTTGTCACTAGCCCTTCTCCCACTGGTTCAGAAGGTCCTCGACAGCCTTGTGCGGGGAGCATCCAACTCCGCGAACAAGGGGCTTGCCATGGTTCTGCTTGAGTACAACGGCATAGCCAAAGCGGAAATCGGCTTCGAGAACGAGCTGGTCGCGAAAGAGGTCAAGGGTGCGGCAAGTTTCCTGGTTAGGCATTCTTGTCCTCCTTGTCTACGTTAAGAGAAATGTCGTTGAAGTTGAGGACGATGTTTTCCCAGGCTTCGCCGGAATCCTTTACGACTTTGCGCTTGAAGTTGATGGACTGCTTGGTGGACTTGACGATGATGGATTCCTTCAAGAGCTTCATGGCCTTCTTCCATTCGTTGTCGTCAATTTCAAGATGCAGAAGCTTCAGGAGCATGGCGGTGTTGACGCGCCCCTGCTTATCCACGTTGAAGGCGTGAGTGATCACCTTGGAGAGGTTCTCGTCGATGCCGTTCAGGCGGCCAGCAACCCACTTGTCCACGATGGTCTTGACCATCTGCAGGCGTTCATCGAAGCCGATGTTGTCGTCAATGCGGCGCTCTACGCAGAGGCTCTTGTCGAAGTTCTGGAGAAGGATGTTTCCCTTCCACTTTTCGCGGACCTTGTTTTCCTTGGCGAGTTCGTCAAGGTACTTGTCAATAGATGCAACGATCTTGACCTTTTCGGAAGCCATCTTGTCAGAGAGCTTGACAACATTCTTGATGATGCCTTCAACAAGTGCGTCACGCTTCTTGTCGCTTGCGGGAATGTATTTTTCGGGAACGGGACGGCCTCGGTCGTCAAGCCAGTTTCCCTGGGAGTCTTTCTTTGCCATAGTATTACCTATCGGTTTGGGGTTTCTTGTTCTGGTTGAATTTTTCGGGAGGGGTCGCCCCCATGGCCTCCATGGCCTTGATTAGAGTCTTTGCGTCG
>DCGZ01000067.1:1891-3068 GCA_002314675.1 Fibrobacter sp. UBA1765 | reverse complement strand
ACTGCTTGCCTGGGAGCATTTCTTCTGACATTACTTATCCTTCTTTGGGTCGGGGGTTAACCCAGCCCATTTATCGTTTCATCTATTAATTTCAAACTTTCGTAATCGGTCTGGTCGATGCGGTGGGCCGTGATGGTGGCATACCCCTGGTTCAACAGATAGTCATCACTATCCACAGGAGCTTCGTTCCATAATTTGTCGCCATCAAGCAACCACAGCTTGTCGCCAGAGCCATCGTCGGCATCCACCAGGCTGTAGTGGTCCGTAAACATTTCGTGGGCCATCTTCGTGGACTTGTAGCCCTTGAAGTCTGCAGGTTTTACCTTGGGGAAGTTCACGTTCCAGAAGGTTCCGGGCGCAATACCTTCAAAAAGTCGTTCCTTGACTACACGAACGGCAAAATCCACAGCAGTTTCCAGCAGGTCTCCCCCACAACCGCGGAGGGAAAGTGCAACGCCGGGAACACCCCACAGGGCGGCTTCGCGGGCACCGGCAACCGTACCGGAATACAAGGACGAGACGCCGGAATTTTCGCCAACGTTCACGCCGGAGAAACAGACGTCAAATTCACCTGCGGCAGAGCTTACACCAGTGCAGCCTTCGGGTTCCAAAGAAAGCCCGAATTTCGCGAAATGACCTAGGGCAAACTTGGCGCAGTCGGCAGGTGTGCCAGATACGGAATAGAATTCATAAGGCCAGGCTTTTGTACCGTCGGCTGCCACGGGAGTGGTTTCATCCACGGGCACCTGTTTGACGCGCAAACCTCTGCGCACGGTAAAGGCCTGACTGACCCCGCTTTGCTCCGTTTCGGGGGCAAAAACGAACACATCAGCCACCTTGGACAAGGCTGCCGCAAGAGCGCGAAGATTGCCGCTCTTAAACCCATCGTCGTTTACGATGAGAACTCGTGTTCTAGGGGTATTTTGCATGCTTTTACAAAGATAGAAAAAAGCGAATCAGCTACTTCAAAAGCTGGCAAAAAAAGCGCCCATTTTGGGGTGTTTTTAGGGGTGTTTTTTTGAGAAAACTAGAACGCAAACTTTTATCTAAAATTCTTGACCAGAACACCCTTGAATTCAAAACTTTCTTTGCCTGCATAAACCACAGTTTTTTCGCCACACATTTCGGGATATTCCTTTTCAAAAACACCAAAGTTTTTGACGAATTCCGAATTGAA
>DCGZ01000067.1:0-1835 GCA_002314675.1 Fibrobacter sp. UBA1765 | reverse complement strand
CTTCCAGTTTCTTCAACAAGGTCAATTTCCTTGCCGTCACTAGTTCTATAATACCAGAAATTTTTCTGCTCCGCGCAATTAAACGAATGCTTCATTCTTTCAAGAATCACAAGGTTTTCAAAAAGATTGCCTCGCAAGGGATCGCGGTTAAATTGCGACTCTTCGGCAATTCCTAGCAAGGCGCATGCAAGCCCAGTATCGTAGAAATAGAACTTGGGCGATTTTATCAAGCGTTTTGTCCTATTCATGTACCACGGATTTAACGTGAAACCGATAAACGAAGCTTCAAGAATCGACAGCCATTCCTTTGCTGTTCTAACATTGATTCCGCAATCGTTAGAAAGAGAAGTGTAATCCAATATGGAGCCAATTCGCCCTGCACAAAGAACAAGGAATCTATGAAAAAGAGCCGCATCCTTTATATTGACAATTTGGCGAACATCCCGCTCAACATAGGTGGAAATGTAATTCTGGTAAAAGAAGAACCTGTCTGGGCGTTCCGTTATATAGCGGGGGTACCCTCCAGAAAGAATAAGACTGTCGATGGAATCACTTGCGTTCAATTCCTTGATTTCGTCCAAGGAAAATGGCAGCAGTTTAAGCATGGCGACACGACCGGCAAGAGTCTGAGTCACAGCTTGCTGTAATGCAAAATTATTACTGCCCGTAACGATGAACAAACCCTTTTGATTTGATTCATCCACAATCTGCTGCATATAGGATAGCAAATGGGGAACATTTTGAATTTCGTCAAGAATGGCCCCGTTCGGGATACTTTTGAAGAACCCCCGTGGATCCTGTAAGGCCCGTTCCCTAGTGTCAGGATTTTCTAGAGAAATGTAGGGTTTGTCGGCGAATGTATCGCGACAAAGGGTTGTTTTGCCGGATTGCCTGGGACCATGAACCAGAACGACCGGGTATTGCGAAGCAGACTTTAACAGGAAGTCTTTGATTTGGCGCCTAATCATGCCTCAAATATAAATTTTGTAAAAATGGTAGTCAAGTACACTTTTTGCAAAACTTTCAAATAAAGCAAACGATTTTTGTGGAATTACCTAAAAAATCGGGCAGCCTTGCCTTGCGGCTTGGCAGCCTGGATTGGCGTTGCCTACGCTCAGGTTCGGTTATAAGTTCGATTTAGTCCTTGAGGCAACGCAAACTCCGACCGTTGTACTTGCTGTAGTTGTCTTGGTATGCGTCGTCGTCACTGTAGCCGAAGTCCTGGCCCCACGCCCACGCGACGTTGTAATTGTCCTCAGAGGCAGACCACAAGATGGCGTTGTCGCCCTCACGGTAGAATTTGCCACTGTAGTCCCTGTAACCGGCGGGGAGCACCGAGAAGCCGTACTCGTCCGTACCCGTATTGCTGTACCACAGGCTTGTGTTGGCCTTCAGCTTCTGACCGGCAGAGCCAGTCCCACCAACATAGGTGTACAGAGTGCTGTACTCCTCGTTCGTGGGCACATGCCAGCCTTCTGGGCAAATGCCGCGATGGGGGCTATTGGGGGTACAGGTCTTGCCATTGCCACACTTGGTTCCTGCATTTACATTGAACTGGGCAGCACTATCCATCACGGCACTCCAGGTATAAAGGCGACCGTATATGGAACAGTCACCAGCAGTTGTACTACTGCCGCCACCGCACCAACTGGTGGAATCGGAGGTGTAACCGTCATAGTTGTACTTCACTCCCTTATAGGCGTAGTTCAAATTCTCTGCCATCCAGGTCTGGGTGCCGATGGTGACTGTCTTGTAGGCTTGACCGTCGCGAGAATCGGTCATGGACCCCTTTACAACAACTACACTGCTACTACTCTTTACCGAGGAACTACTTG
>DCGZ01000143.1:11018-15801 GCA_002314675.1 Fibrobacter sp. UBA1765 | reverse complement strand
ACGAGTGACGAGAGATACTTGCTAATTTCCATGTTGTCGGCAGTAGGCTTTGATAATTAAGAATGCAGAATTAGGAATTGACAATGACATAGGAAATTACAATTTCTTGTATCTTGCATCTGGCTCTTGCATCTTAATTACCTCAAAGTGAGCATAACGCCGACCTCACACCTCAAAGCAATATGCAAAATGTTCTTCAGTCCCAATACGTGGCGGGTAGGCTTTACACTTATCGCAAGCGACTGCACAACGATCCTTAAAACGGCAACCTTCCGCAAAATCTGCCGGTGCGGGAACATTTCCTGGAATGAATTCAAGCTCCGCTAAAGTCTTGGAGCTATCAGGCAAAGCCTTCAACAACCCCCTTGTATAAGGGTGCAATGGATTCAGAATAACATCTCTAGACGGACCGCTTTCAACAATGCGACCAGCATACATCACAGCCACGCGAGCTGCATATTCAGCAACGAGAGCCATATTGTGCGTAATAAGCAAAACAGCAGTTCCCATTTCACTTGCTAGCTTTTGCAAAAGCTTCAACACCTCCGCTTGCACAGTAACGTCAAGCGCCGTAGTCGGTTCATCTGCAATCAAAAGTTTTGGCTTTGCAAGGAGCGCCATCACAATGCAAATGCGCTGCAACTGCCCACCAGAAAGTTCATGAGGGTAAGAATTCAAAATACGTTCAGGGTCCACAAAACCGGCAGACTTCATCAGGTCTAAAATCAGATTTTCCGATTCGCCTTGAGGCAAAGCTTCCAGCAGTTGCTTGCGAATACGAAGTACCGGATTCAAGGCGGCCATAGCCTCCTGGAAAATGCAACTAATTTTCTTGCCTCGAATCTTTTGCAATTCCTTCGAAGAAAGTTTAGTTAAATCTGCACCTTCGAACAGGATTTCGCCTCTTGTGATTTTTGCTCCAGGATACGGCAGCAACTGCAAAATGCTCATCGCAGTTACGGACTTTCCGCAACCAGACTCCCCTACAAGTGCAAAAAATTCACCCGGCTTTATATCAAATGACACGCGGTCAGTAACTTGAACGTAGTCACGTCTAATCAACCCCCGCTTTGCAAATGATACCGAAAGGTCTTTTACAGAAATTACAGATTTGCCTAATTCAACACTCATCGTTTTTAAATGTAGATATTATTTACGGATCCATTTCTTTTTAAAAAGTACAGTCAAATAAATAATACCCCTAAAACAAAGTTCACCGCACATGGCATACCACGCCCCCCTCAAGCCAAACTCACCTACCAACAAAACAGCCAAAGGTAGGCGTACAACCCACATGCTAACAAGGTTCATTACGCTAGGTACCAAAGTGCTCCCTGCACCTCGAAACACACCATTAGCAACTATTGAAGCAGCATAAAAAGGTTCCGCAAAAGCCTCTATTCTTAAAATGCTTACACCCAATTTTCGAATATCGGCATTAGGAGTAAAAAAGGACATTAGTTCTGGAGCAAACACATACATCAAAATTCCAGAACAGCTCATTACAAATACACCGACCCCTGTTACAAGGAACGCTAGTTTACGCGTCAAGTCAAAGCGCCGTGCGCCAATACTTTGTCCAATAATCGTTGTTGCCGCAGCAGCAATTCCAAAGCCAGGCATATAGCACAGACTTTCAATAGTTATCGCAAAGGAATTTGCCGATAAAGCAACCATTCCAAGCGGAGAGACTATGGCTGTAAAAGCAACAAGAGCACTACTCATTATTACCTGCTCTATAGCCATGGGCCAGGTAATTCTAAAAGCCTCACGCAATTGTTTTTTTGAAATACGAAGTTTTTCTTTAGCCCGTAAATGCAAACTTTTGCTACGAAACAACAAAAAGTAAAGCATCAAAAGCATCACAATAGCTTGAGCAACGACCGTACCGAGCGCAGCTCCCGCTACACCCAATCCAACACCAGGCACATTCAAGCGCATACCCAAAAATTCTACAGTACGCGATTCAAAAATTAAAATGAAATTCAAGATAACATTCAGCACGCAAGAAACTGCCTGCAATATGCTAGGCAGCTTCATGTTCCCACTGCACTGCAACATTCCTGCAGCCATCCCATTCAACTGCAATGCCGGAATTCCGATAGCGATTATCAAGAAATAAATTGCGGCATCTTTATGAATACTCGCATCAGAGCCAAGCAATGCAGGAACCTTGTCATGAATAAAAATGCCAAGGCTCATAAGGAGTAAGCTAAAGCATAAACCAAATAGCAACCCAAGCTTTACCAAGTTCCTTGCTCGAATATCACGTTTCGCCCCAATGGAATGAGCTATCTGAACATTAAAGCCGATATTTACAACATAGCAAAGGCACCCAAGCAGCCATGTACTCGATGCCACAAGACCAACGGATGCCGATGCACTAGCACCAAGATGCCCAACCATGGAGGCATCCATATATTGCATAATGATCGTTGAAATTTGAGCAAGTATACCAGGAATACTCAACTGCCATATAAGCAGCAGTTGTTGACGAAAGTTCAGAGGCTTTCCATCACGCAAAAGTTCCAGACGGTCCATAAAAATTATGGTTAGTTATACCTGTCACCCGATTTCGGATCCATTGCGTCACGAACACCTTCCCCAACGAATGTCGACAAAAGAAGTGTCGCAAACAAGGCGACAATACTAGAAATCGCAATCCACGGCGCATACAAGTTGTTAAGCCCCTGGCTTAAAAGTTCACCCCAACTAGGAGTTGGCGGCTGCAAGCCAAAGCCTAAAAAGTCTAGAGAGGTTAAGCTACCAATGCCACCAATCAGTGTAAACGGGAAAAGCGTAACAACAGGGGTCAACGCATTCGGCAAGATTTCCTTGAAGAATATGTGCCTATGCGGCATACCAAGCATTCTTGCAGCCTTAGTATATTGCATATTCCTAAGCTTCATAAATTCGGCACGCATATAGTAACTGAGCGAAATCCATTGGAAAAGCGCCATGATCAAAATCAAAAGAATAAAGCTTCTTCCATAAATACTGCCAATGAGAATTACAACGTACAAGAACGGTAACGAAGACCAAATTTCAATAGTACGCTGCATAACCGTATCCCAGAAAATTCCAAGATAGCCTTGAACGCCTCCAATCACAATACCCAGGAACGTTCCAAGAATCGTCAAAAGCAAGCTAAAGGACATGCAAATTCTAAAGCCATGAATCAAGCGTGAAAGAACATCACGGCCATTCGCATCGGTACCGAGCCAATGTTTTGCACTCGGAGCAAACGGTGGCGCGCCATCGACATCGAGGTCTGCCTTTAACGGATCATGCGGCACAGGAGGCATAATCGCAAAGACATCCTTGCCATCTTCCTTAGCATAGGCAACAAGCCGCTTGTAATCGGGCTCGGTATTGTATGAACCGCCAAACTCAGTCTCTGGATAATGTGCAAATGCAGGGAAATAAGTTTTTCCCTCATATCGCAAAAACAAAGGCTCGTCATTTACAGTCCATGGACTTGTAAGCGACAGCAAATACGCAACGGCCAAGACTATCAGGGAATAAAATGCCCTCTTGTTCTTGCGGAATCGCTTAAACTGCTTAGAGAAGTTCGCAAAAAATCTTTTCATTGTAAACATCCCTATCTAAAGCGGATCCTAGGATCAACCAAGGTATAAAGTATATCGCTAAAAAGCCTACCCACAAGAGCCATCAAGCTAGAAAGGAAAATGACACCAAGCACAACATTGTAATCACGGTTTACCATGGAGTTGTAATACAAAAGGCCCATGCCATCTATATCAAAAACCTTTTCAATCAAAAGAGCGCCAGCAAACATGAGCGTAAAGATTTCAGAAAGTCTTGTAGCAATCGGTATAAGAGCATTGCGCAAGGCGTGGCGCAATAATGCAGCCCTAAAGCTAAGCCCCTTGGCAAGAGCGGTACGCATGTAGTCACGTCCAAGCTCTTCAAGCGTTGAATTTTTCATCAAGAACGTAAGGAACGCAAATTCGCTAATCACATAGCAGAACATCGGGAGTGCAAGGTGACTAGCTAAATCAAGAACTCGTTCAAAAAAACTCAAATCTTCAAAGTCATCTGAAGTAAGACCACCCATCGGGAATATGTCTAAATAGGAACCACCTGCAAGGAATATAATCAGTAAAATGCCAAGAGCATAGCCAGGCATTACATAACCAGAAAAAATAACACCAGAGCTAATGACATCGCCCTTGGACCCATGATTTACAGCTTTCCACAAGCCAAGAGGAATGCAAATCAAATATGATAAAAAGAAACTCGTACAGCCAAAGAAAAGTGAAACCGGGAACCTGGACTTTATGACATCCCAAACAGGTTCCCCATAAGTATAGGATTCACCAAGGTTCAAGTGCAGTACATTCCAAAGCCATTCTATGTAACGCTGCCATGCCGGCTTGTCAAAACCAAAATAACTTTGGATTTGCGCAATTTGTTCTGGAGAAAGGGCCTTGGAAGCGTCAACGCCCCCCTTCATCGCAGCTGCGCTTTGCGCCCTTGAAATCAATTCTTCTACGGGGCCTCCGGGAATCAACTGTATCAGGATAAAGCACAAGAGCGATATCCCGATAAGGGTCGGAATCATTAAAAGCAGGCGGCGTAGAATGTAGTTCTTCATTGTCTTTTAAATATAAAAAAGCACGGCTTTTATACCGTGCATTTTTTTTCGCAAAGTCACCAATTAATGGTGGTCGTTTGCATGACGAAGCTTATGGGCGAGCTTCTTGATAAAGCCTTTCTTCTTATGCTTGTGCTTATCGTCACCATACTTGTAGCCATAACC
>DCGZ01000143.1:964-10995 GCA_002314675.1 Fibrobacter sp. UBA1765 | reverse complement strand
TAACCATAACCATAGCCATAGCCGTAGGCACCGCCATCGTGATAGCAATGGTTAAGAACAAAGGCACGCTTGTCAAGGCCAGCAACATCAAGCTGAGCAAGAGCTTCCTGGATATGTTCGATGGCATGCTTTCTATATTCAAGAACAACAAGACCAAAGTCGGCAACTCGAGCGATTGCCTGAGCGTCAGAAACAAGGGATACCGGCGGTGTATCAATTACGACAAGGTCGTATTCTTCCTTCATCTGGCCCACAAGAGCGGTAAATTCCTTTGATGCCAAAAGTTCACCAGGGTTAGAAACTCGGGAACCAATCGGCAAATAATATGTAGAGCTGTTTTCAAGCTGCTTTATAGCCTTGTCCAAAGTAATTTCGCCCTTGAGAACGTTCGACACGCCGCGTTCATGCTTCTTGGACAAGCGAGACTTACGAAGGTCGCAGTCCACAAGAATAACCTTCTTGCCCATCTGGGAGAACAGGAATGAAAGGTTCAACGAAACAAACGACTTACCGGCACCAGGGGTAAGACCCGTAACCATAAGAACCTTGCCACCCTGGTCGATAAAGGAGAATTCAAGCGCAGTACGCAGGGCGCGGACCTTTTCAACAGCCAAATCTTCAGGATCCGCGTACGCAAGAATAAAGCGCGGGTCGCTTACATTTGGCAAACTAGGATCAATCTTTGTCTTAGGAATCTTTGCATATACGCTAACGCCTGTTTCGCGTTCAATTTCAGAAGAAGAAGCAACGCCACGAGCGGAGAACATACGAAGCAAGAAAATAAGACCGCAACCAGCCAAGAAACCACCAGCAATACCAGCAAGCACAATCAACTTACGATTTGGCTTAGCCGGCTTTGAACGGATACATGCCTTGTCAACAATACGAACATTGCCAATTTCGCCAGCGCGTACCACGCGAAGCTGCTGGATATTGTTGAGAACGGTTGTGTAAAGCGTATTGTTGATTTCAACATCCTGCTGGAGTTTTAAGACTTCCTGCTGGGTAGTCGGCAAGTTCTTTGTCTTGGACTCTTCCTTGCCAATTTCCCTGCGCAAACGTTCCTGTTGCTGGATAATGGCTACCATTGCCGGATGGTCGTCCTTATACAAACGTGATTTATCCTGACGTTGTTGTTCCATTTGAAGCAGCTGGGCCTTAAGCTGGACCTGACGTTCAAGAGTACCCTTAGCTTCAGCACCGAGATCAACAGTACCAACCTTATTACGATAATTCGTCAAGAGCTGTTCAGATGAATCAAGCTGGGCCTTAATACTTGGCAGCAGGGCTTCAAGGAATTCAAGAGTCTTTTCAGCTTCTGCGCTACGCATTTCAACGTTCTGGCGAACGTACATTTCTGCAATGGCATTCAAGATCGAAGCAGCCTTGTCCGCATAGCGATTCTGAATCTTCATAATAATGATGTTTGTATTCTTACCATCTTCAGAAGCTTCCAACGACTTTTGTAGTCTTTCCACAACGTCAAGCACAGAAGATTTTCCCAAAACAAATTTTTGACCGATGGTTGCAAACATGGATTTTACGCAAATGGAAACGGTATCTCCACCAAAAGGGACGCGATAAGTTTCACCAACGACACCATCAACAAGAGTACCGCCAAGAGGTGAGAAAAGTGTATAAGAATTTAAATCCTTGGCTTCAACAACCCACTTGTAGTCCATAGACTTCAAAGCATCTGAAATTTCGAACAGGTCAAGATCCAAACGGCCTTCCTTGCGTCTTAAGCGGTCCATAAAGCCCATTGGGGTTGCAACATACTGCAATTTTTCAGATTCTACGACATGGGTCAAGACTTGACGGCTCTTGATAATCCTGATTTCAGCTTCTGCAGGGCTCTGGGTATCAAACAAGGCCGCCATATCCACCATGGCCTTGCCACTCTTTGATTTTGAATCAAGCTGCAACATGGCATCGCTTTGATAAACGTCCCTACTCCAGCATGCAACAAAGACACCCACAGCAACGCCAATTACCGAGAAAACCAACAGAATCGGCCATTTTGCTAAAAGAATGCCTACAATTTCAAGCAAATCAATTTCGTCTTCGCTCTTTTGTGCAGAATTCTGGGAAGCATTCGGGTTATTGCTCATAAAACCTCAAAACTTACTTAAACTGTAATTGTAATGTGAACAAAATTTAATAAAAACATACAAATCTATCAAGTCCACATCTTTATAATCGCCGTTTCAAATATTCAAATTGATTTTTTAACATAAAAAAAGGTCCCGGGGACCCGAGACCCTAGTTCATTTCAAGAAACAGACATTACTTGAGAGCTGCGATGATTGCATCACCCATACCGGTAGTGCCAACCTTTGTGCAACCTTCCTGGTAAATGTCGCCAGTGCGGTAACCCTGGGAGATAACCTTTTCGCAAGCGGCTTCGATAGCGCGTGCAGCTTCTTCTTCCTTGAAGGTGTAACGGAGCATGAGTGCTGTAGAAAGAATCTGTGCAAGCGGGTTTGCGATGCCCTTGCCAGCGATATCTGGAGCGGAGCCACCTGCTGGTTCATAAAGACCGAAGGAACCTTCTGCAATGGATGCAGACGGGAGAAGGCCCATGGAACCGGTGAGCATTGCGCATTCGTCGGTGAGGATATCGCCGAAGAGGTTCGGGCAGAGCATCACGTCGAAGTCACGAGGACGCTTCAAGAGCTGCATAGCAGCGTTATCAACGTAGAGGTGTTCGAGAGTAAGTTCCGGATAATCCTTGATAACTTCATTAACAACTTCGCGCCAGAGAACGGAAGTGGTAAGAACGTTTGCCTTGTCGATAGAAGCAACCTTCTTGTTACGCAACATTGCAGCGTCGAAAGCGAAGCGAGCGATGCGTTCCACTTCGTAGCGGCTGTACTTCATGGTATCAAAGCCGATTTCTTCCTTGGAGCCAGGAACGCCTTCGCGGCCCTTTGGCTGACCAAAGTAAACGTCGCCGGTAAGTTCACGGACTGTCAAAATGTTGAAACCATCGCCTACGATGTCGGAACGGAGCGGGCATGCACCAGCGAGTTCCTTGTAAACGCGAGCCGGGCGGAGGTTGCAGAAAAGCTTGAAGTGCTTACGGAGCGGGAGAAGAGCACCGCGTTCCGGCTGAAGGTTTGGCGGCAAGTGTTCCCACTTCGGGCCACCAACGGAACCGAACAAAATGCAGTCAGAAGCTTCACCGAGCTTGAGAGTGCTTTCCGGAAGCGGAGAACCGCTTTCATCGTATGCTGCACCACCGACGTTTGCCCATTCGGCATTAACATCGAAACCAAACTTCTTGGAAACAACGTCCAATACGCGAACAGCTTCCTTCATGACTTCCGGGCCGATACCGTCGCCTGGGAGCACTGCAATCTTGTAATTCTTGCTCATTATAAGAGTCCTTGGTTAAAATTTGAACGGCGAAAATGTAGTAAAAGACGAGAGACGAGAGACGAAAGACGAGAGATAAGTACTATAAAACAAAGCATTTTTAATATTGAAAATGAAGAAAAACGCTTTAAGCATTCATCATTTTTTCAATATCTTCAATGGTCTTTGGAATCTCGATAGACAAATTTTTGCAACCATCCTCAGTAACGAGCAAGTCGTCTTCGATGCGAATCCCTATTTTTTCTTCGTAGCGAACCCCGTCAATCACAGCAAAGAACGTTCCATAGGCACCCGGTTCATTTGAAATGAGCATTCCCGGAGCAAGCTTTATATCGAGCATGCGCCCCATGATTGAAGCTTCATGAACCTGTTCTCCAATAAAGTGGCTAACCCCGTGGGGGCGTTTGTCATAAAGCAACTCAAAGCCACCATTTACAGCTTTGAAACGCAATTCAAGCTCATTATAAAGGAATTCCCAGACCTTCTTGTCAAGATTCTTTAGACACTCCCCAGGTTTTACCTGCTTTTGATGAAATTCCTGGGCAGCAAGAACGGCATTGTACACAATCTTTTGTAGCGGACTGTACTTGCCAGAAATCGGAACAGTCCTTGAAATATCGCTGCACTGGGTTTCGGACCTGACTCCGAAATCCAACAGCAACAATTTTCCATCAACCAAGGGTTCGTCATTCTTTACATAATGTAAACAGCAGGCATTTTCACCACAGGCTGCAATTGTCGGGAACGCCAAATCCCCATCGGAGCGACGCTGCATTCCATAATCTAGGGCTAGGGCAAAATCGCGTTCCGTCTTAAAGGCATGCATATTTTTTATGCATTCCACAAAAGCATCTCCAGTAGCCTTTTCTGCCTTTTTTACGGATTCTACACGAACGGACTCCAGCGGCAAACGCAATTCAAAATGCTTTTTCGCCACATTTTCTATAGATTTTCCAAATGAAGCGGCAAGCCTATCCATTTTCTTAGCAAACAGCCTGTTGTGGTCGCCTTCATAGTCAGGGCCAAAAAAAACGCCTATAGACCTTGCGCAGGATTTTTTGACAACAGCCTTAGCTTCTTTCCAAAAGTTTTCTGCGGGCCTTACACATTTAATGCCGGTAACATCCGATACTTCAGAAGCTCCGTCAGGCCCAATTCCAAGCTTGAGTCCAGTCCAGAATTCTTTAAAAGTGTCTTTTTTTGGCACATAAAGGACAACCCTTTCATCATTTTCAGCTTCTGGATCTAATAAAAGGAAGCATCCCGGCTGGTTTACTCCAGTCAAATAAATAAATGCAGGGTCCTGAATGAGCTTGCACCATGTCTGAACATAATCTTCCTCAGTGCCAGGTTCCCGGCCAACCCCCATAAAAAAGGCAGGGCCATCAAGTTTTTCCAGAATTTTGTTTCGGCGCTCCGCATATTCCCGAACATTTTGTTCATCTCGGGGAGCAATAAATACCGCAGAATAAGATTTTCGCAATAAATTCATATTAGCCATGTGTAAAAAAATAATTTTTTTTGCCTTTGACAAATAAACTAATTATATTTGGAGCATTAATGTATTTACCATTTATTAATGGAGTTTATAAAATGTCTCTTTTGAAGAATTGGAAACTTTTGCTTGCTGCTCTTGCAGTTGCCATGTTTACTGCTTGCGCCGGCTCCTCCGGTGGTTCCAGCAGTGATTATTCCGCCTCTGAAGGTGGCAGCGCTTCTGAAGCCTCCTCTGAACAGGCCAAGCCAAAGCCAAAGCCGGCTGTTAGCGAAGCACAGGTTAAGAAGGCAGAAAAGGATGCTATGTCTTCTACAGAAGAAAACCATAAGCTCCGTAAGGAAATTTTTGAAGCCAAGACTAAGCTTGGTATGTCTGCTGACGAAGAAGTCCCTGTAGAATAATGAATAATAATACTCCAGTCTGCTATTTAGCTCCCGATGAGCTAAAGCGGCTTATTTCTGGGGAGAACGAAACGGTTTTCCAGTTGCTGGAGAGCCGTTTTTGCGTTCAAATCCAAAGCCGCACCCCCGATGTACTTTTAATTAGCAAAAAAGAAAATGCCGATATCGAAGGCGTTCTTGCAGTGCTAGACCAGCTAAAAATTGCCGCCAAAAAAGGGTCGGCAATTACGGCAGACTGGCTTTCTAAAATGCTTGGCATTATGCCAGGCGAAGGCATAAACAAGCCAAACCAGGATTTCAAGGCCGAAGTGATCATAAGGAATCGATTCGGCGTGCCAATCATGGCAAAAACAGCAGCGCAGGCAAAGCTTGTCGAAGCTTCATCCAAAAATGACATTCTTTTTGCAAACGGCCCCGCGGGAACCGGAAAAACCTTCTTGGCGGTAGCCCTTGCCGTTGCAGCACTCGAACGTAAGGAAGCAGAACGAATTTGCCTAGTCAGACCGGCGGTTGAAGCTGGAGAATCCCTTGGCTTTTTGCCAGGTGACCTAAAAGAAAAAATCGCCCCATACCTAAGACCAATCCAGGACAGTCTAGCCGAACTTTTACCGACGGAAAAACTGAACCGCTACCAAGAGACCGGCGCAATTGAAGTAGCACCGCTAGCCTACATGCGTGGACGAACCTTGAAGCACGCCTTCATCATTCTTGACGAGGCCCAAAACACGACCATTGCGCAAATGAAAATGTTCCTGACACGCCTTGGCCCACACAGCAAGGCAATCATTACAGGTGACGCAAGCCAGGTTGACCTTGGCAAAAACGAAACATCCGGATTCATGCACGCAATGCATCTGCTCAAAGGCATTCGAGGCATCACGCATGTAGACTTCGAAGCAAACGATGTTTTACGCCATAGACTAGTAAAAGACATTATCGCTGCATACGAGGATAGATAAATGGCAGAAAAGGGAAAAACTCAAAAAAAGTATATCCATATAGGAATTGGAGCAGCGTTGATTATCGCTCTTATCCTATTCCTGTTCCCAGACCAGGAACTTGCACACCGCTCAGAAATTCCTCACCTGGGTCAAATTAGCACAAGAACTATTGTAGCTCCGATCAAATTCGAAGTTCCAAAGACTGAACAGGAAATTGAAACAGAAAAAGAGCGAGCCGCAGAACGTGTTACTGCAGTATTTGAATTCAATCAAGATGAAACAAAGCGCGTCATTGACGAATTCCGTCAAAATATCAAAAAGCTTGCCCAATACGATTCCTTGCAACGTGCAATAAACAATGCCGCAGAAGATGACTCCACGGTCAACCTAAAAATCCAGAAAGCTTCTAAAATTTACGAAGCCCTAAAACAACGCATGTCAGCAACAACCATCAAGAGCTTGCAAGGCAGTAACAGGGCCAGGGATTCCGTGTTCCAGGCATTCAACAGAATGATGCAACGCGGCGTTTCGAACACGCTACTTGTAACCACCAAAAATGGCTTGCAGCTTTATTTGGACAACTATAATATAAGTAACATAAAGAACCTCAAATACGATAAGCAAACGGTAGCTCTTGTCCGTGATGGCGAAGAAATAACAATTGACGCAAACTCCTTGTACCCGCGAGAACGCCGCATCGACGAAACCTTCGAAGAACTGCAACACTCCTTCCCGAACGCAGCTTCAAACCAAAGCATACTCAGCGCCTTCTACGAACTACTTTACGCATTTACAGTTCCAAACGTTTTCTACATGGAAAAGGAAACTGAGCATCGCAAGGAAGAAGCCAAGAACGCAGTTCTTTTGAACAAGGGCATTGTTGCTCGCGGCATGGAAATCGTATCCCAGGGCGCAATCATAACGAAAGATGTTCTTGAAAAATTGGAAGCTCTTCAAATCGCACAGCAAAAGGAAGACAATGGCCGCTTGATTACTGCGAAATTCGGCCAAGCTGCAATGCTCATTATTTTAGTTGCACTTCTCTTTTTGTTCCTTTTCACGCCAATTGCAAATGACTTGACTAAAAGGACATCGCACATCTGGTCATTTGTAAGCCTTGCGGCCCTTCAATTAATTGCGTTCTATGCAATGCACCGTTCAGCCACTTATTTACAGGTTTCCGACACTGCTCTTCCAGAAGGTATCGAATGGATTTGGGCTTACCCATTTACCATAGCCCCTATTGTCATGACTGTACTTTTCAATAGGAAAGTCGGCATCCTCTTTTCAACTTTTTCGGCACTACTTACAGGCCTACTTGCAGGCTACGACCTTGCAATGGCAGTCGCATCATTCTGCATTTGCTACGCATCCATTCACTTCCTAGAAAAAATGCGCTATCGAGTCCAGTTTATCTGGGGTATCATTTCTAGTATCGCAATGTTTGCTGCAGTACTTTCCATCATTTTGCTCTTGCGTAACCGCATGGAATGGGTCGGATTTTACCAAACGCTCATCGCAGGTTCCATTATGCTAGCCGTTTGCGCAGCCCTCTCCTCTTCATTCCTGATTCACGTAGCAGAACGAATTTTCAAGATCACTACAGTCCTTACGCTAATGGAAATGTCCGACTTCAACAGGCCGGCACTCAAACGCATTTCACAACTTGCCCCTGGTACATTCCACCACAGCATCCAGGTTTCAAACCTTGCAGAAAAAGTTGCCGATAGCATCGGGGCCAATTCACTGCTAGTTCGAGTCCAGGCTCTGTACCACGATCTTGGCAAAACATTGCGTCCAGAATTCTTTACAGAAAATCAAAAAAACGGTGTAAACCCGCACCAGTCTCTCGATGCCCTGCAGTCTGCAAAAATCATTACTAGCCACGTAGAACAAGGCATGGTTCTCGCCAAGGAACATAAATTGCCAGACATAATTGCAGCAGGTATCGCAGAACATCACGGAACAGGGCTTATCAAGTTCTTCTACCATAAGGCAAAGGAAGAAAATCCTGAAAAAAACATTGATCCAAAGCTATTCAGCTACAAGGGACCAAAGCCGCAAAGTAAAGAAACCGCTATTCTAATGCTTGCAGATATGATAGAGGCAACAAGCCGTTCCATGGCAGGGGCTTCTGCAGAAGACATCAGGAATATGATTCACAAGACAATCTTTGAAAGATTGACGGACGGTGAATTCAACGAAAGCAACCTTTCCGTTAAGGAAATGGCAATGCTTGAAGAAGCATTCGTTTCAAGCCTTGAAGGCCAGTTCCACACGCGAGTCAAATACCCTGGCCAAAAGTAAGAAACCAATTTTTAAGCAAGGAAGCCGATCTTTTTAGACCGGCTTCCTTTGTTTTTACAGGAGGTAGTGCAAGCTCTTTACAAATTACCAGTACGTCACCACCTTTATAGCCAGTTTCTATCAAAAATTCCCTTCCATCAAAATTATTCACAGGCAACACATCATCACCGCGCATTGATTTTAAAGAATACATATCGCGCTAGATACAAAAATCCCGATGCCTATAAAAGCACCGGGATTTTCATTGATTCGCTTTTAACTCAGAGAATTAGAAGTTGAATACAGTTTCGATACCGAAACGGAGAGCAACATCGTCATCATCGTTGTTGTCGCCAACCGGAATGTCAACCATGCCAGTTGCCATGATGTTGAGGTTTTCTACTGGAGCGAGGTAGAAACGTGCACCTACGTCAAGAGTAGAGATGTCAGCATCGTCATCAAGGGTATTGGTGTGGAATTCAACAGGAATACCGAGCTGGATGAATTCAGCAAACTTGAGGGTCGGTTCTGCGTATGCAAACATATATTCAGGAATTTCACCTGCATATTCCTGGTGACCTTCGTCGCCATCGTCAATGAATGCATAGAAGAATGTAGTCTTGATCTTGAACATGCTTACTTCGAAGCTTGGTTCTGCCAAGATTGCATGTGCAGTAGAAGTTACGTCAGCTGGGCCGAATGCAGACTTGTTAGCATCGTCATCGCCGAGGTAGTCAGCATGGAAACCATAAACAGCACGGAAGCTGAAACCACCGAGGGTGAGGCCAGCGTCGATACCTGCATGGAGTTCGTTGTGGTCAAGTTCCTGATAGGACTTGTAGTCTACATACGGACGGAGGTGCTGACCAGCATAGTTGAATTCGTATGCCAAGTGAGCATTGTAGTTAGCGTCATCGTCAGCAGATACGCGAGCATCGTTTGCATTACGAGCAAAACCGATGCCGAGTTCGAGGCCAGCAAGACCGATCTGCATACCGCGGATGTCGTGTTCCTTCATGCCTGCAGCATTGTAGGTCGGATCATCGTAGCCATAGTAAGCCTGGAATGCACCTTCGCTGAATGTCAAGTCACCGACCTTAACATAGAAGATATCGGCTGGCTTGTACTGGATGTATGCACCATTGTAGCCGAAACCAGCGCCTTCAGAAGCAGCGTCAGCTTCAATGCCCAAGAATGCAGTCCACTTTTCGTTGAACTTGATGTCGAAGTTGAGGTCAACGGTAGTTGCATATTCGTGCTTAAGGTCGCCGTCAGCAAGAACGTCGTTTGTATAAGCATCGAGTTCAACTTCACCAGTCATCTTCACTTCCATGTTAGCCTTGGAAGTGCCTTCGCTCATGCTGTTCTTAAGGGAAGCAATTGCGTTGTCTGCAGCTGCGGAAACTTCACCAGTAACGTCGGTGTTTTCTGCAGCAGGTGCAGCTTCGGCAGTCTTTGCTTCTTCAGCCTTCTTTGCTTCAGCAGCAGCCTTTTCTTCTTCAGCCTTCTTAGCTTCAGCAGCGGCCT
>DCGZ01000143.1:0-869 GCA_002314675.1 Fibrobacter sp. UBA1765 | reverse complement strand
CGGCCTTTTCTTCTTCGGCCTTCTTAGCTTCAGCAGCGGCCTTTTCTTCTTCAGCCTTCTTAGCTTCGGCGGCGGCCTTTTCTTCTTCAGCCTTCTGAGCTTCTACAGCCTTAGCAGAATCAGCTGGTGCTGCAGCTGGCTGTGCAGCAGGAGCTGCCGGTTGAGCTGCCGGTGCTGCAGCTGGAGCTGCAGCCTGTGCCATTGCGCTTACTGCGGCAAAGCCAACAACAAGAGCAGAAGCATAGATCTTATTCATTTTCTATCTCCTTGTGATAGTTTAAGTTAGAATATTATTCTTTGTAATACATAAGATAGCATATAAACAATCATTTTAGTTTTTCTCACGGCAAAAAAATCGTTTTAAGCACTCTTTTTATGCAAAAATAAGATAAAAAACATTAATTTTAACAAAATTGAAAATTTTTGATGGTATAATCATAACAATCCAAACATTCTAAGCAAAGTGAAAAATCAAGTAAATGGACGTCGAACCAGATTATTTCAGCCTTAATCCCCCAAAATAAAGCTCAAAAAACATTATTTTCAAAAAAAAATCATTTTTTTTGCACCATACCCTTGACACCACAAACCATCTTTGTATATTTGGGTCCGTAATCAAGAAGGCACTAACGCAAAGGACTTCTGGAATGAACAAGAAGAATCTTCTTTTGATCGCTCTCGGAATCGTTCTTCTTGTAATTGGTTTCTTCTGCTTGGCTCAAGGCCCTGCTGAAAACCCTGTGTCTTTGACGGTTGCACCTATAATTTTGTGTATTGCTTATCTTGTTGTTATTCCAGTCGGAATTCTCTGGTTTGGGAAAAGCAAGAAGAAAGATACTCAAGAATAAGGGCGATTAGCTCAGCTGGTT
>DCGZ01000004.1 GCA_002314675.1 Fibrobacter sp. UBA1765 | reverse complement strand
AGGGGACAATAGTTCCGATGCGGATTTTATGCAGTGGAGTACATGGAAGGTCCCTTTTAGGAATGGCTCGTTCGGCAGTCCTCAAAAGCTGTTTGACGGGGCTTATCATGGCGGCGTGAGTGCGGACGGAAAATTTGCTGTTTCCGGCGCTAGAAGGCTTCGTGCGCATGTGGACGGAATGGATGATGTTTGGTACGATGGGGAACAGGCTTGCAATGCGTCGCTTTCTAAGGATGGGAGGAATCGTGTTCTGTTCCTTGACTTTGGCGGAAGAACTGGGCGTAGCTTTGCCGGAGAAAGCTATGGAACCCATGAACGTCTGTTGGTGACAAATGGCCAGGGCGATTTAGTACAAGCTATTCCAAGCCCGCTGGGGTACACCTTTGACCATTCTGAATGGGTGAATCGAGATGACTATGCTGTTGTGACGCTTGCGAACATGGATGGTGCCCATAAAAAGATTGCGCTTGTAAACGTCGGTGATTCCAGCGTCACGGAACTCGTGGAAGGCGAAGAACTTTGGCACCCTTGCTTGTGGGTGAAGGACAAAGCCTTTGCTGGCACGATGGAAATAGATTTGGATAGTGCCGGAATGTATCGGGATGCTGTTTTTGAAGATGGTGAAAAGGCTATGAATGCCAAAATGCGCATGTTCTGGGATATGAGGGATTCTCTTGAGCTGATTGCTTTGGGAAGTTCTCGTGCGGAGCGTGGCATTGACCCTGCACAGTTGTCGATACCTTCGCTCAATTTGGGCTTTATTGGTGGCGATTTGTGGTCGCAACTTTATTTGGCGTACCACTATGTTTTGCCGCATGCAAAGAAACTCAAGTACTTGATTGTGGAAATATCTCCCGACCTGATGAAAAATTCAAGATTGAATGTCTCCGATGTGATTTACGGCCAGGCCCCAGGCTATTTTTATGATCGCAACCACGATTTCTGGAAGGATGGCGTTCCTGATGAATTTATTCGTATTGTCGATGAAAATGTTGTATACAATCACGAAGACTCCGTGAATTATGTGAATACCCTGGGGTTCCTGAGAATGGAGCCGCGTGGATGGGGTGAATCACCTGATATAATGCGTGATACTCTTTTAAGCGTATGGGAAGAAAAAATGTATACAAGTGTGACTGACAGCGTGACGGAGTTTATCGATAGTACCCGGAATATGGGCGTTACGGTTATTGCGATTGTCTATCCGCAGTCTCCCCAGTATGCGAACACGGGTGCCTTCAGTCTCCATGGGACTTCCAGGAGTCGCGCCATGCAAACGGTCGCCCACTTCGATTCCCTTTCGCGGGAGTATCCGCATTTTGTTTTGATGGACGAAAATAAGTTCGGCGAGCACGACTATACCGACGAGATGGCGAATGATTTTGACCATCTGAGTGAAGTGGGGGCGGAACATCTTTCTGTCCGGCTGGATTCCATTATTCGGGCGTTGCCATCCCCAAAATGAAAACTTTTGACCAGGTTTACCCCCAAAAAATCGTTTCTGGGTGAAATTTTCTAAAAAAAGGGGGCAAAACTTCTGAAAAAAGTCGGTCCTGGTGCTTTTAGTATTGAACCCCTTTATTATCTTTTAGGCGAAAAAGGGCTCCAAGGAAGTGCCTTGGGGAACCCGTTTCGATTGTTTAAGTAATAAAACGAAGGAATTATGGCAAATCGTGTAGTTATCGGCTCCCAGTGGGGCGATGAAGGTAAAGCCAAGGTTGTTGATTTTTTGACGCTCGATGCTGATATTATCGTGCGTTTCCAGGGTGGTGCAAATGCTGGGCACACCGTTGAAGTGGGTGACAAGAAGTTCGTGTTCCACCTGATTCCGTCCGGCATCATGCATGAGGACAAGATTTGCGTTATCGGTAATGGCGTTGTGCTGGACCCGATTCAGACTCTCGCTGAAATTGCCGACCTCCACACCAAGGGTATCAACCCGGAAGGTCACCTGTTCATTGCTGACAATGCCCAGGTGGTGCTGCCGTACCACTCCGCCTTGGACAAGGCCAAGGAAAAGAAGGCTGGCAAGGCTGCAATCGGTACTACTGGCCGCGGTATCGGCCCTTGCTACAGCGACAAGGTGAACCGCATTGGCGTTCGCGTTGGCGACCTCATGGATGAACGTGAACTGCGCCCCCGCGTCGAAGCCATGGCCAAGGTTCATAACGAAGAATTCAAGGTGATGTACGATGTTCCCGAAATCGATCCGGAAGTCGTAATCAAGGATTACCTGGAACTGGGCCAGAAGATCAAGCCCTTCGTCCGCGATACTAGCGCTCTCCTGTTCCAGGCTGTCAAGGAAGGCAAGAAGCTGGTGTTCGAAGGCGCCCAGGGCACTATTTTGGACGTTGACCAGGGTACCTACCCGTACGTGACCTCCAGCAACACTGTTGCTGGTTACGCAAGCTGCGGCGCAGGCATTGGTCCCACCGCTATCGACCAGGTCGTGGGCGTGGTAAAGGCTTATACCACTCGCGTTGGTAACGGCCCGTTCCCCACTGAACTTCTGGATGACATGGGTGAAACTCTCCGTAAGATCGGTAACGAATATGGTGCTACCACCGGCCGTAACCGTCGCTGCGGTTGGTTCGACGCTCCCGTTGTTCGCAAGGCTGCCATTGTAAATGGTCTGACCCACCTGGCCATCACCAAGCTGGACGTTCTGGATACCTTTGATACCATCAAGATCTGCACTGGCTATAAGTGCGATGGCGAAGTCCTTGACCTTATTCCGAACCAGCTTTCCAAGGTCGGCCGTTGCGAACCGATCTACGAAGAAATGCCGGGCTGGAAACAGGATACAAGCAAGTGCCGCAGCTGGGATGAACTTCCGGCAAATGCACAGAAGTATCTTAAGCGCATGTCTGAACTTGTTGATGTTAAGATAGGCATGATCTCTATCGGTGCAAAGCGCGATCAGAGCATCATCATTGACATGGACTAAATTATGCAGCTATCTGATGAAGTTCTTCCGTTGCTTAAGGGCGTAGACCTTTTTGCGAGTTTAAGTGATGACGAACTTTGCCAGATTGCCGCCGTCACTGTTTCACAGAATTTTAAGCGTGACGAAACTATCATTCTCGAAAACGACGATTCGGCCATGGCGCTTTATATCGTCGCTTCGGGCAATGTGCAGGTTTACGTAACCTCGGCCGATGGCCGCGAAACAATCTTGTCTCTTCTTGCGAGAGGGGACTTTTTTGGTGAACTGTCGTTGATCGATGGGGAACCGCGTTCTGCTTCGGTCCGTGCAGTAGGCGATATGCGCGCTCTTGTCATTAGGCGCGAAGATTTTTTGATGCTGCTCGATACAAAGCCGGGCCTTGCGAAATCACTGCTGGTAGAACTTTCTACAAGGCTTCGCAGGTCCAACAAGCAAATCAGTTCCCTTGCATCCATGACCGTGTTCGGCCGCGTTACAGGAACGATTCTTTCGCTTGGCGAACAGCATGGCATTCGCGTGCCTCAGCAGAATGGGACCGGTGCGATTGTGGTGCGGAACCGTCCTACGCAGCAGCAGCTTGCCGATATGTCGGGAACGACTCGTGAAACGGTAAGCCGCGTATTGACTAGCCTTGAAAAGAAGGGACTTATCGCGATTAGCGATAGGGACTTGATTATTTACGATGACTTGCAGTCGGAGAATTCTTGATGGCTTTTAAGGATAAGTTGAAAACTGTTGCAAAGCACCCTATCTTAAGGGCCTTGTGCGTAGTTTTTATTCTGGTTGTTATTTTCTTGTTTGTAGTGGATCTCGTTATAATGCCCGTGTTTTCGGGGCGTTATGCAGACAGGGCCGAGGTTCCGAACGTGACCACCCTTGAGGGTGAAAAGGCCGTTGAAGCTTTGAAGGCTGCAGGCTTTGGCGCTGAATGGAGTGCGGAACCGCGTTATAGTTCCGAAGTTCCTGAAGGTTCCGTGCTTGGCCAAACACCTGCAGCGGGGCGTGTCGCAAAGCTTGGCCGCACCGTGATTCTTACAAAGAGCAAGGGGCTTCGCGAAGTCGAAATTCCGGATCTCCGAGGCAAGAGCCAGAAACAGGCTACAATGTTCATTACGCGTGCCGGCCTTGTGGAAGGCCCCGTAATCAAGGGGGCGCACGTTTCCATTCCTCGCGGCGTTGTCATTCGTACGGAACCTGCCGCAGGCTCGTTTGCTCGAATTGGCGATACGATTCGCGTCGTGATTTCGGCAGGCGAAAAGACCGGGAAGGTTGCCTTGCCCACTTATACGGATGCTCCGTTTGACAGCGTAAAGAAGGTGATTGAATCGGCTGGCTTTAAGCTTGGAAACGTCAAGTATGATTCCTTGCCGGAACGGGTTTCTGGTACGGTCGTTTCGCAGATGCCACGCGGCGGAGAATACTTGCCAAAGCAAACGGTTGTTGATTTCGTTGTTGCGAAGTAAAAAGCTCCCGTAAGTTTTATAGGCACGACAAAAAAAATGTCGTGCTTTTTATTTGGAATAACTTTTATAAATTTAAAGCATGTTTTTAAGAATTTCATATTTTGCCCTTGTATTGTTTGCCTTTTTACTTGTTTCGTGTGCTTCGACAAAGCCGGCCGAAACGGTAGCTCCCAAGACGGCCGATACGACATCTCAAAATTCTGTTCCTGATTCTGCAATTGCCACGGCTCCTGCCGAAGAACCGCTGCCCGAAGGGAACAAGGATGTTGCGCATGAATCCTTTTTGCGTTACCTGTACTTGCAACAGCGTGGCGAAGCAGAAATTGCGATAGTCTTTTTGCAGCATGCAGCTGAAGCAGACCCTGCAAACAGGTATCTGGCCTTTACGCTTGCAGAGGAACTTTCTGAGCGTGAACAGTATGATATGGCCATGAATGTTGCGGAACGGGCAAAAAAGCTCCCGGGCGCTTCTAACGCTGCTGAAGAAGGCCTGCTTGCATCGCTTTATTTAAGGACAGGCAAGCTGGATTCTGCAAAGGTTTATTACAAAAAGTCCATTGCCTCGAATGACGAAGATTATACGAAGATTTATGAGTACAGTCTCTTTTTGGAATGGGAAGAACCAAAGGACTTTGATGAACTGTTGCGTGTCTACGGGATGCTTTTGCCTCGCATAAATTACATGCAGAACATGTTCTCGCGAACTGCCCAGATTATGTTGCAGAATGGCAAGGATTCCGCATTCTGCGCCCTGCTTACGGATGCGTTCAATGCTACCCATAATCCTTCCTTCATGATGGACAAGTTCCGTTATTATGACGAAAAGAAAATGAAGGACTCTGCCTTTGCCGCCTTGGAAACGCTGCACAGGGAAGTCCCGGACGATACGACCGGCCTAAAGCTATATGGCGCAACGCTTATCACGGAAAACAGGCCCTCGGAAGCTTCTGCCGCCATTGCGGAATACAGGAATTCCCACGAAGCTGCGCCTTCCATTATCTACTTGCAAGGCCTTGCAGCACGCGGAGAAAACAAGCTGGATAGCGCAACCAAGTTCTTCAATGAGATTGCCAATGACCCAAAGTTTGGTCACCAGGCACACGCACAGCTTTCCTTTATTGCAGTGACAATGAATGATACGCTCTCTGCGGTTCGTGAAATTGAAATTGCCGACAGCTTGTCGCCAGGGGATTACTTTATTGACAAGCTTCGCCGTTACATGGCTTACGGCATGACAGAAAAGTCTTTCCCGATGCTGGATTCCCTGCTTGCGAAGGAATATGCAACGATGAAGTCTGATTCGCTTGACCAAAACGTTCGTGACGCTGCGAAGGAACGCTACTATGGCCTGCTCGCCATTAATGCCGACATGCATGCCCGTTACGCCTCTAAGTTCATCTATTCTGATTCAAGCGTTGCCGAGGAACACTACAAGAAGGCTGCCGAGTCTACGGACTTGTACTTGTTGAACAACCCGGCGGCAAACGATATGAAATTCTTGCGGGCTTCCATTTTGGAACGTAGGAAATTTGTTGATGAAGCGATTGCTGCGTTCAAGGATTTGTTGAAGGCGGACCCGAAGAACCACATGGTCTTGAACTATCTCGGCTATTCGCTTATTGACCTTGCTCGTACTCCGGAAGAGGTTCGGGAGGGTGTCGTTTTGGTAGATTCCGCTTTGGTCCTTGATCCCGAAAACGTGTCTTACCTTGATTCGAAGGCCTGGGGACTTTTTAGACTGGGAATGTTTAAAGAGGCCAAGGATGTCATGACTTCGCTGCCTGTAAAGTTGCCGGCAATTTTTAAGGATTATTCATATTGGGAACACCTTGGAAGAATCCTTGACGCACTTGGTGAAACTGAAGCGGCAGCAGACTGCTTTGACAAGCTCTACGAATTGCAGCCGAAGCACCCATTTGCCAAAAAGAAGTAGTGGTTTTGGCTTTGGAACTTGAGCTTTTGAGAATCGAAAATTTGAAGTTGCATAGGAGAACGGATATGCTTAAGGCGCTGCAATGCCTGTTGCGGATTTTGCTATTTGCTTTTCCTTTGTTCTTTGCCCTGGCGTGTACGCACGCCCCAACGTCAATCTCGGAAAATTCCAGGGGTGAAAAATCCCTTGTGGGAGATAGCATTCGCGTAAAGTTCAAGCTTGAAGTTCCTGATGAAAGCGGCAAGATGCAAAAGCTTGATGCCGTGATGTTTTCTGTTCCGGGCAAGCGTTACCGCCTGGAGCTGAGTGGCCCGATGGGCATAGGCGTTGCTTCGATGCTTTGGACTGACACGCTTTGGACAATCGTGTTCCCTACAGAAAAGAAGTTCTTGAAGGGGAACGGATACATGGTAGGCTTGCTTACGCAGCCGGGAGCGCCTCTTGTAAATGTACACCAGATTGCCGGGTTCTTTGAACAAAAGTATTTGCCCGAAAATTACGAGGAAATCTCGTCAAGGGATTCTAGCGGAGTCTTGCTTGTTGAAGCCAAGGACCAACTAGGTTCAACCTTCAAGTTCGCAAAGGCTCAAGAAAAAGTTCTGTGGCTTGAGCGAGGCGCGGAAAGGGTTGTCTTTAATTGGCCTGAAATCAGGGTCGTAAGGGATGGCTTGCCGTACATGAGCTTGACTGTCAAGAAAGTTCAAAACGACGTAAGCTTTAGCGGTAGTACATGGCGCCTGCCGGTACCGCATGGCTATCAACCATTTTAGGAGGGCTGGTAATGAAAGTTCTATTATTGGCCTTGTTTTTCTTGTTGGTTGCGTGTTCCAGTTTTCCAGAACGCCATGGCTATGACCGTGGTTCCGGAAGTTACAGGAATCAAAAAAAGTCTACAGAAAAAAGTCGTGAAGTCGTCGAAGATCTTGAAGACGATGATGAGTATGAAGAGGATTATGAGGAAGTTCCAGAACCGCAGAAAATAGTGGAGGAAGCTCCTGAAGAACTCCCGCCTGAACCTCCAAAGAAAAAGGTCGTCAAGACTTTGAAAGCTCCAAAGCCTGCTGTCAATGCCTGGGAACAGGCTTACAAGCCTTGGCTTGGAACTCCGTATAAGTATGGAGGAACCACGAAGAAGGGCGTTGACTGCTCCGGCTTTGTTGGAAATATGTACAGGGAAGTCCGTAAGATTCAATTACCAAGAACGTCTGGTGCCATGTACGATGGCGGATCCAAGGTTTCTCGTGAAAACTTGAAGGAAGGGGACCTTGTGTTCTTCGGAAGCTTCTGGAAGGTTGACCATGTAGGGATTTACTTGAATGGAAACCGCTTTGTGCACGCAAGCACTAGTAAGGGTGTTATGGTTTCACCAATGGATGATGTTTACTGGAAACCGAAGTATCTTGGTGCACGAAGGTATTAGACAGAAGACAGAGGACAGAATACAGAATACAGAATACAGAGGACAGAATACAGAGGACAGAAGACGGAAAGGAGAAACTGAAGCATAGTCATTTCTGACCATGATAAAAAAAATCGTTGTAGAATTCTCTTATCTATACTACGTGGAGCCTAATAGCATGCGTCTTCTAAAAATATGCTAGGTCATTGAAGACTTATTGCTAAATTGCTGAATATGAAAAAAATTGCATTCCAGGGTCGAAAGGGCGCGTATAGCGATTGCGCTGCTCATTATCTTTTTGGTGAGAATATCGAAACGATTCCGATGGATACTTTCGAAGAGATTTACCAGGCTATTGAAACTGGCGAAGCTGACGGCGGAGCCATTCCAATTGAAAATTCGACTGCAGGTTCCATTGAAGCTAATTACGATTTGCTTTACAAGTGGCGTCACCGCATTGTTGGCGAAGTGATGCTGCGCATTGAACATACTCTTTGCGTGATGCCAGGCGTTAAACTTGAAAACTTGAAGCGAGTTTACAGCCACCCTCAAGCTCTTGCACAATGCTCGAAGTTCTTTGCGGAAAACCCTCTAATAAAGGCTGTGCCTGCTTTTGATACGGCCGGCAGCGCGGAGGAACTTGCCGCCCGTGGAGCTCTTGATGAGGGTGCCATTGCTAGCGCCTATGCCGCAAAGATCTACAATCTGGATATTTTGAAGGCCGGGCTGGAAAACTTGCGTGGTACGAACTTTACTCGCTTCTACGCGATTCAGAAGACTCCTATGGACTTTGAAGAAAGCGAAAATGCAAAGACCACGATTCTTTTTGAACTTGCCGATGCAGGAACTGTAGGCGCATTGTACAATGCTCTTGGCTGTTTTGCAAAGCGTGGCTTGAACCTTACCCGTTGCGAAAGCAGGCCGCACCCGGATAAGCCGTGGGGCTACGTGTTCCACGTTTCGTTTGAAGCTAATGTCAAGGACGAAAATGCGCAGGCGGCGTTAGCTGAGCTAAAGAACTACACGAACTTTGTGTATATTCTTGGAACATTTAAAAAAGGTGTTGTTGAAACTTTGAAGTATTAATAGATAGAAGACAGAGGACAGAAGACAGAGAACAGAATACAGGAGACTGAAATTAG
>DCGZ01000122.1 GCA_002314675.1 Fibrobacter sp. UBA1765 | reverse complement strand
AACGACCTCACGCCTCAAGCACCAAAGGTGCGTCCCTCATCACGATTCCTGGATGGCCGCGCTTTGCTCGCCACGACACGGTAAGTTGCAATCTTCTTCCTTCTTCCGTCTTCTGTCCTCTGTCTTCTGTCCTCTCATTCCCGTATTCTAGAATGCCTGCGCCAGGTCAAACGCGAATCTTCCAAAGGCGAAGTTTTCCATGCTCCATTCGCTCATGTTTTTCTTGAAGGCGTAATCAAGTCGGAATGTTAGGAACTGCCATTGGTAGCGTAAGCCAAGTCCAAGGCTAGCGTCTGTCGTGCCTGCGTAGACTTCGCTTTCTACATCGCTTACATGAGCCCAGTCATAGAATGTTACTATTTGCCAATGGTTCCAGTCACGCATCGGGAGTTGATAGCGGAGCTCTGCATTTATGCGAGTGTAAATTGGTGTAAGGCCCGTGTTGATTACAGTTTCTCCCTCTTCATCTAGGGATTCGTAGCTTGCGTAAATACTGCGGAATCTATAACCGCGAATAGAACGTGAACCACCTTGGTAAAATGCCCTTGCATCATCTTCCATGGCTTTTGCAAAGAATCTTCCGTAGCTGCCGCTTAATGCACCATACAAAGGCCTAAAAATGGGGAAGTATAAATTGGTTGTGAGTTCTCCATAGGTATATGGATTGCCGATCATTTGCATGTTAGTAAGGTCTGCAGCCCAGTTTGTTCCAACGCCTACGGTAGGCATTATGCGTATACCTTTCTTAGGGTTGAAGTGGTCATCAGTAAAGTCAAATGTAAGTGCAGATTCAAGCTTGACCTTGAAAAGTTCATCTTCATTTTTTTGAACGTATCGCGTATCAAGAGTTCCTCTAAAGCGTATATCCTTTGAAAATCCAAATGTCAGGTTTCCGCGATTGATGACTTCGTAACGTTCTTCAAGGCTATCAGGGTATGCTGGCGGCGTAATTTTTTCGTGGTTAAATGAAAGCATGTCTTCAAAGCGGATTGCAGTCGGTATAAACTGGATTCCTGTGCCAAACAAGAGTGGATGTGCGTATGTTGCAGAAACTTGTTGCTTGTGTTGAGCCACAAGAATATTACCACCAAATTCGTGGAATCTTCCAAAGAAGTTCTTGTGCTTTGCTCCAACGCTTGCACCAAAACCGTATATCTGTTCATAGAACATGCCGTAATGCATTTCGCCAGGAACGCGTTCCTGTACGTACAAGTGCATGTCAGAAAGTCCATCCTTTCTAAGGGAATCTTCCATTTTTACTTGTGTAAATAATTGAGTCGAGAAAAGCTTGCTTTTAAATGTGGCGGATTGCTTTCCGTTAAGAATTTCACCTTGTGGAATGTTCCAAAGTTCATTTAACCAGGCTGTATCGGAAAGCCCTTCTGCGGTATTGTATTTCCCTGACCTTGCCGCCCTGCTGCTGATGTTTCCCATCTTGACTTGTGTCCCTGGCATTACATAAACTTCTACATGGACAACCTTTAATGTCGTATCAAGTTTTTCCATGTAGCTGACTGTTGAATGCAGGAACCCCTTTTCCTGGTATGCATTGTTTATGCGTTGAAGGTCTTCGGCAATTTTGGTCTGGTTATAAATATCGCCCTTGTCTACCTTTAAGGCTGGAGTCTCGACTTCTGTATGGAATCCTTCTGCTTCAATTATTTTAAGATCTTCAAAGCGGTAGCGTTCACCTTCTGTTATGTTGAATTCAAAATTTCTGGTAAAATGCCCTTCAAGAGTGTCTCTTGAAATTTTCATTTCAACTTTTGCACTGAAAAAACCGTATGAGTAATAGATACCCAAAAGTTCATTTGCTGAAAGACGCATTATAAAGTTTTGCTTTGTAGTATCCATTTGGCCGAATTCTTGAGGAACCTTGATTTCATCGTCTAATTGGTAAGATGAAAAGTAGGAGTTTCCCTTAAAATTCATAGTCCACGGGTTTTTGACATCGTCATCTGCAAAAGCAATGGAAGAAATAAAAAGAAGGAGGAGTATGAATACCTTATTCATTTTGCATTCTCCTTTTTGTCTTTTTCCTGGCCGTCACCGGTATTGCCTTCTTCGTAATCATTGCATTTGCCTAATCCAAATAGGCATGGAGACCAGAACCTGTAACCATACATTACACCGATGTTTTTCTCGAGCTGGTTTTCATCTTCTTGTGTTGCCGAGTTTACGTGATACTGCTTTGAAACCAGCATTGCACCTACAGAAAGCTCCGGGTTTAAATGATCTGAGTGTGAATATTCTGCCTCCTGGAATACGGGGAGCTTGTAGTTGATTCCAAATTCGAATGCCTGTTCGTATGTCGGGTTTTCGCTCTGGTCTTGCGTGTACCCAAGAACGATGCTCAAGTTGTTTATCCATTTGTCCAAGGAAATAGGGATCTTCACGTAGCTGGAATCTTCTTCCAATGTTTCGGTATTGGAGAATATTCGCATCTTCATGTCTATGTTTCCGATGTAGTTTCCGCCAAGAGTTTTGTTTGCTGTAGTAGAAATTACCTTGCCAATAGCGGTTCCTGCAAGTTTGTTCCAGTCTACGCTTTCGCCAGCAGGGTCTTCGGCAATGCAGCCAAGGAATATGTTGTAGTAAATTGAAGCTGTCGAGGATTCTGTACCGCAGTAGGAACTTGGAGTTGCAAGCGGATTTGTAATCGTACCATTGACATCTATGTTTACCGGGCATGTTTCGTTTTGTATGTCTGCCGATTCTGTGCAGTAAGGCAAGTCCTGGGAAATGGAAATGTCTAGAATTCCTTGTTGCCAAGGAACGCCAGCCCATGAAATAAGGAACGATTGCAGGTTAAATTCGTAAAGCCCCTTAAAGCCAACAAAACCTTCTCCTGCATTTGCTACTTCGCCACGCAGAGTCGGGCGTGAAACAGTTCCTTGTATGTCGAAATTCAATGCAAACGGGAACTCCGCAAACGATGCTTTTATAAATACAGAATCTTGTTCTTCGTTTGCTACGTGTACTTTTAGGTTCGTTGAATTCGTTTTAGAAATTTCATTTTTGATAATGTCGTTATTGCGGCGTAAGCTGGAAAGTGTATTCTGCAAACTTGAAAGCATTTGGTTAATGGTGCTCGGGGATATTTCGATATCAATATCCTTTTGGTAGATCATCTTGTCTACAATAATGTTGCCTTCGATAAAGTTTGATGTTCTAATGTCTATGGACTTATTCTTTGGAATATGGTAATGCAAGTCGCCATGTGCCTTGGCATTTGCTTCGCCGAATGTCTCTGAATTAAAGTTGTAGTAGAGTTCTGGTATGTTGGCGTCGATTGTTATTTCATTATCTCGTTCTGCAAGAGTTGCATCTACGCCACGGATCATGGCGTTGTGTTCATCGAACTTAACGCGATATTCATCGGTATGCAGGTTTAACTCAAGCAGGCGCATCTGGTCGAATGCATACGTCAAGTTTACTGCAATGGAATCGTTAAAGGTGTTGTGGGTAACTGCGTTTGTTACAAGAACCTTCTTGTCTTCTATTTTACCCTCTAGTTTAACAGGCACTTCATAATTGATTGTGAGTGGAGCGTAGACAATGGAATCTGCTGAGAATTTAGCCTGCAAGCCGTTTAGGCCACGTGCAAGTTCCCATTCCACAAGCATAGACAAGTCCGAGTGTCTAAGTTCGCCGACACCTTCCGGCAGTAGCCAATAACCGTCCATTTTAATGTTGGCGGTAACATTTGAATCCAGGTAGCCGTCACCAAGAATGTTGCCTCCGCTATTGGTAATGTGGGCAAAGCTAAAGTGTTTCTTTTCTCCAAGGATTTGGTCAAATGTTATCTGGGTATGTCCGTCCCACACTCCGCTTCCTATTTCAAGGTAGGCGTCAAGCTCGGCCTTTGTTCGCTCCGCAAACAGGCTCATTTGCTTTATCGTAAGGAGTTCCTTTGGAATATCCCTAAACTCGATATTTGCAAATTCAATGTTCCCTCGCAATCCATGGGAGTCCGTAAAGCTTAGATCGCCGCTAAATTCACCGGCAGAGAATGTTGAGTCTCCGAGAGGAAGCAAGCTTAATGGAATACTGAATGAACGTGTAGAAACCCATGCGTTTAAAATTTCAACAGGCAAAGTTCCTGCAGGTCTATTTTCATCTGGGAGTACTATAGCACCCTGCAAGTTGATCTTGTTTTGTTCATGCCTTACTTCTGCACTTTCGAGTATAACCGTGTCTTGATGCTTGTGGATTACAATGTCGTTAAATGTATGGAACATTTGAATGTCGGCTTCAGCAGAAAGAACTGCAGTTGCTGTATCAATATCGAAATCGTGATGGTACGTTCCGGTTACACGGGCATCTATCCATTCTGGTACATATTTTACACCAAAAGGAATCGTAGATATTAAAACATTTTCAGCCTCGGCCTCTATACTTGGTCCTTCAAAATTGACTCGAGCCTTTGCCTTGCCACCGCCATGAGGTGTAACTTCCCATGAAGTGTGTGGTTCTACATCATCCCACATAACTTCGCCAACAAAGTCAAAGGTGTCGTGTTTCCCGTAGATTATGCTATTGTTAAAATGAATTCCGTACTTGTTCAGGGCAAGGTGCGTGTGCATGGAATCTGCCGCTATAAAGTAGGCGTTTGCAATTTTGCCGAAGCGCACGTAAGAACGCATTTCTCCATCAGAAAATTCTCCGACAATTTGAGGACGGCAATCGAATTTCAAATGCTTTCCTGACCACTTGACAGCCCAAGGTTCTTCTGCGGCAATGTCTGCCGTGTAGTCGATTCTAAAGTCTGGAGCGATCTGGATATCAGCCTTGACATGTGAACCTGCCTTGGTGGTAACGTTTGCGTGAATAACATTATCGACCTTTTGTGCTGAATGTATAACGAGGTCTAGAGGCTGTTCTTCTGGACCAAATTCGGCACTTATGTTTGATACAGAACCTTGGATTTCTCCGTTCAGGTCCTTGGTTCCGGCCCCCTGCAATTCGATGGTTCCGCCATCGCTAGACTTGGTTACGATTTTAAACTGAGCTGCATTTTCGTTTCCGTTTGCCGTAATCGTAGCATGCATTGGCGGCAATGGCCAGCGTTCTCCAAGATCTGCGTTGATTGTGGCGTTATATAGAATATGCTTGGAGGAATCTTGTTTGACCCTGGCCTTTACGGCAAGGTTTGTAATGGCAGGAGCTTCATCAGGGTACTGCTTGAAAAAATCTTTAGGCCTTGCTATTTGAATTTCAGTATTCAGTTCTGCCTGGGTTACATTTTTTCGCGGTGCTGTTGCCGCAACGTCGATCGTATCTTTTCCAGAGATGGTCTTAGTGTTTAAGAATAAGTTTTCACTATCCCAGTTGGAACTTGCGAGAAGCTTGATTGGTTTTTCTAGATGCGTTCCTGAAATGAAGTTTATTTTGGCATAAACATCTTTTCTAGATGAATTTTGCAAGGAGATCCCTTCGGCATGCCATTTTCCTACGCCTTGAACTTGAATGTTTGCCGTATCTACGTTTAAGCCGACTTTAAAGAAAATGGAAATGTTTGGAATTTCTGGAATTTGGGCGTTTGGGGTATCGGGTTCTGTAGTTTTTGATTGATTGAGATCAGCCGTTACACTCTGCGCCTTTACGGCAAGGAAAATGGAATCACTACGAGAAATTCTGAATTCTGGTTTGGCCAGTTTTAATTCAAGAGAAGGCGTCTTGATTATAATGGAATCCCAGCTTTCGTGGAGCAGGTCTGTGCGGTTATAACCAAAAGGAGAAATCGTGATATCTCCAAAGGTATTTTCTTCGCCTAGAAAGTGGTCTAGTGCAGCAAAAAACAACCAGGTTACCATACAAAGGCAGCCTACGACAAAAACAGTGAGCATGGCGGGCCCAGCCCACTTTGGCTTTGGTTTTCGTTTTGTTTTTACTTCATCCACAATTTACTAGCAAGTTAGCAAACTTTAGAAGTGGTGAAAGAAGTGCTTTTTGAAAATGGCTCGTAAATCGTTGATAATCAATGAGTTAGGTTGTTGGATTTTATTTTTTTTGTTGATTTTTAGAGGTCGTACGTGAAAATGGATTGTTTGAAAAATAGTGGATCGTCAAAAGAGCATTCAACAAAAAAAAAGAAACAAAAAGACCTTCTCGAAAGAGAAGGTCTTTTAGCGGGATAGACGAGGCTTGAACT